>JANODF010001009.1:0-20319 GCA_031412555.1 Archangium sp. | reverse complement strand
CCGCCCGCGTCCACCCATCGGCTGCTGGGTGACGGCTCGCACGGGCTCTCCAAGACGGTGGTGGTGCTGCGTGACGGAGAGCTGGCCGCGCACAGCTCGGGCCTGCGCATCTATTCACGCACGTGGCTCGCACAGCACCTCCTGGTGAAGTCGGGTTTTCACCGCGCGGGTACGCTCTCGCAGCAGGTGTTGTCGTTGAGCTTCGAGTACGGCGAGGCGCTGGCCGACGTGGAGTACGTGCGTGGGCTGTGGCGGGTGTCGAACCGCGCCGAGCGCATCTACGACGCGGTCTCTTCGCGGCTGCTCAAGCCGGGCCTCGCGTACCGCGTTCGGTTCGAGCCGATGCGGCTGCCCACCGCTGCGTTCGTGCCCGCGCCCTTGCGGGTGCGCGCCGCGGGGCCCGATGACGAACGCGCGTTTCTCTCGTTCGCTTCTGCGTCGGAAGATCCCGTCAAGCTGCTCAGCGACGACCTGGTGCCCGGAGAGCTGCGCCTGGAGACGTTGTCGAGCCGCTTCGCAGAGCTGGGCCTCTCGCGCGGCCGTTCGCTGGTGGTGGTGCAAGACGATCGCGGCGCGCCCCTGGGCTGGGCGTTGCTCGAGACGATGTCACCGGGCCTCTTCTGGGCCGAGATGTACACCTCGTTCCGAATCTTCCTGCTCGAGGCTGCGGGCCCCCTCGCCGCGCAGGCGCGCAGTTCGCTCGCGTCGTGGGCCACCATTCAAGCGGCCCGGGCAGGGCGCCGCGAAGTGGAGTGCCACGCTTCGAACGCCGACGTGGCCGATCTGCAGGCGCTGGGTTTCGTACGCCTGGGCCCGGTCTACGAGTTCGGCGCTCACCGCTCGGTGGTGCGCGACTTCATCACCCAGATGAACTCGGTCTTGGCGCGCGTGCGGCGGCGTGACAACGGAGACGCGCGGCCCATGAGCGAACCCGACGGCCTGACCTCCTGATGCGCTTGCTGACCTCCCACGAAGTGGCCTCGCTCGTTCAGGTCAGCCCCTCGTCCGTCCTCAAGTGGATCGAGCAGGGCAAGCTGCGCGCGTTCCGCACGCCGGGTGGGCATCGCCGGGTGGCCTCCGACGAGCTGGTCGATTTCCTGCGCGCGCATCGCCTGCCGGTGCCCCGCGAGCTCGAGGGCGAGAAGGTGCGGCTGCTGGTCATCGACGACGAGCCCACCTACCTGCGTTCGCTCGGTGCGCTGCTGGCGAAGTCTGATTTTCCCATCGAGGTCTCGCTCGCCGAGAACGCCCTCGATGGTCTGTTGAAGGTCGGCCTGCTGCGCCCCGAGGTGGTGCTGCTCGATTCGTACATGCCGGGCATGGATGGCCTCGAGGTCTGCCGGCGGCTCAAAGAATCACCGCAGACCGCCAGCATCGCGGTGCTCGCGATGAGCGGCCGGCACAGCCCTGAGCTCGAGAAGAAGTTCCTCGAAGCGGGCGCGGCGGCGTTCTTGCCCAAGCCCTTTCAGCCGGCCGAGGTGTTGTCGAAGCTCGAAGTGTTGGGGCTGGTCAGGCCCAAGCCACGCAGCGGCTGAACACGATGCAGTGATGCCTGGGGGGCACAACAAGGAGCAGCGCATGTCCCCCCGACCTGTCTTGATCATTCATCCACAGCCTGAGGTTCGTTCACTTCTCAAGGCCATCCTGGGTGAGAGCGGCAACGAGTACCTCGAGGCGGCCTCGCGCAAAGAAGCCGCGCCTTTCCTTTCTCTGGCGCCTTCACTGGTGGTCTCGCATCACGGTGAGCTCAAGAAGCTGCTCGCAGATCTCGACCGCAAGGCACCGAGTGCCACCCGGGTGGTGTTGGCCCCGACCGCGGATGCCGAGGCGCTGGAAGAGCTCGAGGCGATCGCCGCGGCCGGCTTCGATTTCCTCACGCTCGACGACGACGCCCCCTGGAAGCTCAAGGCGCTGGTGCGCAGGCGCGCCTCGCCGCGGCATCCGGCTTCGGTGGCCATCGACGCGACCATCGTCACGCGCGGCATCCCCCTCAAGGCGACCTGCATCGACGTCTCGAACGAAGGCGTGGGCCTGCTGGTGGCCGCGGGCCCTCACCTCGCGGCGTTGATGCCCGGTGAGCCCATCGTGTTGACCCGGCTGCGGCGGGGCGAGGTGGTGTTGATGGAAGACGTCTCCTGCATCGTGCAGACGGTGCGCCGGGTGGAGGGCAACCCGGAGTGGGGGGGGAACGCGGAGTTGAAAGGAAGCGCGGAGTTGAAAGGAAGTGCGTTGCAGGTCGGCGCGGTCTTCGAGACCCATCGCCGCACGCCCGCGGCGCCCCAGCGCCTCACCAACGCGCTGCGCATCTGTGCCTTGCTCAAGTCGGCCAGCCGCTCGGGTAACGCCTTCACGGTGGGCACCGACGACGGCGCGTTCTCTCAGCTCTTCGCACGGGCAGGTCATGACGGCCGGGTGCTTCACCTGCTGGAGCCCGCCTCGACGCCGCGGGCGTACTGGGCGCCGGGGCAGGCGGTGCGTTTGTCGTTCGAGATCAACGGCCGGCAGCTCTCCGGGTACGCCGGAGTGTTGAGCGCGACCGACGAGAAGCTGGTGGTGGCCGTGCCGCAGGCGTTGCTGCAGGTGCATCGCCGCACCAGCCTGCGCGTGCCGGCCGGTACGGTGAACGCGGCCATCACCGTGGTCTCGCCGCTCAGTGGTTTCCGCGTCACGAGGCCCGTGCTCGACTTGAGTTCGATCGGGGCCTGCTTCCGGGTCGACCCGGCCATCGACGTCTTTCCCCTCGGCCTGCGGCTGGATGACGTGCAGCTCCAGCTGGGCGATCGCCGTATCCAGGTCTCGGCGGTGGTCGCGTCGATGGGGCGGGCCGGCACCGAAGACGATGGTGAGCGGCGCTGTGGCCTGCAGTTCACCGCCATCACCGACGCCGATCGCCAGGTGCTGCTCGACCTGCTGGTGCGCCACCTGGTGGTGGGTGCGGAGTGTGGCTCGACCACCCCGTTCGGAAAAATCTGGGACTTCTTCGCCGACGAAGGCGCGGTGTGGCGCGATCACTCCACGCCCGCCGAGCCGCTCGCTCCGGAGCGCACCCATGGGCTGATGGGCGACGGTGCCCACGGTCTGGGGAAGACCTTCGTCATTCTGCAAGACGGTGAGCTGGCCGGTCACACCTCGGGGCTGCGCATCTACTCGCGCACCTGGCTCTCGCAGCACCTGATGGTGAAGTCGGGTTACCACCGCTCCGCCGCGCTCTCGCAGCAGCTGATGTGCCTGAGCTTCGACTACGGCGAGGCGCTGCCCGACGTCGACTACGTGCGAGGCCTGTGGCGCGCGTCGAACCGCTGGGCCGAGCGCATCTACGGCGCCTTGTCGGTGCGGGTGCTGCGGCCGGGCCTGGCCTACCGGGTGCGTTTCGAGCCGATGCGTTTGTTGCTCGATCGGCTGCCCACGCCCGGGCCGTTGCGCGTGCGCGACGCAGGGCCCGATGACGAGAGCGCCTTCCTCGCCCACGCGGGCGCCTCGGAGGATCCGGTCAAGGTCCTCAGCGACGATCTGGTGCCCGGTGAGCTGCACCTGGAGAGCCTCTCGGGCAGGTTCGGTGCGCGGGGGCTCAGCCGCGGCCGCAGCCTGACGGTGGTGGAGGATCGCCACGGCGCGCCCCTGGGCTGGGCGTTGCTGGAGACCATGTCGCCGGGTCTCTTCTGGGCCGAGATGTACAGTTCGTTCCGCTTGTACCTGATCGACCCGCATGGGCCGGGCGCGGCCGAGGCCCGCACCTCGTTGGCGGCGCACGCCGCGGCCGTCTACGCCCGCCAGGGGCGAAGAGAAGTGGAGTGCCACGCCTTCGCCACCGACGTGGCCGACCTCGAGGCGATGGGCTTTTCCAGCATGGGGCCGGTGTTCGAGTTCGGCGCGCATCGTTCGGTGGTGCGCGAGATGACCAGCCAGATGATCTCTGTCTTTGCCCGTCTGCGCAGACATGAGAAGGAAGTGGTCGCCCACGTCGACGCGGGCGAGGCGGAGAGGCCCACGGCATGAGCTACCTGATGGAGTCGTCGCAAGAAGGCCGGCGTCTGCTCCAGCAGGAGAACGCCAACCCGAGCACGGTCCGCCTGCGTGCGGCCGGCCTCCAGTCCGGCATGCGCGTGGTCGACCTCGGTTGCGGCTCGGGCGCGGTGATGCCGGCCCTGCTGGAGTTGGTGGGCCCCGAAGGGTTCGTCGCCGGCCTCGACGTGAGCCCTGAGCGCGTGGCCGAAGCGAACACGCTGATGCAGGGCTCGAAGAACGCGCACGCGCAGGTCGGCGCGCTCCCCGCCACCGGGCTCCCTGACGCCCACTACGACTTCAGCTGGAGCCAGTTCGTCTTCGAGTACCTGCGCGAGCCCGAAGCGTCACTGCGCGAGATGATTCGCATCACCCGGCCCGGGGGCACGGTGTCGGTCGCCGACATCGACGGTATCGGCCTCGCGTTCTGGCCCCGGCCGGCAGTGGTGGAAGAGGGCATCGAGCCCTTCATGCGCGCGCTCAGTTCGACGGGCTTCGACTTCTTCGTGGGCCGCAAGCTCTTCACCTGGTTCAGGCAGGCGGGTCTGCACGACGTGAGCGTGCACCTGTCGCCGCTCTACGTGGCCGCGGGCGCCGATGCGCGCCTGGTGGCCGACTACACCCACCGTTTCGAGGTGCTCGCGCCCATCGCCGTGAAGTCTTTCGGCGACGAGCAGCGGTACTGGGCGTTCGCCAAAGGCTACCTCGCGATGCTCTCCGACCCCGATGCGCTCAAGTACGCAGTGGTGTTGACGGTGACGGGGCGAAGGCCGGCATGACGGGAGAGGCCACCCGGCAGTGGGACAAACCCGAGGTCGGCGCGCGCCTGCTCAAGACGTTTCTGCTGAGCTTCGAGAAGCGGTACGGGCGCGCGCGGCTCGAAGCGTTGTGGGCCGAGCGGCCCATGCCGCTTTCTCTCGAGTACCTCGCCGGGCCGAACAATTTTGTCTCGCTCGATTTTCTCGAGCTGCTGCTCGACGAGCTGGTGCGGGGCTCAGGCGATCCCGACTTCATGATCTTCGCCGCGAGCAACATCGCCACGCCCGAAGCGCTGGGTTTTGCCTATTACATCTTGCGCAGCGTCGGCAGCCCGGGCCTCGCCTACCGCAAGTCGGTCGAGTTCTCCCCCACCTACAACCGCGCGGGCCGCTTCGCGATCGAACGCGAGTCGCCGTGGTCGATGACCCTCACGTACACGAGCGGCCGACCCGAACGGAACCGCAACTCGTGCATCGGGCGCATGGCGAATTACGCCGCGTTCCCCACCATCTGGGATCTGCCGCCCGCGCAGGTGATCGAGCTGCAGTGCCAGGTGAACGGGGCCGACTGCTGCCGCTACGAGCTGGCCTGGCAGAACCCGAAGCCGGGCACCTGGCGGCGGTGGGTGGGGGCTGCGCTGGGGGCCGCTCTCGCCCCGCTCGCTGCACACTTCGGTCACTTCGGTCTGTTGGAGACGCTCGCTTCGTTCATCGCGCTGGGCTTCGGCTACGGGGGGTGGAGCGACGTGCGCCTGCTCTCGGCGCAGAAGGAATCGTTGCTGGAGCAGACCACCCACGCCATGCGGCAATCGATGGCCGAGCTGCAGGAGCGCGCTGCCGAAGCGTTCCGCGTCAACGTGCAGCTCGATCAACGCGTCACCGAGCGCACCAGCGAATTGTCGACGGCCCTCGAGCGGCTGCGGCAGCTCGACGCGCTCAAGAGTGAGTTCTTCGCGAACGTCTCGCACGAGCTGCGCACGCCGCTCACCTTGATCCTCGCGCCCCTCGACGATCGCCTCGGCCGCGACGTGCCCGTAGAAGAGCGCCGGCTGCTCGAAGGGCTGCGCCGCAATTCGTGGCGCCTGTTGCGGTTGATCGACGACCTGCTCGACCTCTCGCGCATCGACGCGGGCCAGCTGCGCCTCGACTACGCCTCGCTCGACATGGGTGCGATGGCCCGGCAGCTGGGTGTGCTCTTCGCGAGCGCGGCCGAAGCGCGGGGTCTGCAGCTGAAGGTGGAGGGCCTCGAGTCGACCCGCGATCTCTGGGGCGACTCGCACCGCCTCGACAGCGCGCTCTCGAACCTGCTGGGCAACGCCTTCAAGTTCACGCCTTCAGGCGGCACGGTCACCCTGCGCGTCGAGGAGACGCCGGGCGAGGTGCGCGTCACCGTGAAGGACACCGGCCCGGGCATCGCGGCCGCCGATCTCACCCGCATCTTCGAGCGCTACTACCAGGCCGACGAAGCGTCGGGCCGACGGGTGGGCGGCGTGGGCATCGGGCTCGCGCTCGCGCGCAACCTGGTCGAGCTGCACGGTGGCCGGTTGGAGGTGACCAGCGAGCTGGGCCAGGGCGCCGCCTTCACCATCGTGTTGCCGCGCGGCAAGGGGCACATCAAGCCCGAGGCGCTGGAGCGCCGGCAGGTTCAGCTCGAAGGCACCGAGGCCCGGCGTGCGTCCGATGCCGAGCTCGAGGTGATGGCGCCCGAGGCGCGCGGCCCGCTGGGGTCCGCTCCGCAGGCGACGAGCGGGGCCATCGTCTTCGACGGAGGCCGGCGCGCGCGCGTGCTGGTGGTGGAAGACAACCCCGACGTGCGGGCGATGTTGGTCGACCTGCTCTCGGTGTCGTTCGACGTGTTGGTGGCCGCTGACGGGCTTGCGGGTCTGGAGAGCGTGAAGCGGCAACGGCCCGATCTCGTGCTCTCCGACGTGATGATGCCGGGCCTGAGCGGCACACAGCTGTGCAAGGCGATCAAAGCCGACCCGGTCATCGCGGCCACGCCGGTCATCCTGCTCACCGCGCGGGGCGGCACCGACGCGGCCATCGAAGGGTTCGCGTCAGGCGCCGACGAGTTCGTGGAAAAGCCCTTTCATCCGCGCGTGTTGGTGGCGCGCGTGCAGGCACAGCTGCGGCTGCGTTCGCTCTCGTTGCAGGTCACCGCCTCGGCGCGGCTGGCTGCGGTGGGCACGCTGGCGGCGGGCGTCGGTCACGAGGTGCGCAACCCCGTCAACGCGGTGCTCAACGGGGTGCGCGCGCTCCAGGCTCGCCCGGGGCTGGATGAGTCGGACACGCAGCTGCTCGCGGTGATTGCCGAAGGAGCGCAGCGCATCGACGTGATCAGCGGCGCCTTGCTCACGCACGTGAGCCCGGGTGATGGCGGCGGCGTGCGGCCGGTGGACCCTCGGGCGGGGCTCGACTCCACCGTGCGGTTGCTGCAGCACCGCCTGCTCGACGTGCAGGTGCACCGCGACTACGCCGACGTGCAGGTGGTGGCGTCGGCGGCAGAGCTGAACCAGGTGTTCGTGAACCTGATCGACAACGCCATCCGCGCGCCGGCTCGCAACGTGTGGCTCTCGGTCAAAGAAGTGAAGCGGGCAAGCACGCTTCAGGGGGAGCCAGTGGGCGAGTGGGTGGAGCTCACGGTGGCCGATGACGGGCCCGGGGTGCCCGAAGAGATCGCCTCGCGGCTGTTCGACCCCTTCTTCACCACGCGGGCGCCCGGCGAGGGCACGGGCCTCGGTCTCTACCTTTCCCGACAGTCGTTGCTGAGGTGGGGCGGAGATCTGCGGTTCACCCCCCGGCCCGGGGGTGGTACTTCCTTCACGGCCGCGCTTCCCAGGGGAACCCGTTGACCTCTCCTTCAGTTCTGTACGTCGACGATGAGGCCGCCAACCTGGTGGTCTTCACAGCTGGTCTCCGCGGTTCCGTACCGGTGGTCACCGCACAGAGCGGCGCCGCCGCGCTCGAGCTGATGCGCAAGCAGGAGATCGCCGTGCTGGTGGCAGACCAGCGCATGCCAGGCATGTCGGGTGTCGATCTGCTCGACGCGGTGCGCACCGAGTTCCCCGACACCGTGCGCATCTTGATGACCGCGTACTCGGATCTCGAAGCGGCCATCGACGCGATCAACCGCGGCCACATCGATCTCTACCTGCGCAAGCCGTGGGAGCCGGTCGAGCTGCGCCAGGTGCTGGTGGGCGCGGTGGAGCGCTACCGCGCCGTGCGTTGGGCCACCGAGCTCGAGCGCCGCATGCGCGAGACCGAGCGCATGTATTCGCTGGGGGTGATCGCCATGGGCGTGGCGCACGAACTCCGCGGGCCGCTCACCGCGCTCACCATGAACCTCGAGTTGATCAGCGACCTGGTGGGCGATCTCACGGGCAAGAAGATTCTCGATGGAGCGCTGCGCGACTCGCGCACCTCGGTGCAGGCGCTGGCCGACATCATCAGCTCCGTCGAGCTCTCCACACGTTCACGCACCGACGAAGACGTCGACTTCAAGGAGGTGGTGGAGTTCGCGGTTCGCTCTGCTTCCGGTGAAGTGCGGCACCGCGGTCAGCTCAAGCTCCTGGCCGGTGCAGTGCCGCCCATTCGCGGCTCGCGCACACGGTTGGGGCAGGTGGTGCTCAACCTGTTGGTCAACGCGATCGAAGCGTTCGATCCCGAGCAGCGGCAGCGCAACCTGTTGAGCGTCACCCTGAGCGCGCAGGGCAAGGAGGCGGTGCTGGTGGTGGAAGACAACGGCGCCGGCATTCCGGCCGAGGTGGTCAGCCGGGTGTTCGACCCGTTCTTCACCACCAAGGTCGATGGCGGTACGGGGCTGGGCCTGGCCATCTCGAAGCAGATCGTCGAAGAGCTGGGCGGCAGCATCGCCGTCAGCAGCATCGTCGGTGAGGGCACTCGCTTTCAGGTTCGTCTACCGGTCGTCTAAGAGCGGACGTACACCGCTCATCCCGAGAGGGTTGGCGGGATAGGAATCGGTCTCAATCACCGCTCGGGATGCTCGGGCTCGAATTTCCGTGTACGTCACTGATGTACGTCGCGGTTGGTGCTCTTGAGCTGAGCGCGCAAGCACGCCCTCTCCGGCTTGTCTTCGCGCACGCGCACGAAGATGGGCTGGAAGAGCTGCGAGTCATCGGTCGCGTAGAGGTAGCGCACTTCAGCGACCAGCCGTCTTCCCTCACCGAGCGCCGCGTTGATGCGCGCGCGCGTTTCGTTGGTGGTGCCCGAGAAGACCTTGCCCACGTCGAACGGCTTGCCGCCGTCGTAGACCTGCATGCGGTACGCGTTGCCCGCGTTCTCGACCAACACCACGTCGGCTGAGCTGACGAACTTGCACTTGAGCTGCGTGCCGCCCGATGACGGCCGCCCACCGGTGTACGGCGCGTCTTTGCGCTTGAAGACGATGCCTTCGGCGCTGGCCTGCTGCAGCCGCTCGTAGAGGCTGCGCTTCTGTTGGGCGGTGAGCGCGCTCTCGAGCACCCGCACCGGCTCGCTCAAGCCGGGCTCCACTTCATCGGAGAGCAGGGTGAAGCGCTCGAGGCACGACCGCTCGGTGAGCTCGCGCCCCGCGAACTGCAGCACGTCGAAGAGCCAGTACACCGGGCCCACCACTTCGCCATCGACCACGGTGCCGTGGGGAAGGTGGATGAGCCCCGCGAGGATCTGTGCAGGCACGTTGGTCTTCTGCCCCGCGCGGTTGGTGGGAAGCACCTCTCCGTCTTCGATGTGACAGAGCACGCGATTGCCATCGAGCTTCTGCTGCGCGAGCACCCGGGCATCGGCGAGCAGCCGCTCGACCTCGTGCACCTCGACGGAGTTGAGCAACTGCGCGACGCGGCCGACCTTCTTGCGCACGCCACCCGCCTTGCTGGCCGAGCCTTCACCGATCGGAGGCGCGACCTCAGCGGGTCTCACCGTGCCGCTCATCGCTTCGTAGCCCTTGGTGGTCTTCTCCTTGACGAGGCGGTCGAGCGTGGTCTGCGCCTTCTCGAGCGAGACCTTCACTGCCTTCTTGCCCTGGCTCAGCGTGCTGCCGCGCCGGCCCCACTGCACCACCACGTCGTAGACGTGGGCGCCCGCGGGCACGATGCGCGCGTAGTAGACCTTGTCGGAGTTGCCTTCCTGGAAGAACAGCTTCACCTCTTTCGGGAGCACGCCCTCAACCCTATCTCGAACTGGGCTCCCTCTCCCCCGCTGGGGAGAGGGTCGGGGAGAGGGTTGTCAGAAGTGGCCCGCCACCGTGTACCAAGCATTTGCTGCCGCCGCGGAACACGTCCGCTCGACGCGAAGTGAAATCGTGGTCCCACCCGAATACGAGCCCGACCCCTGAGACACCGAACACGTCCCCGCCGCGTTCGTCATGCACGACCACGTGTTCTCATTGGTCACCACGGTCAACCTGAAGCACGCCAGGTTCGCTGCTCCCGTCACGGTCAACGTCACCTCCACATCGTTCACACAGAACGTGCCGCCACTCGCACTGACCGCGAGAAAATCAGGAGCCGCACCTTCCATCACGCTGAACGCGGGAATGACCGGGTTCTCATGCACGCGCGTATCGCTGGGCATCACGCCCATCGCGTTGATGGTCGAGCCGTCATTGCAGGGCAGGGTGCCGAGACTGGTCGCGCCGGTCACCACATGATTCCCCGTGGGCGCGTCGGCCACTTCACACCCTGAACCCGCGTCGCGATCGACGTCGTAGTTCTGGCCCTTGCAGCTGAAGGTGCAGCCTCCGTCGGCGCAGGTGACGTTGGCGGTGGTGCTGCCCGCACCGGGACACGCGGTATTGCAGTCACCACAATGTGTCGGCAGCCGCGTCGCACCCGGGCACAGCGGTTCCATGCACCCGGGACGTTCCGCCTGCTCACACGTCGCGCGGCATGCGGCCGTCTGCGCGTCGCAGGTGGTGAAGCGCCCGTTCACGCAGGTGCGCGCACCGGTGCACGTGCCGGCGTCGTTGGTGGTGGAGCACGCCTGGGGCTGCGAAAAACGATCGCAGAAGCCGCCCTCCGACGTCGAACACTTCCCCGCCGGCGGCGTGCAGAACGAGCGCATCACGTTGTTGAAGCGCGTCTCGGTGCACAGATAGTCGGGCGGACACGCGGCCGTTCCCGCGAGGGAGCAGTCGATGCGGCAGGTCATGGTCGAGTCGCCGGGAGCGAGCACGCAGGCTTCCGACAAGCCGCCGCAGTTCACGTCGAAGTCGCACGGAAGACAGTGGGCAGGGCTCTTCGGTACGCACACGCCGCTGCCGTTGAGATCGGGAATGCAGGTGAACCCGGGCAGATCAGCGCACTGGGTTTGATCGAAACAGAGGCGGCCGCAGACCGAGCCTGCATCGCGGAACCAGGCCACGCAGGTGTTGGAGGCGCAGTCGGCCGGCGAGGTGCACCCGGTGCCTGCGTCGCCGGTGCTGGGGCCTGCGTCGAGGCCGGCGTCTTGGTCTTCTTCGGCGCCACCACCGCTCCCTCCTGTTGCTGAGCCGCCGCCGGTTGCGGCTCCGCCACCTGAGGGTCCCGCATCCATCGTCACGGGCAGGGGGGAACAGGCTGCCAGCGTGAGGAACAACGTGATGACTGCGATTGATTCTGTTCGGCCCTCACCCTGACCCTCTCCCAGAGGGAGAGGGGATCTTGGTTCGAGCTTCATCGGAGCGCCGAGAGGAGCCAGGGCGTGCGCCCTGATGGAACCTCGAGCGTGCCCTTCGCTCCGACCCATTTCACTTCACCTTGAACGCGCGCAGAGACACCCGCAGCGCTCCGCTCGAGCTTCACTTCGACGCGGCCTGCCGGCGCCACGAACACCGCGCTCTCCGCTTCAGTGACCAACGGCTTGTTCGTCACCGCCCTGAACGTGGGCGCCACGATGCGTCCGTATGAATCGTTCTCCGCCAACTGCTCCGGGGCCGTGGCCGGCGCGAGGAACAGCCCCGCTACGGGCGCGGTGATCACCGAACGTTCACTGCGCACCGCGACGGCCACCTTCTTCGAGGTGAGTTCTTCCAGCGTCGCCTTCCACTCAGCGCGCAGATCAGGCTGCTTCATCGCCTCGAGCGCGGCCTTCGCGGCGTCGAGCGCAGTTTGCTTCTCGACCAGCTTCGCTTCGATCGACGGCAGCGCCTTCTTCGTCGCCTTCTTCTTCTTCTTGGTGAGCGAAGCAACCGCCGCAGTCGCCTTCTTCAGGTTCGACTTCGCCTTGAGCAGCTCCTTCGCGGTGGCCGGAGGGCGACTGGCGGCGAGCTTCGCCTCGAGCTCCTTGATGCGTGCCTCGAGACCTTCCGGTGTCTCCTCGGCCGCGAGGGTCAAGCGGGCCAACACCGCACCTTTTTCCACGCGCGGGCCCGCGGCGACGATGGGCGGACCGACCGGCCCCGCGAACGGCGCTTTGGGGATCGCCAGCTCGTCGACCTGCAGCTCACAGGGAAACTGCGCGAGGCCTTGCACGGGCCGCAGCAGCACGATCAACACCACGCCCACCACCGCGGCGCCGATGAAGAGCGGGCGACGACTGCGCACGGGCGCAGGGGGAAGCACCGGCTCGATGGACGGCGGCGCAGGCACGGGGGCAGGCCGATGGTCGAGCGCGGCAGGCATCGGCGCCTGGGTGTCGGCGAGCACCGAATCGACCTCCTGCGGAATCGGCGGCAGCTCAGCGGGGGAAGGCGGCGCCGAGTGGAAGCCGAAGCTCGCGAACGGATCAGCCGCCGCAGGCTGAACGGCGCTCTCGGTGGAAGGCACCGGCGTGTGCAGTGTGTCGAAAGGAACGCGCAGCTCCTTCGCGCCCATCGCCTCGTCGTAGATCCGCTGTCGCAACGCGGCCGCTTCTTCATTGCCGGGATCGGCCTCGACCATCGCGTCGACGTAGCCGCGTGCTTCGTCGAACTTGCCCGCGCGCATCAGCCGCAACGCGCTCTGGTACAGCTCGCGAACGCCGACGCTCCACTGCTTGCGTTTGGGCCAGGTCGACTCGCCGCCGGTCACCGAGGCGTCGATGAACTGATACGCCTTGAGCTGCTGCAGAAAGGTCTTCAGCGTCGGCAGGGTCACCGGAATGCCCAGCCGGTTCGCAGCGTCGAGCACCTCCTGTGCAGAGCGCTTGCCGTCGAGCATGCGCGCGATCGACACCTCGAAGTCGTAGAGCGTGAAGCTGCGCTCCGTGACCGGATCTTTCACCTCGAGCGTGCCTTTGCTCTGCGGCGACTTGCTGATGATCAGATCGCCGCGCAGCATCGGCACGATGTCGCCGGGCTCTTCGACGCCAGGCCCCGCGGGCACGAAGTCAGGCACCACCGGCGCCGTGGGGCCGAGCACCTGCGCACGCGCGAGGCGTACGAAGAATTGCTCCACCTGCCACGGCTCGATGTCGATGCCTTCCACGAAGAGTCGCGCGGAAAGCGTGGTCGCGGTCTGCGCGCCGTCCCACAAGGCGAGCACCCGCGACTCCATCTCGCTGATGGGCAATTTCTGGCCGGAGGCGCGGTCGATCAACTGCGGGCCCGAGGCCCCCGGCTCCAACTCGACGGAAGACTTGAGGCCTGGCAACGACACGCGGCGATGAGACGTCAATCTCGCCACCGATGCACGCGTGATCATTCACCTGAGGGAGGTCGAGGTGCGCGCTTCTGATACCTCGGCCCTTGCCAACGGACGGTAGAGTGCGCGCATGTTGAGTCGCTTCGTGCTCGCGCTCCCGCTGTTGTTGACCGCCAGTGCGTACGTGCCCCGCACGGAGAAGGCGCCCGCGGGCCGCTACCTGGGCTTCAAGCAGGTCGGCAAAGATCCCTGGGCGTATCAATCGCTCGAGCTGGTCATCGATGCGCAGGGCAAGGCGACGCTCGAGTGGGCGCAGCGTGATCAGGTGACCGAGAAAGAGCGCCGCATGTTGGTGCTCACCGAGCTCGCGCTCGACGAGGCCGGTTTCTCGGCGACGGTGAAGGGCGATCGACCCGCTTCGGTGCCCGCCCGGCTGGTGGGCCAGTTCGTCACCAAGGCCCCTCCCCCGAACGCGAAGGGCGAAATGAAGCCGGGAATCCTCTTCAAAGGACACTGGGTTCTGGAGGTCACGCCCGGTTGAAAGCCACGTTATTCCGTTGGTTTATGAATGATTGATCGCTTCTGGCCCCTGCCGGACACCTTGGCTCCGTGATGACGCCGACCCCGCGTGTGCAGGTACCTGGTGATCTCGTGGATCGCGCGACGCGCGGTGACACGGCGGCCATCGGGCAGCTGCTCAAGCAGCTCGCACCCGGAATGATTCGCGCGGCCCGTTCGCTGATGGGCACCACGCACGCCGACGTCGATGACGTGGTGCAGCAGTCGTTGATTGCTCTGGTGCAGGCGCTGCCCGCATTTCGGGGCGAGTGTTCTCCGTCTCACTTTGCTTCGCGCATCGTCACCCGCACCGCGCTCGCTGCTCGCCGGCGCACGGCCATTCGGGGTGAACGCCAGGATGACGCCATCGAACCAGCTGGGTTCGGCGTGGCGCCTTCGCAGGATGAAGCCATCGAAGCGGAGCGCCGCCGTCATGCCGTGCGTTCGTTGATGGAGACGCTGCCTGAAGAGCAGGCCGAGACGCTCGCGCTCCGCGTGGTGCTCGGGTTCTCGCTCGAAGAAGTCGCCGAGACCACCGGCGTGCCGCTCAACACCGTTCGCAGCCGGGTTCGCCTGGCCAAGGCCTCGCTCAAGAAGCGCATCGAGGCCGACCCCCGCTTGCACGCCGCCCTGGAGGTGGAGTGATGGAAACCCTCGATCTCCACCCGGAAGAACTGTTCGACAAGGTCACCAGCGGCATCGCGTCCGAAGACGAGCGCGCGCGGGTCGAGGCCCATCTCGCGTCGTGCATGACCTGCCGCTTCGAGCGTCAGGTGCGTATGGACTTCGATGCGGTCGGTGGTTCGGTTGCCGATCTCGATGGGCTCGTCTCCCGCGCGCTATCGGGGGCGAAGGCAGTGCCCGAAGCGCCGCGCCGTCGCCGCATCGGTCCTCTGTTGATTGCCGCCAGCGTCGCCTTGATGGCCTTTGGTTCGTTCGCCGCCGTCGCGCAGTACACCGGGGTGTTGCCGCGCTTGTTCGCGGTCGAGCCTGAAGTGGTGGTGCCGCCCGCGCCCCGTCAGGCGCCGCCTCCGCGCGAAGAGGTGCGCGAAGTCATTCTGCAGGAGACGCCGCCGCCTTCGCCCGTTCCCGCTGAAGAACCGGTGAAGGCGGTGAAGCGCGCTGCTCCGGTTCGTGAAGAAGTGAAGCCGAATATTCCGCCTGCGCCCGCCGAGCCCGATGCGCTGGCGATCTTCTCTCGTGCCACCCAGGCCCGCGTGACCGGTGAGACCGCCGAAGCCATTCGTGATTTCCGCACGGTGGTGAGCCGCTTTCCGAATTCTCCTGAAGCAGCGCTCTCGCACGCGGCGCTCGGGCGCCTGTTGCTCGATCGCGGTGACGCGGCGTCGGCGCTCGAGTCATTCGATGCGTACCTGAGCTCGAACAATCAGTTGCTGCGTGAAGACGTGCAGGGTTCGCGGGCGATGGCGCTCCAGGTGTTGGGCCGCGCTGATGAAGAACGCAGTGCGTGGGAGGCGGTGCTTCATGACTATCCTTCCGGCGTATTCGCCCCTCGCGCTCGCACCCGTCTGGATTCGCTCACGCCCTGATCGTGCGTGCGCTGCCGCTCGTGATGGCGCTGGTCTCCGGCCACGCTCTGGCCGCTGAACCGGTTCGCCCGAGCAACGTGGTGTTGCTGGAGGCCGTCGGAAAGCCGGTCGACGTCGATGCGCTGCTCACGTCGTTGGAGGACTGGCTTCGGTCGATGCAGCTCGAGCTGCACCTCGTCGGCGTGCTGCCTCCGCCCGAGGCGGGTGGCGCGTTCGCCCGCGTGCGCGTGGTGTGGACCGACGAGACCTGCGTGGTGGAGATCTTCGGCCCCACCGGCTTCCTGCGACGGCGCAAGGCGTTGCCGCGCGGTGGGCCTGCGTTGCTGGTCTCGGAGGCCGCCGCGCTCGTCGCCCAGGCTGGGGTGCAGGAGCTCTCGGTCGAAGAGAGTCGCCGCGCGCCGCCACCTGCGCAGGTCACCGTCGCACCGGTGGCCGAGGTGCGAGACGCGCCCGTTGAAACGCCCGCGGCCTTCGGGCTCGGCCTGGCTGCCTGGTTTCAAGGCCGTGGGTACGGAGCCGTCGCGCCCATCGTCTTCGGAGGCGGCGCGGAAGTGACGGCCACGTTCGGCGAAGGTCCGTGGCATCCACAGCTCTCGTTCTCCGTCGCGTACCAGGGGCCGGTGACCGACGAGGCGACGTTGGTCTCGTTGCAGGTGCAGCTGCAGACGATCTCCTTCCGGTTGTTGCCCTCGTTGCGCCGGAAGGTGGGCCCCTTCGAGGTGGACTTCGCGCTCGGTGGTGGCCTCGACGCGTTGATTGCCCACGGCACGTCGCAGACGGTCTCGAGCCCCAGCCTGCGAGCGGATGGAGTCGACGTCGCTCCGTTCTTCACGGCGGGCCTCGGCGTGCGGTTGCACCTGACGCAAGCGAGCGCAGTCTTCCTTCGCGCCGTGGTGGACCTCGATCCCGCGCGCCGCCGCTACACCGTGTCGATCGCTGAGCAATCGGAACACCTGCTCGTTCCCTGGCAGGCGCGGCCCGCGCTCCAGCTCGGCTTCTCGTTCGACCTTCTTTCCCGGACGGGGCGTTCGCCATGAGGCGCTTGAACTTCGTGCTGCCGCTCGTGCTGGCCGGTTGCGGCGCGGTGAGCATCCCCATCGTGACCGTTTCTGATTCTGACGGTGGCTTTCGACCGCCCATGGGCAGGCCGTGCCTCGACAACCAGGAGTGCGGGGGCGGAGAGCTCTGCGACAAGGTCGCGTGCGATGACGAGTTCGGCCGCTGCGTGCGGAGGCCTGCCTTTTGCGACGGTGATGCGCGGCCCGAGTGCGGCTGTGATGGCGTCACGTACTGGAATGAGTGCCTGCGCCGCGCCGCCGGGGTGGCCTCACGTTCGGGACGAGGCGAGTGCGTGAACCCACGGACGTGCGACGAGACCACCGAGCCGTGCCCCGAGGGCGCGATCTGCGCTCGGCTGATCTTTCCAAATGAGTGCAGCCTGCCCGCTTCGGGCGCCTGCTACGTGCTGCCCGACGTGTGCGAAGGCGACACGCGCGATCACTACTTCTCGTGCACGGACGTTGCGCAATCGCAGTGCCTCGACGGATGTGCGGCGATACGCAGCGGCCAGAAGTCAGTGCGTTTCCCCGGCGCGTGCCCGTGATCGCTTTTTCTCTGCGCTGAACACCAGCAGCTTCGAGAGGGGACGGCCTCTCCCCAACAGGAGCTGCACAGGAGAATCAATCGACTGGTGATGGTGTTGTCGTTCAGCACGTTCGCGGCGTGTGACGTGGATCTGCTCACGAGCGTGGCGGACACGACCGAAGCGCTGGAGTCGGCGCAGACCGACTTCTGCACCTTCCGCGCGGAGGCCGATGCGTGCCGGCAGACGTTCGAGGCCTGTGCCGCGGTGGAAGGCGCGGACCGCGAGGCGTGTCGCACCGCGCTGCATGCGTGTCTGCCTCCTCCGCCCGAGCGTCCTGAAGGTCGTGGCGGTTGTGAAGGTGGCGATGGCGGCATGCGCCCGCCGCGCGGTGATGGTGGCGAGCGTGGACCCGGTGGTGGTCGTCGTCACGGCGGGCATGGTGGAGGTGGCCGAGGCCCGCATCCCGAGCCGGCTGCGGTGACCGCTTGCCGCGATGCGCTCACTGCCTGCCTCGCCGCGAATCAGGAAGACACCACGTGCGTGGCGACCGAACGAACCTGCGTGCGTGATGCGTTCCGCGCTGCATTCGACGCGGCCTGCGCTGATGCGGCGACCACCTGTGAAAGCCTGCCTGCAGACGCGTGTTCACGGCTGACCACGCGTTGTGCTCAGGGCATCGATGGTCGACTCGACGCAGACGGTGGTGTCTGCACCGCGGCGGCCGAAGTCATCCCCTGAGAGGGGCGTTCACCGCTCGAAGACACTCCACGAGAATCCGGCAGACAAACCCACCAGCGTCGACAAGTTGGTGGCCTGGCCCGGAACGAAGGTTCCGTGCAGCGTGACGTGAATCACGCCCTTCTCACCGGGCCCCACGCGGATGCGGACCCCCGCTTCGAGACCCAGACCGAGGAACGCATCACTGGCCCCGCGCGCCCACGGCGGCAGGTACTGCACGATGCGCAGCCGCCCACCCACGAAGAAGGCGCGATCGAGCACGTGGTACGCGCCGCCGAGGCTGTACGACTGAAGCTGCACCGACGGCTCCCAGGTCGCGTCGACATCGAAGCGCGGGCGGCCTTCCTTGAAGAACGTTCCGGTCGAGCTCACACCCAGCAGATACGGAAAGCCCACCTGCCCACCGACGTGCAGCCTGAAATCAGGCTCCGCAGCGACCGCGCTCGAGGCCGTGAGCACCAGCATCAACAGCGCCGCCCTCACGGCGTCACCTGCGAATCGAAGAACCGCACCACGCGCGAGAGCACCCGGTTTCGCACCTCATCGCGTTCCTGCAGCAGCTCGTGCTTCGCGGCCTCGATGCGAGTGAACGTGCAGCGCGGCGCATCGGCGCAGTACCGCTCCTGACCTGGGCGGTTGACGAACGTGTCGTCGGCCGCCTGAAAGAGCACCGTGGGCGTCGAGGAGAAGCGGCCCGATTGCTGAGCGCGGCTCGAGCCCACCAGCGCCTGGCACAACCACCTCCACGTGAGCCCACCCGCACGAATCTGTTCGTCGTCGCGGAGCTGCTGCACCTTCCACGTCCACCGCGCTTCGCTGCTGGTGACGCTGTTGTTGGGAAAGTCCTGCTCCTCTTGGTACGGCCCGCCGCCGAGCGAGTAGCCGCTGCCGTCGGTCGAATCGCAGATGCCGCTCGCCAATGACGCTGCCACCGGCGGAGGAAACGCGCCCAGGTTGATGTCGAGCATCGGCGCGCTGAGCGCGAGCGCGTCGACGTCACCGGGGTGTTCGTCATTGACCAGCACCGCCACGGCGCCGCCCATGGAGTGCGCCAGCATGAACACGCGGGGCTGCTCCGGCCGCACCACCGTGCTGATGAACGTGTGCGTGTCTTCGACGTAGTCGTCGAACCAGGCGACGTAGCCCTTGTCGCGATCCGGCAGCATGCGGCCGGCTTCACCCTGGCCACGCAGCGTGAGCGCGTAGGTCGAGTAGCCCTGCGCCACGAGATCGGAGCAGACCTCGGTGAACTTGATGATCGACTCCGTGCGGCCCGGCAGCAGCACCACGCCCGCCTTCGCGTTGGGCGCGCGGTGAATGCGCCAGGCGATCTCGATGCCATCGACGCCCTTGAATGAGCCGGCCTCGCCCGCATTCCAGAAGTCACGCAGCGAGTCGGCGCGCGGCTCGTTCCACCGGCTGAGCAGCGTCGTTTCGGTGCTGAAGGCCGCTTCCGTCGGGCTCGATCGTGACTCGAAGTCGAAGGCGGGTTCTTTCGAGAGCGGCGAAGGCGCTCGGCAAGCAACGCAGACCAGCAGGCTCACCACGGCAAGGCGGGCAATCATGCGCCGTACCCTGCCACAGACAAACTGCCATGCTGCGCGGCCAAATGATTCGACTGCTGTTGGTGCTCGTCCTGGCGACTTCCGTAGCGGCTCGCGCACAGAACTGTGAACGCCCGTCGGGCGCCTCGGCACAGGGCGTGGCGGGGCTCAGTGACGAGGCGCGGTTGGCGTTTCTCTCGAAGCTCCTCGCGGAAGAGAGCGTTCGTTCACACAACTGGACCCTCGCCTGGGGCGCGATCTACGCCGGGCTGGGCATCGGTCAGTTGGCGTTGATGCCGCTCTTCACGCGCGAGGAGCAGCCCGATTGGTATTGGGGCGCGGCCGGCACTGGAGTGGGCCTCGCCTTCACGCTGCTGGGCAAACCTGAAGTGCTCGAGGCCGGACCGCTGTACGCGAAGAAGGCGAGCACGGTCAGCCCGGAGGATCGCTGCGCTCTCATCGCAGAAGGCGAGCGCATGCTGGGGAGTGGAGCAGAAGCGGAACAGGGCGGGTTTGCCTGGTACCTCCACGTGGGCAACGTGTTGTTCAACGTCGGTCTGAGTTTGATTCTCGGGCTTGGCTACAACCACTGGCAAGGCGCCATCATCAACTTCGCGGTGGGCACGGCGATCGGCGAGGCGAACATCTTGAGCGCGCCTGCGCATCTCATCTCGGGGTGGAAGCGGTATCAGAAGGGTGGTTCACCCGAGGCGGTCAGCGTTCACGTCATTCCCACCGCGGGCCCCGGCCTCGGCGTGTTGATGACGTTCTAAATCCAGAACGTGATGCGCCGCGTGGCGGGCTCAGGCCCTTCACCTTCACCACCCTCGCGCAACCAACCGCGCACGTCCTCGATGTCGGCGTGCAGCAGGTCAGCCTCGGTGCTGGTGAAATCGAGGCCACCCTTCGCGTGCGTCAACCCTTCACGCTGAATGCGCATGATGTCGACGTCCTGCGTGATGACCTGCGTGGTGTACCACTTCATGAATCGCCGCAGCCCGCGCGCCAGCAGGTTGCCCGGCACGTCGAACGGCAACCGATAGGAGA
>JANODF010001008.1:0-7632 GCA_031412555.1 Archangium sp. | reverse complement strand
TCGATCCGCCCGCTGGGCTGAGCTTCGGGGCCGATTCACTTGGCCCCGACACAGAAGCTTCAGCGCAAGATGAGGCGCTGCCGCAGCTCGAGATCGAAGAGCTCGTACTCCACGGCCTGCACCTGCTGCATCGCCCCGTCGAGGAAGAGGAGCCGGTCTTCGTCGCGGCAGTTGAGGTGGTATTCGACGCGGCTCCCAATCTCGAGGCCGCGCAGCACTCCGAGCTCAGGCGTCGGCGTGAAGGCCCAGCTGCCCATCAGCTCGCGGGTCTTCTTGTCGTTGATGTGGCCGATCACCTGCGTGATGCCCGGCGGCAACGAGCGCGGATCGTACCTGCGGCTGGCCCTGTCGACCTGCTTGCTCGCGGGATTGGCCGGTCGGTGCGCGAGAATGCCGCGCGCTTCTCCTTCTCGCGCAGAGCCGAGCTCATGGAGCGGGGCGAGATCGAGCGCGCCACCTCTCCACATCGTCACCCGTGTTTCGAGAAAGCGGTTCAACACGTCAGCGATGGAGTTCGCGTCGAGCGCCACCGGCCCCAGCGGCTCGAGGTCGGCCAGCGTGACGCCCGCGTGTACCAGCAGCAGATCCGGCGCCGGGGCCAACGCGAGCTGCACCCGGCGGGCCTTGAGCAACCGCGTGACCAGAATGCGTTGCCGCACGCTGAAGCACGAGTAGTCGCGGGTGATGACGCCGGGGCTCGCCAGCATCGGGTAGCGCGTCAACAACGTGGCCTGCTGCTGCGGCTGCACGGCGAGGTCGGCCAACGCCCGTGCTTCGCTGAACGTCGCGTCGGTGAAACCACTCAGCTCACCGACCCGCACCAGGTCGTGGTTGCCCACCAGAATCTTCACCTGGTCGGGCGGATGCGCGGCGAGCCAGGAGAGCAGCGCCGTGCCTTCTTCCGTCGCCCTCTCCCGATCGTCGGGGCGGCCCCAGTCGAAGTGATCGCCCATCGAGACCAGCCCCACCTCAGGGCGCAGGCGGCCGTCGTCTGCGAGCAGGCCGTTCAGGTCGAGGATGCTGAAGAACTTCTCCAGCGGCGCCTGGGGATCGCCCACCGCCACGTGGAGCTGCCGGGGCACTCCGTCCGGAGCGGAAAGCGCGAGCGCATCGGCGTCTTCCTGGGCGCGCAGCTGGGCTTTGACGACGCGGCGATCGAGCGACACTGGTTCATCATCGCACGACGCGCTTGCGCTACACTCATCGCAGTGAGTGCAGGGGGCGACACCGTCGAACGCGCGATCCTCTTCGAAGACGCGTTCGGGTACCGCAGGCTCAGCGCCCGGAAGTGCCTCGAGACGTGGCTGTCGGAGTACGACTATTCGTTACTCCAGGTCGACGTCGGCCTGCGCGAGACGGGCCCGGCGCTCTTCGTCATCTTGCGTTTCCGTGAAGACCGCTTCACTGAGACCACCCATGCCGCGCTTGTCGGTCAAGGTGAGCATGCGGGCGGGCGCGTGGTGGCCCTGAGCGAGCTCGAGTACCAGGAGCGGGGCCACTTCTTGTCCCGCTTCGCGGACTGTGGGCTGCAGAAGCTGGGGCTTGCCCCGGACGAAGTGACTTCCGCGCTCGACGAGGTCTTCTCGAAGGTGGAGGAGCGGCGGGCTTCGGTGCGCCACCCCATTACTGCGCCCGCGTTGATGACGGTCGGTGACGAGCAGGTCGAAGGCGCGGTGGAGAATCTCTCCTCGGGTGGAGCGCTGGTGCGTACGGCGAGCCCTCCGGTGTTGCAGTCGAAGGTGGATCTCGAAGTGAAGCTTCCCGATGGGCCGATGCGAGCGGCGGCGACGGTGGTGAACGTGTCGGAGCGGGGTGTGTCTCTCAAGTTCGCGCCCGTGGCGGCGCCTGAAGTGCAGCAGCGGCTCGATTCTCAGCCGCCGGCGAAACTGGAGATCCCGGTGACCGCGGCTGCGTTGGTCACGCCTCCAGCGACTTCGGCCGAGGCCGAGGTCGAGCGGGTCGGCCCGTACGAGCTGCTGTCGCTCCTGGGCTCGGGGGGCACCAGCGACGTGCACTTCGCGCGCGTGACGGAAGGGCGACGCAAGGGTGAATACGTGGCGGTGAAGCGGCTGCACAAACGCCGCGCGCAGGACCCTTCGGCGGTGCGCGCGTTCGAGGCCGAGGCGAAGACGCTCTCGTTGTTCAAGCACCCGAACATCGTGCGCGCGCTCGACACGCTGGTGGTCGACGGTCACCACTGCCTGGTGATGGAGGTCATCGAAGGGCGTGACCTCGGCCAGATTCTCCGCCGCTGCCGCTCGCGCAAGAAGCAGCTGCCGATCGACGTGGCCTGCTTCATGGCCAAGGTGTTGCTCGATGCGCTGGGTGCGGTGCACGGCGCGAAAGACGAAGCGGGTGCTCCGCTCGAGCTGGTGCACGGCGATGTGTCGCCACACAACCTGTTCGTCTCGAAGGTGGGGCTGATCAAGCTGGGTGACTTCGGGCTCGCCCGGCGTGCAGGCACTGAAGGCGCGCGCGCGGTGAAAGAGGGGCGGCCCAGCTATCTGTCGCCTGACGCGCTCTCGGGTGAAGTGGCGACCTCGGGCGATCTCTGGGCGGCGGCGGTGACGCTCTATGAACTGCTCACGCTGGAGCAGCCGTTCGTGGGCAACACCATCGATGAGTTGACGAACGCCATTCGCACCGCCCATGAATTGCCCCTGCGCGAACGACGCGACGAGTGTTCAGGCCCACTCGAAGCGGTGCTGCGGCAAGCGCTCGAGAAGAATCGCCAGCTGCGATTTCCGAACGCAAAATCCTTCGCCGATGCTGTCTCCGTTCACTTCCACCCGGTGCGCACGCCCATGAGAGTCGCCAGCGTGGTTCGCGACCTCTACGCCTGAGCTCCCTCTCCCTGCGCAGCGGGGAGAGGGTCGGGGTGAGGGGCCGTCGAAGCTCAAGCGCGCGATGAGTTACAAAGCCCGCATGCGCTTCCTTTGGGTCCTCGTCCTGGTCTTCGCCTCCACCACCGCCTCGGCCGCGTTCATCGACTCCGAGAAGAAGGAGATCAACCTCAAGGTCGTCTACGTCTCCGCCACCGACGGCGCACACGCGAACCTCGAGTACGTCTTCTCGAAGACGAACCCGGAAGCGAAGGGCAAGGCCACCATCACCACGGTGCCGTCGCCCAAAGGCAGCGCGGTGAAGTACTTCGACTTCCTCCCGCTGGCGCTCGGTGAGATCCGCGGCTTCAAGGTTCGTTTTCACCTCTACGGCGTGCGCTCGGAGAAACAGGACACCGCGGTGAAGCTCGTGCTCAAGGGCGCCGACGGAATCGTCTTCGTGGCCAGCGGCGCGCCGCACGCGCAGAAGGACAACCGCGTCGTCTTCGATCGTCTCAAGTCAGACCTCACCACTCACGGCTACGACCTCGAGTCGATGCCGTTCGTCCTGCAGCTCGACACGGATGGCGTGACGGACCCGGTGACCCTCGAGGCGCTGCGCAAGACATTGGGGCTCGGCGAAACGACGGCCTTCACTGCCACGCCGGCGGCGGGGCAGGGCGTGTTCGAAACGCTCAAGGGCATCGCCAAGCTGACCTTGATGGAGCTGAAGAAGGGCACGGCTGACGCGGGTCGATGATCTGGGGCCAGGACGTTGGATTCTGGGGAAAGATGGACTCGGTTTCGGGGCGAAGCTTTCAATCCATGCAATTCTCGCTAAATTGCACGATGAGGCCGCTGAGCAACGGGCCCCAGCAGAGCCCCTTGATCCACCCGAAGGTGGGTCAAGCCTTGCGTTCACCAGAGGCGCCTGCAGATGCCCCTTTCGTTCCAGGTCGAGAGTCACGACGGGCGAAAGAAGATGATTGCCCTCATCTACATCGTCATCGGGGTGCCGTTCATCGCGTGGCTGTGGATTCTTGGGGGCTTCACCGCGGCATCGATCATCGGCTCACTGGTGCCGATCTCGGTGGTGGTGTTTCTGCTGCTGGTGCGACGCGAAGAACCGTGGATGTGGATCTACCCGCTGGGGGTCGCGCCGTTACTCACCTGTCTTGCCGGTGCGGAGGTCTCTGGTTCGCCCTCATTGTTCACCGGCTTGCTCATGGCACCCGCGGGCCTCAGCGGGCTGCACGACGATCGCCGTTCCGTGATGATCTCTTGGGTCTGCTGCGCGCTCGGCTTCACGGTGCTCTCGCACGCCCAGAATCAAGGCGCGTGGGGTCTCGGCGCCGCGGCCATCACCAGCGCGATGCACCTCGTCATCTGCCTGCTGGTGTACTTCAAGGCAGAGCAACACCGCGCCGCCATCGCCGCTGCAACGAAGGCCACCCGGGAAGCGCAGACCGCGCTGGGGCTGGCGAACGAGGCGGTGAAGACGCGAGAACGGTTCCTGGCGAACATGACGCACGAGCTTCGTACGCCGCTGAGCGGAATCATCGGCATGGGCCAACTGCTGCCCGCGAGCCTCTCTCCGGAAGTCAGAGAGATCATGGACACCATCAACAGCTCCGCGAAGAGCCTGCTGGAGATCGTCAACGACGTGTTGATGTTCTCCAAGGGCAAGTCGGGGACGATCGAGCTGAAGAAGGCGGTGTTTTCGCCGCTCGCGGCGATCCGCGACGCGGTGCGCAGCATCAGCGCACAGGGCCATGAGAAGGGGCTCGAGCTGCTGTTCGACTTCGAGCCCAACGTGCCCGACTCGATGCTGGGCGACGAGCTGCGCTTTCGGCAGGTGATGATCAACCTGTTCGGCAACGCGCTCAAGTTCACGCAGCACGGCTCGGTGGTGGTGCGCGCGTCGTACTTCCCGGGGCCCGGCGCGTTGTGCGTCGAGATCGTCGACACCGGCATGGGCATTCCCAGGGAGCGGCTGGCCAGCGTGTTCGAGGCGTTCGTGCAGGTCGATGACTCTCACTCGCGAAGGTTCGGTGGCACCGGCCTCGGGCTGGCCATCACCTCGCACCTGATCGGGCTGATGGGCGGCAAGCTCGAGGTCGAGAGCGAACAGGGCGTCGGCAGCACCTTCCGGTTCCTGGTTCCCGTCGGCGCGTCAGAGCAAAGGCCGCCGTCGATGCCGCTGGAGGGGTGGTTGAAGGACAGGCGCACCGCGTTCCTGGCGGGGCCCTCGCGGGGCTTCTTGAAGCGCATGCTCGAGACGGCGGGGGCGCAAAGCGTCGAGGTGCGTTCACTGCGCGAACTTTCGACGGAAGAATTCAGTCTGGCCGTGGTCGACGTCGCGCCCGATGTGAATTGGAGTGAGCTGCTCGAGGCTGCGGGGCGGGTGCAGGTCGTGGCGCTGCTCACCCCTGAGCAACGCGCGGCGCATGCCGGCGAGCAGGTCGATGGGCTGAGCATCGTCGAGAAGCCGTACGGCGCGCTGGAACTCCAGGCAGCGGTCAACCGGTTGAAGCGGTTCTCGCTGGCGCGCCCGAGCGGGCCGGTGGTGCACGCCGAGCGTTGGGATGCGCTGGTGGTGGAGGACAACAGCATCAACGCGCGCGTGGCGGTCGGGCTGCTCGGCAAGTTGGGGCACCGCGCGGTGGTCGCGAAGAATGGCGTCGAGGCGCTGCGCGAGTTGGCCGTGGGGCGCTTCGACGTCGTGTTGATGGACATGCAGATGCCGGAGATGGATGGGCTCGAAGCGACGGCGCGCATCAGGCAGGACGAGGTGGGGACGCAGCGGCATCTGCCGATTCTGATGGTGTCGGCGAACACCTTGCCCGAGCACGAGGAAGCGAGTCTTCGAGCGGGGGCCGATGCCATGATGGCCAAGCCCCTCAACCTCGAGAAGTTGGCGAACATGTTGAGGCTGTTGCTCGTGGAGGGCCGTCGGCCGGCGGCTTGATCATGGGGAAGGGCGCGGCCTCACAAGCTGCGCTCGACTCAGGTCATGTCGGCAGATCGCGCAGGTCTCGCAGAGCGTCTCACCTCCGCGCGCTACTGCGGTCTGCCCGAGGGCGTGCTGCCCCCGAGGCCCTCGCCGTGAGCGCGGTGCACTGAACGAGCGGTCGAAGCCCTTGGTATTTGGACGGTTCTTGTCTGCAGAGCCGTTCGCCCAAATCCGAGTCACCTGAGCGGTGAGCGCGGGGTCAGGCAGGCATGATCGAACGCATGCTGCAGAAGAATGGGAAGGACCTCGTTCTCACCGCCAACGACTTCGCGACCGCGGAGACCTTCGTCGCCCAAAGCAAGGCGAAGCTGAAGCAAGGCTGGTCGCCAACCGGGAAGCCGGCCGACGCGGTGAAGCCCGCGAAGGCGTTGCTGCAGTTGGGTTTCGTGTCTGCGCAGTTCATCGCCGCGTTCACGCCCGAGGAGGTCGACGCCGTCTACAAGCAGCTCATTCGCGACGAGCATGAAGACCTCTCGGACTTCACGCTGCGCGCGAGGCCGACGCGTGCGCTGCTCGAGTACCTGATGTCGAAGGACTACAACCTGCTCGGCTCAGACCTCTCGAAGGCCATCAAGTTCATCTGCAAGGACGAGGCGGTCGCGACGTGGGTGCGTGAGGTGATGAACGCGGTGCTCGCTGGCAAGCCGAGGCCTGAGCTGAAGAAGTTCGCCACGCAGCAGTTGCGAAACTTCGGGGCGCGCGCCGAGAAGCCTGAGCCGCCGAAGGTGGCGGCAGGCGATGAGACGAGCCTGTTGCTGCAGATTGCCGCCAACCCGAAAGACGACGCGCCGCGCCTGGTCTACGCCGACTTCCTCACCGAGCAGGGCATCGGGTGGGGTGAGGTCATTCCCCTGTTGCTCAAGCCTGAGCCTGAGTACGGCACGCCCGAGTACACGCCCCACGCCGCGCTCGTCGAGAAGCAGATCAAGAAGCACCTCAAGCCGTGGCTCGAGCCGATCCGGCCCTTTCTCACCGGGTGGTCGGTCAACGGAGGCCGGGGGCTCCTGAACTTCGTCGACACGCAGCCGGGCAAGTTCATCGAGGCGGCCGAGGCCATCTCGCTGCGCGCACCGCGAGGGCAGCTCAACCTCGGCGGCCTCAAGGCGAAGGACATGGCCGCGCTCGCCGCGACCCCGCTCGGTCGATTTGCGCAGGTCTCGCTTTCGCAGCAGCGCATCGACGACGCGCAGCTCAAGCTGCTCGCTGGCTCGCCCCGCATTCTCGGCGTCGAGAAGTGGAGTCTCGGCGAGAACCACTTCGGCGACGAGGGGTACGAGGCGCTCGCGGCCTCACCGAACTTCGCGCGCTGCACCGAGCTGCATCTCGAGCACACCGTGAGCGAGCCGATCGCCGGCTCGGCCGGTCTGACCGCGCTGCTCTCGTCGAAGCACTGGCCCGGTCTGCACTCGTTGACGACGAGCGTGCTGGAGGTCGGCGCAGCGTTCGACACCTGCGTGCATGCGCTGCAATGGCTGCAGCTCAACACCACGGGCCGGCTCGACGACGGCACCCTTCAGTCCATCGCGAAGGCGACCTCGCTGCAGGGCCTGACGGCGTTGAGCCTGACCTGGAATACCCGCATGCCGGCCGAGCGCCGCAGGATGCCGTTCTCGGAGCCCGCGTTGCTGCAGCTGGTCGAGGCGTTGCCGAAGTTGCGGCACCTCGCGGTGCCGGGCGAGTTGCCCGCGAGTGTGGCCGCGGTGTTGAAGCCGCGCATTTGATGACGAGTCAGTGATGGTCTGAAGCCGCAACGAACTTCTACGAAGCGGTCTGGCAGATCGTCTCACCTCCGCGCGC
>JANODF010001007.1:0-29074 GCA_031412555.1 Archangium sp. | reverse complement strand
CACCCGACACCGACATGTTCACTTCCACCGCGACCTCGTCCCACGTCATGCCGTCGAGGGGGTTCAGGCCCTTGGTGACGGCATGGGCGATGACCGCTTGTCGCTTCTCCTTGAGCAACTCGATGAGTCGTTCCTGCTCGGCCACCAGCGCGTCGATCCTGACCGTCTCGCGGTCGAGGAATTCGGCAATCGCTTGCTGCTCTTCGAACGAAGGCAATGGAACGCCAAGGTTTCCGATTGCGTCAACCGAGAGGCCGGGCTGCGCAGCTGCGACGGAGTACTGGCCCAGGTTCATCGTTCGAAGCAGCTCACCCAGCCAACGTGTTCGTGTGGGAATCTTCGGCGTGCATACAACCGCGTGCTCAGACGCCCAAAAGGAGCCTGACGCGTAGTTCACGTTGCCGCAAAGTGCGCCTTGTCTTCCGACTAGGGCGAAATCGCCCTTGTGTGTGAACCGGTCTGTAAATCCACGAATCCCATTTCCACCGAAAACTGGGAACTCTCCCGTCGCCTCAATCGACTCCGCAGTGATCGATTCACCGCTCCTCATTTCCACAACCCGCTTGAGCGCGACAACAGACCAGTGGCTAGGAACCGGCCCGAGCCAGTCAATATCGCTCGACTTGTACGACTGGTAGCGAGGGAAGCTCACTGGGAGAGCGCCTGGATCATCGTCACGATTCGATCGGTGACGCCCTTCAACTCAGCGTCGATCTCGGCGAGCGGCCTTGGCGGCTTGAAAACGTAAAAGTGCCGGTTGAACGGGATCTCGTAGCCGACCTTCGTCTTATCCTCGTCGATCCACGCGTCGGGCGCATGGGGCAGCACCTCGCGCTTGAAGTATGCCTCCACGCTCTCAGAGAGCGGAACGTTCTCGGTGTCGCGCAGGTTCGCATCGGGCACCGGCTGGCCCTTTCCCTTCCCCTTCGTTCCCAGCACCACCTCGCCCTTCTTGTCCCGCTCCGGGCGCTCAACGGTGATCGTCCGGTAGCCGAACTCCTCGTTCTTGAAGATCCGGCTGATCGGTACGCCGTCGCGCGTCAGCTTTTTGAAGTCACCGAAGATGCGCGTGATGTCGTCGATGTGCTCGGGCCCGAGTTCCTTACGCTTGCTGCCCAGGCTCTTGCGCATCTTCTGGAAGAAGCCGCTCGCGTCGATGAGCTGCAGCTTGCCCTTCCGGTTCTCGGGCTTCCGGTTGCTCACGATCCACACGTAGGTGCTGATCCCCGTGTTGTAGAACATGTCGGTCGGCAGCCCGACGATCGCCTCGACGAGGTCGTTCTCGAGCATGTACCGGCGAATCTCGCTCTCGCCTGACCCCGCGCCGCCCGTGAACAACGGGGATCCGTTCAGCACGATCCCGAAGCGGCTCCCGCCATCTTTCGCAGGCCGCATCTTCGAGACCAGGTGCAGCAGGAAGAGCAGCGACCCGTCACTCACCCGCGGCAGCCCCGGCCCGAACCGCCCGTTGAAGCCGTGCTGCTCGGCTTCCTTGCGTACTTCCTTCTCGATCTTCTTCCACTCCACGCCAAAGGGCGGGTTCGACAACATGTAGTCGAACTTCTTCGTGGAGAGCCCGTCCGCCGAGAGCGTGTTGCCGAAGATGATGTTCTCGATCGGCTGACCCTTGATGAGCATGTCCGCCTTGCAGATGGCGTACGACTCGGGGTTCAACTCCTGGCCGTACATCACCAACCGCGACTTCGGGTTGTGCGCCGTGAGGTGCTCGCCGGCCACACTCAACATGCCGCCGGTACCCGCGGTCGGGTCGTAGATCTCACGCACCACGTGAGGCTTCGCCAGCGTGTCGTCGTCTTCGATGAAGATCAGGTTGACCATCAGGCTGATCACTTCGCGCGGGGTGAAGTGCTCGCCGGCGGTCTCGTTCGAGAGCTCGGCGAACTTGCGGATCAGCTCTTCGAAGATCCGACCCATCTCAATGTTCGTGACGAACTGTGGGTGCAGGTCGATGTTCGCGAACTTCTCCGTCACCAGGTAGAGCAGCCCCGCTTTGTCGAGCCGATCGATCTGCGTGTGGAACTCGAAGCTCTCGAAGATGTCGCGCACGGATGGCGAGAAGCCCGCCACGTATGCGCGAAGGTTCTCAGCAATGTTGTGCTGATCGCCCATCAGTTTCTTGAGGTCCAGGGGAGAGGTGTTGAAGAAGAGCTGGTTGGCCTTCTTGAGAAGAAAGGGCTCTGCGTTCACCTTCGCCTTGTCGCGCAGCTTCTTCTCAGCGAGCACCGCTTCCTTCGTCGGCTCCAGCACGCAGTCGAGACGCCGGAGCACCGTGAAAGGGAGGATGACTTTCCCGTACTCCGACTGCCTGTAGTCACCACGAAGGAGGTCGGCGACCGACCAGATGAAGGCCGACAGGTTCTGCTCACTCATTTACGACTTTCCTTTGCGGGAGGCACAAACAGCGGCGCATGACACCCGGCCGCGTCTCAGAAGTCGATCCGAAAGGGCTTCAGTGTCAGCCCTCTCCCCTCTCCCCCTCGGGGAGAGGGAGAGCCTTTCACAGTTCGCCGAACTGCTCGTCACGCCCTGGCAGAACGCGACGAATGACCACCGCGCGGAGCCATTCGAGGTAGCCGTCGCTCACCTCAGACGTCGCGGTGAATCGACGGGCTGGCCGCTCTTGGCCGCCACCAGCCGCTGCGACGAGTAGATGCCGCGGTGACCGGTGAGCAGATAGGCCACCACGCAGACGATCGCCACGTGGGGGAAGAGGCCCACCCCCAGCAACTCCACCGCCATGATCGACAAGGCGAGCGGCGCGTTCGACGCAGCCGCGAACACCGCGGCCATGCCCACGCCTGCACCGAGCGGAATGGGAATGCCGAGCAGGGCGGCCAGCGCGCTGCCCAACGCCGCACCCACGAAGAACAACGGAGTCACTTCCCCACCGGGAAAACCCGCGCCCAGGCAGATCGCGGTGAAGACCAGCTTGAGCGCGAAGACACTCAGCGGCAGCGCGGGTGACTCGAAGGCGCGCAGAATGGTCGGCACCCCGAGCCCGAGAAATTCGCTCGAGCCCACCAGCTTCCACAAGCCCACCACCACCAGCCCGCCCAGGAACATGCGCAACGGCAACGAAGGCACGCGCTGCTCGCCCTGCTTCTTGAGGAAGTGCACCAGCTCGACGAACACCACCGTCACCAGCGCCACTGCGATGGCGAACAGCACCCACTTCCCCAACAACGCCAGGCTCAAGGCCACGTGCGGCGCCGCCGGGTACGACGCGTGCGTCACCCCCAGTGCGCGCGTGGTGAGATCGCCCACCACCGCGGCCACCAACGCCGGCACGAGTGCGTCGTACTTGAGCCGCCCGAGCACGATGAACTCGAGGCCGAACACCGTGCCCGCGATGGGCGTACCGAAGACCGCGCCGAAGCCGCCCGCCACACCGGCCGCGAGCAACTGCAACCGCAGCTCCCGTCCCACGCGCAGCCGGTGGGAGATCCAATCCGCCAGGCTGGCGCCCATCTGCACCGCGGTGCCTTCACGACCCACGCTGGCGCCGAACAAGTGCGCGCTGACCGTCCCCAGCAGCACCATCGGCGCCATGCGCAGCGGCACCTCGGGCCCACCATCGTGAATGGTGTCGATGATGAGGTTGTTGCCCGCCTTGATGCGCGCACCGAACCGTTCGTACACGAGCCCAATCACCAGGCCCGCCAACGGCAGTGCGTAGACGTACCGCTCGTCATGCACGCGCACGTGCGTCACCACGTCGAGCAACAGCAGGAAGATCGCAGACGAGATCCCGCTCACCACGCCGACCAGTGCGCCGAGCACCAGCCACTGAGCGAGCACCCGGAAGCGAATCATTGAGGAACGAAACGAAGCCCGCCGCCGCTGCTCACACTGTTCGCCGCGTTGAACGAGTGCAGCAACGCGTCGGTGTGCGTGAGGTTCTCGATGCCGATGGTCGAGGTGCTGCCCGAGACCACGTCGGCCGAGCCGCCATTGGGTGAGAGCGAGCAGTAGTGGAACTCGATGACCCCGGTGCTCTCGAAGAGCTTGGCCTGAAACTGCACCCGCTCTGCGCCCGTGCCCGCGCCGAGGAAGGACGCTTCAATCCACTCCACCACGAAGGCGCGGCTGGGTGAGACGCCGGTGGTGAGCGACCGCACCCGGGTGAGCGGGCCCGCCGGTTGGAGGTCGTCCCACAGCGGCGCGACCAGGCCGCTGGGCGCACCGGCGTTCGGCAGCGCCACGTTGCTGAAGGCGCAATCAGCCGGGCCGGCGGCGCTGGGGAAGAGCTGCACGAAGCCGTTCATGCAGGCCGAGAAGTGCGTCACCGGCGTGGAGAAGGAGGTCAGGGGAAACGGCAACGCGAGGGGCGGCGTGCCCAGGTCGTCGTCGATGATCGGCGTCGTGGCCGGCCCCATCAGGTCGGGGGCCATCGAGAGATCGGCGCAGCTCGCGGCGATGCGGGTCAACGAATACGGAGTGCGATTGGCCTTCAGCGAGAACGTCCCGGAGGTGGTGGTGGCCGGCGCGGTCACCGCGACGTAGTACCGCCTCACGAAGGCCGCCTCGTTCTGCAGCGTCACCGATTCCTCGCTGAAGCCGGAGACCGCATCCGATGAAGCCACGCATGCGGTCGCGGGGCAGCTGTCGAAGACCCGCATGCTCACGTCGAAGTTGGAAGAAGACGCGATGATCTTCACCCGCTCGGCGGGCGCCAGGTCGACGCGGTAGTACCTGGTGAGACCCGACACCGAGGGCAGGCACGCGGTGTTCGCCGGTCCCCCTCCTGAGAGCGATTCATTGAGCAGCGGTGCGCCCACGGTCACCGGCGTGGAACCCGCGCACGTGGCGTTGCTCGCCGTGACCGCGACATTCGCGAGGACGGTGAAGTTGTTGCTCGCCGTGGGGCTGGTGTTCACCCCACTCGCGGCGATCACCAGGGTCTGGCTGAAGCCCGAGGTGTTGCTCACCACCACGGCTTCCGAAGCGAGACCCGGGTTGTCACTCGAAGCCGCACAGGTGGAAGCCGCGCAGTTCGTCAGCACGCGTGCTCCCACGTCGAGGCCATCGACTGCGCCAGGACTGACGATGGCGTGCAGCGTGCTGCCCGAGGGCACGACCACCGAGTAGTAGCGCGCGTAGCCGGTCTGCGAAGGCAGGCAGACGTTGGTGAGCGGCAACCCACCGGGCAACGCGAGCTCACCGGCGATCGCCACACCCGAAGTCAGCGGCGTCGGCGTGCTGCAGAAGGCGTTCGCCGCCGCGGGGGGCGACGCAGTGATCGCGTTGATCGAATACGTGCCACCCGTGCCGGGGAAAGCGCTGCTCGCAGCCACGATGTACGTCTGCGAGAAGTTGGCCGGGTTGGTGATGCGCACCCGCTCGGGCGCGATGCCGAGTGTGCCGTCAGCGAACGCCGCGCAGGTGGTGGTCGCGGCGCACGAGGTGAAGACGCGCAAGCCCAGGTCGAATCCCGTGGGCGAAGCGGTCACCTGCACCGCGCTTCGGGCGGGCACCAGCACCGAGTAGTACCGCGTGCGACCCACCTGGCCCGGCATGCAACTGGTGATGGCAGCGCCCCCGGTGTCGATCACCTCGCCGGTGATGGGCATGCCGTTGACGGCCAACACCCTGGCTGCACTGCAGTCGTTGGGGTCGGGGGGAATCGCGATGACTTCCGCCAGAATCTCGAAGGGCGCGTTCACGCCGCTGGTCGTCGCGCTGACTGAAATGATCAGCGTCTGGGTACCGGGGCTGCGGTTGTCGAACGGGAGCGTCTGCGTTCCCGAACCCTCCACCACGCCGCTGCAGACCGTGGCGGTGCACGTGCTGAGCAATCGCGTCGTCATGCTGGCCATCGAAGTGACGGTGACCACCGCGCGCTGATTGGGGGACAGGGTCAGGCGGTAGAAGAGTTGTCCTCCGGTGCCAGGCAGGCACGCCGTGCTGGGAACCCCGCCCTGCGAAGAGTCCTGCCCGCGCAAGACGATGCCCGGGTTGAGCGGCGTGGGCGCGGTGCAGATCGCGTTCGATGCGCTGCTCACCGTGGCCGACAGGCTGTACGCCCCGCCCATCGCGTTGCCGCCCCATTGTTTGACGAGCACCGAGTAGGTGCCCGGTTGCAGCATCAAGCTCACCCGGCTGCGCGTGCCGATGCCGGGCGTGTCGTCGTTGCAGGCGAGATCGGTGGTCGCCGTGCAGCTCGAGCGCACCACCAGCACCGTGTCGAGCATGCCGCCGGTCTCCAGGATGACGGAGCTGGGCGTGGTGAGGGTGAACGTCCACAGATCTTCGGTGCGGGTGGACTGGGTGGAGCAGGTCGGCAGCGGGAAACGCGCCGCGCCAGCCGTCAGCGTTCCCATCACGGTGGTGTTCGGGCTGAGTACGCCGACCGGCAATGCGGGGCAGCCTCCACCACAGCTGCCGCCGGTGCAGAGCTGGCCCGTGGGGCACACGGTGGTGCACGAGCCGCAGGTGGTGAGCGCGTTCAAGTCGGCTTCGCAGCCGTTGTTCAGGTTGCCGTCGCAGTTCGCGAAACCCGGTCGGCACTGGGTGCCGCAGGTCGACATGGTGCAGGTGGCCATGGTGTTGGGACCGCCCGAAGGACAGGCGTTCGAACAGCTGCCGCAGGTCGCCGCAGAAGCGAGGTTCGCCTCACAGCCGGTGCCGGGGAACATGTCGCAGTCGGCGAACCCGGGGCTGCACTGAGCACCACAGATGCCCATCACGCAGCTGGCGGTTTGATTGGGGCCGGTGCGGCAGCGGTTGTTGCAGGAACCACAGTTGGCGGGAGCGGAGAGATCGCCCTCGCAGCCGTTGGCGGCGACGAAGTCACAGTTGCCGAAGCCGGGCGCGCAGGTGAGCCCGCACACGCCCATGGTGCAGGTGGCTCCGGCGTTCTGACCTGAGGGGCACGCGTTGCCACACGAGCCGCACGTCGCGGGATCGGAGAGGTTGGCCTCGCAGCCGTTCATCGGGTTGAAGTCGCAGTCGGCGAAGCCGGGCGCGCATTGGAAGGTGCAGTTGCCTCCGGAGCAGGCCGCCGCCGCATTCGGCCCTCGCGGGCACTGGCGCAAGCAGCTGCCGCAGTTGCTCACGTCGGAGCTCACGTCGATGCAACCGTTGACGCAGAACGCCTGGCCGGGCCCGCACACCGATCCGCCGCCGCCTCCAGATCCACCGCCTACGCCGCCACCTGATCCGCCCCCGAGGCCGCCGCCTGATCCACCACCGAGGCCGCCACCGGATCCGCCGCCGACGAGACCGCCGTCTCTCAGCAGGTTCACGCACCCCAACGCCGTACAGGTCTGGCCGGGAGCGCAGTCAGTCGCGGTCTCGCAGATGGTGCCCGTTCTTCCGCAACCGGCCGCCAGCAGCGCGACCCCCAAAGCAGCAAACCCAAGCGCGGAAGTCTTCATGCACGGTGATCATTAGCACGCGTCCTGACGAGCGAATCTTCTCGGCCAGAAATCCTGTCCCGCCCCGACCTCTCCCGAAGGGCGAGGGAGCTGATGTTGCGCGAGACCCCCGCGCTGAGCAGAGTCCGGCCCATGACGACCCCACTCGAAATACAGAGGACTGAAGAAGGTCACCGAGGGGCCTGGTTCAGCGAGAGCGGCGGAGAACGCGTGGCCGAGATGACCTTCACCCGCGTCAACGCTGGTCTGGTGATCATCGACCACACCGACGTAGCCGACTCAGTGCGCGGCCAGGGCGCGGGACGGCAACTGCTCGACGCCGCGGTAAAGTGGGCGCGGGAGACCAAGACCAAGTTCATCCCGGTGTGCCCCTACGCCAAGGCGCAGTTCGACAAAGACGCGTCGATTCGCGACGTGCTCTCCACCTGAAGGACTTCGAGCGCGTGCACCCCACCCTTTTCACCCTCGTCCCCGCTTCGCTGCAGTCTGCGGTGGAGGCGATGCTCGCCGCGCCGCCCAGCGTCTTGATCGACCCGGCGGAGCTGAACGCGAACGAGCAGACGCAGGTGGTCGCGTTGTGTGTGCTCGCCGCTGCGTCTCCTGAACTTTCGCCGGTCTTGAACGCGGGCCTGAGTTGGCTCGCCACCCGGCTGACGGAGCTGCCGGCGGAAGATCAGGGCCGCTATTGGCACCTGCGTGGAGTCGCCGCCGCCCGCGAGCGTGATTTCTTGCGCGCGACGGTCTCGATGAACCGCGCGCTCACCCTGGCCTCTCCCCGCTACCGCCCGCGGGTGCACGACTCGTTTGGCCGGCTGCTCCAGTCGCAGGGCCTGGTGGAGGAAGCGCGCGTCGAATACCGCACCGCCCTCGCCCGGCGTGAGGCCGATGGCGATGAAGAAGGCGCGGCGCTCACCTGGGGCAACCTCGCCCGGCTCGAGCTGGAGAACGGCAACTGGCTCTCCGCGCGCGAGGCGTTTCAAAAAGATCACGACATCGTGTTGCGCAAGAGCCCCAACGCGCTGCGGCTGCGGGCCCAACTGCTCACGCACCTCGGTGAGTGCGAGCGGGGTCTGGGCAACCACAAGGGCGCCCTCTCGTACTTCGAGCGCGCCCGGCAGACCGCGGAGCAAGCGGGCGACACCTTCGGCCACGTGATCGCCACCGTGAACCAGGCACGCGAGCTGGTGCACCTGCGGCCCAGCGCCGCAGGCCCGATGCTGGCCTCGGTGGAAGCGCACATCGCCACGGTGCCACCGGCGCAGCGCATGACGCTGCTCGCGTTGCTGGAGGTCACCCGCGCTGAACACGCCGCGATGGAGCAACGCACCCTCGACGCCGAAGCGGCCTTCGTGCGCGCGCTCGACGCGGTGGAGCGCTCCAACCTGGTCAGCCCCATCGAACACGCGTTGATCGCCCGCTCGGCGGCGCGGTTTCAAACCGAGGTCTTCGGCGGTGGCCGCAACGTGGAGTATCTGCAGCGTGCACTCCGCCTGCTCGACGCGACCTCGGCCACCGCTCTTCGCGCTGACGTGGAGAACGAGCTGCGCCGCGCGAGCAACGACGCGTGGACGTTGCACGTCGTCAGCCGGTTTCTCGGCCGCAGCGCGGTGGAGCTGGCGATGCGGGAGGCAGGTCAGGCCGGTTTCCGCGGCCAACGCGTGGAGCTCGCCGTGCTCTTCGCGGATCTGCGTGGGTTCACCTCGGCCGCGGAAGGCCTGGCCCCCGGAGAATTGGTCGACGCGCTCAACCAGATCCTCTCGCGCATGGCCGCCTGCGTGGAGACCATGGGCGGGCTGGTCGACAAGTTCGTGGGCGACGCGGTGATGGCGCTGTTCGGTGTCGAGGTCACTCCGGCCGTCGCGGCGCGCGAGGCGGTGCGTTCTGCGCTGTTGATGCAAGCCGAGCTGGAGTGGCTCAACCGGCACGCGGGCAAGCTGGGCATGCTGCAGATGGGCGTGGGCATTCACTTCGGCCCCTCGGTGCTCGGGCTCATCGGCAGCGCGCAACACCGCAGCTACACCGCGTTGGGTGACACGGTGAACTTCGCCTCGCGGCTCGAAGGCATGACCAAACAACTGGGTGCGACGGTGTTGGTCAGTGGGGCGGTGGTGCAGCACCTGAACGCAGGCGACTTCGTGCTCCGGGCGCTGGGCCGCTATGCCCCCAAAGGCGCGCTGGTGCCCATCGAATGTTTCGACGTGATGGGTGAAGCGCGCGACGCGGCCACCACCGGAAGCCTGCTGGAAGAACTCGCGTGTTCAAAACGCGCAGCTGACGCGGCGCATGAAGGAAAGCTCGAGGCTGCGATGAGGGAGTTGACCGAAGCGCTCAAGTTCGCCCAGAGCACTCATCGCGAAACCGGGTACCGATTGCGCCTTACCGCTCTCGAAGCGGGCGAAGCCGTGGTCAAGCTGTCTGAGAAGTAGCCTGACGCCTTGAAAGCGCGAGAACTTATCCCCACGAAGGCGGTGATGCTGCACGTCGCCAGCTCGCGATCGGTGCAGCGCTACCCGAACGCAACCTTCATGGCGCCACCGTGGATCGGCGACGCCTTGACGCCTGACAGTCGATCGGCTTTGACTCTGTCCGTCTGTTGAACAAGGTGGGTTGGCGTGTCGTGGTGGCGTTTCTCGTTTTCGGATCGCAGGCCGTCTGGGCGCAAAACGTCTGTCTTCATAAGGCGCGGCGTCCCTGCGTCGGCCCTTCTGGTTGCGTGGGGCAGTGCGACCAGTTCGGCCGAACCTGCCTGTGCAATCCTCCTCCGCCTTCAATCTGCACCAATCGCTGCGGGGTACTGGGCCGGATTGACGCTCAGGGGGTCTGCACTGCTGCCGAGGTCTGCAACGGCTGCGACGACAACGAGGACGGCACTTCCGACGAGGGGGTTTGCGTCGAATTGGGTCGCTTGGCCTGTCCCTCCGCGCAGGTCCCTTACATTCGCAACGAGCAGGAGTTCGGTCCCACTCGCGCCGGCATGCCCGGACCTCCCGTCAGACTTGTGCATGACTGGCAATTGCTCTCGAGTGGAGACGTAACCGAATTCAACGCAAGCTTCGCGAGATCCCAGTTTGAGGGGGGCGACGCCCTCAACGTCGGGCCGGCAAGGCTCGATCAGGTTTCGCCAATGGGCACGAATGTCCAGGTCTTTCCGCTGAGAACTCCGAACAGCATCGTTCCCTTTGTTCAGATGCGTTTCGAGATGAATGGAGACGCAGACGTGTCTGCCCGGTTCACTTCTGAATTTGTCGACCTTCGAAGCGCCTGCTCAGGCACCGGAATCACTCCCTACGTGGAGAGCGACGCGGTCGAGCTTCGTACCGAACTACCGTCGGATCTTCTCCTTGCAGGAACGGGGGACGGCATCCCCTTCCGGATTACCTCGACCAGCGACGACATCGTCGTCTGGCTGGAGGCCATCACGCCGACAACGAGCAACGCCGACGTCTTTCTTCAGTGGGACACCCTCCCCACTCGCTTGGACTTCTTCGCGTCTGGCCAGCGTCGCGACAGCAATGAAGCGATCAGGCTCGCGGGCGTGCCCGGTCGGACCCTCTTTGGCATCGTACATTCTGTTGATGGTCCAATGTCCGTTCGACTTCGCTTCTCGTACCTGCACCCAGAGGGGGTACGGCAACTGAAGATCGACACAGCGGAGGACTTGCGTCTGAGCCAAAATGCGAAGGCCGCTGTTTTCGACAATCTCTCGCGCAGCGCCCGATGGCTCTTCGGTTCGACGGAAGGGCAATATCTCATTGAGGAGGTGCAGGTTTGGAACTCAGGATCCTGCAACTGCGGAGGTAAGGTTTGCGATGGCTGCATCTACCCTCAGCAGTGCACCACGAGTGCCGGCACCCCGACTGGGACGCGGTGCGAGGGGAATCCAGGAATCTGCGCGACTGGAAACACGTGTGGTGGTCGGGCCAACGTCAACTTGGTCAGAAGCCCGCCAATGGCGCTCTATACCCCTGACCCGCCTTCGGCGATCGCTCATGAGTTGGGTCATCTCTGGCTGGGCCAGATTGACGAGTACGTGGATCACACATTGGCCCCCGCTGCAAATGGCTCTCGGGTCCTCTGCCACGCGGACGGGATATGCGCGATTTCTCAGATGGCGAATTCCGGGCGCCCGAACTTCTGCACAGAACTCGAGCATGCGACCGATGGAGACAACGCCGGGCACTACGCTGGGTTGACCAATGTCCTGTCCCCCGGGCTGGTGTGCACTGAAACGCTTGCCACGAATCAGTCTGACCATCTCTTGGCGGCCGTGCTTTTCAGCACTGACCTGCAGGACCCGCGAAACGCGATCTGGAACCAGCTTCCGAACGTCAGGCATCGGTACGTCACAACGCCTGACCCCCAAGTCCATCAGTTACATGAAGGTCTCAAGCAGTTGATGCCGATCATCGATATGGAGCTCCCATGAAGCGCCTCCTGATTCTGATGCTGACTTTCATCGCCTGCGCAGGCTGCACGAGCAAGTCGCCGCCGCCCGCGTCGCCGGTCGATCGGTCGCCACGTGTGGGGTTCGGTTCGGTGGAGCACCTCGAGACCCGAACCAGTCTTTCGAGCGCGGACTTCTATTTTCAGAACTTCCCGGCAGGTGTCGTCGGTTCGTCGGTCGTGGCGATCGTTGCGCCAGAGGTGCGCGTCGAGGATGTGAAGCGTGAACCAGTGAATGCGTCCGTTGAGGTCATTGCATCTCACTACGGCGACGGTCTCAGGGTTTCCTGGAACTCCGGAATGCCAGATGGCTGGTATCGCGTCGTGATTCCGACCAAAGCACTTCCCGCTTTCATCAACGCCAAGGCGTGGAGCCAGGAAGGCGACGAGGGCGCCGTCTGGTTCAGAGTGGGTTCGCAACCAATCGTGCGCTCGGTCGGCCGGCTTCGCAGCGGTCCGAGCACCTTCTTCGAAATCCATTTCAGCGAAGTGATGAGGGCAGAAACTTCGAAACTGGAAGAGCTGGTGGCCCTGTTTGATGGTGACACGCCCCTGCCGTGCACCGCCGTCGTCGCCCAAGGCTCGAGTGAGCCTGTCGACTTTACCCGCCACTTCCGGTCCTTCTCCCTCAAGTGTGAGGGGGCCGACCTGAGCGCGAGCCGTGTCGTCGTGAAGCGTTTCAAGACACCCGAAGGTGTGCTGGTGGCCAACGTGGAGGGCGGGGACCCGAAATTCGAGATCGACTGGGCATCGGCCGTGCCGCTCGAGGGAGGGGTCTCCGAGCAGTGGTTCGAGGGCCGGCTTCCACGCTGAGCGCCTGAGGGCGGGAACTCAATCGGCGGGCGCAACCCGCGGCGGGCGGCCCATGCGTTGGCACTGTCAAAAGGCACCCATCGAGGAACAGGTTACCGCTTGCGCCTCACCGCGCTCGAAGCCGGCGTCCGCCTCTCCGAAAAGGAGGACCTCGCGCGGCCCGCAAGTTGCTCATCCCCCCTGAGTGAACCGCACCTTCACCAGGGAGGTCCCGCATGTCCGAGCACCTCGCTGATGCGTACGACGTGACGAGCGAAGCATCCGCATCGCCAGACGCACAAACTGCGTCCCTCCCCAGCGGCACCATCGTCGGTGCCTGGGTGATCGAAGCGGAGATCGGCGCGGGCTCGATGGGCAAGGTCTACCGCGCCCGCCACCAACGCCTGGGCCGCCACGTGGCGCTCAAGGTGCTGCGTGACGAACTGCTCGACAGCGCCGACCTGGTCGAGCGCTTCCTGCAAGAGGGCCGCGCGGTCAACCAGATCAACCACGAGCACATCGTCGAGGTGCACGACTACTTCGAAGAGCGAGATCCCCGCCGGGTGTACTGCGTCATGGAATACCTCCAGGGCCAGAGCCTCGCGCAACGCCTGGCCCACCACGCCTCGTCGATCGAGAGCATCCGTTCGATGGCGAGGCAGATGGCCTCGGCCCTGGGCGCCTCGCACGCCGCGGGTGTGGTGCACCGCGATCTCAAGCCCGACAACATCTTCCTGGTCACCCGGGGCGACCGCGACGACTGGGTCAAGGTGCTCGACTTCGGCGTGGCCAAGTGTGTGGAGCCCTTGAACGGGCAACCGCTCGTGCAGACGGTGCAAGGCGCGGTGATGGGCACGCCGCGCTACATGGCGCCCGAGCAGGTATCGGGGCTCGACGTCGACGCGCGCACCGACGTCTATGCGCTGGGCAACATCCTCTACGAGTTGATCGCCGGCCAGCCTCCGTTCGATGGCGCGTCATTCGGTCAGCTCGCTGCGGCGATCATCAAGGATCCACTGCCTCCGTTGCCGACGCACACGGCCCGCCAGGAGCCGGTGCCGTCTGATCTCGCCGCCTTGATCGCCGAGTGCCTGGCGAAAGCGCCTGAAGATCGGCCCGCGAGCATGGCGGTGGTCGAAGCCGCGCTGGCCGCGGAAGCGCCACCGATTCTGCTGACCCGGGTTCGCCGCCGGCCGCGCGTGCGAGGCATGGGCTTGGTGGCGGCCGCCCTCGCCCTCGCTCTGGTCTTCGCGTTGCGGCCTGACGCGGCCACCGCCGTCGCTGTGCCGCAGGCCGGTGCGATCGCCCCGCCCGAAGAAGTCACCTTGTGGATCGAGACGCAGCCCGCCGGAGCGATCGTCTCGCGCGGTGATTCAGGTGAACAGCTGGGCTCCACGCCGCTCGAGGTGAAGCTGTTGCGCGATCCGTCGACGCTGCCCCTGCGCATCGAGTTGGCCGGCTACGCCCCGCTGGAGCGCCAGGTCTCGAAGGAGAGCAGCCAGCGGCTCGAGCTCAACTTGCAGGCGCTGCGCAAGACGGCGACGCGGACTTCTGGAGGGCTGCTCAGTGGCGTGCGCGACCCGTACTAGCGCGGCGTTCGGGCTGTGCGCGGCCCTCGTCTTCGCGGACCCCGCGCGTGCCCAGACCCCGGAGAGCGAAGCGAAGCTCGCCGCGCTCGAGGGCAAGAAGGCGTTCGAACAAGGCGACTACGCCACGGCGATCCGAAAGTACGAAGCCGCGCAGCAGCTCAAGCCCGCGCCGCTGCTGCTCTTCAACCTCGCGCAGAGCCATCGTTTCGCAGGTCACGTGGAGTTGGCCACCCGGTACTTCCGCGGCTACCTCACCACCAGCCCTCCGCCGGTGCAGGCCCGGGCGATCGAAGCGTTGATCGAACGGCTCCAGGCGCAACGCTTGCTGGAGGTCTTCAACGAACGCATGGTGCTCGAGAAGACGCGGCTGGCTTTGGCGGAGAAGCAGTTCGCGCTGGGCCTGTGTTCCGAGCTGCCGCCCGAGCCACCGGTGACCAGCCGCTGGTGGTTCTGGACCATCATCGGCGCCGCGGCGGTGGGAACCGCGGTCACCGTGGCCGTCGCGGCCGCTCACCCTTGAGCCGGTGAACATGCTCAGGTGCGCGGGCTGATGCTCGAGCTCGACGCGATTCAGACGCTGGGTTTTGCCGCGGTCGTGCTGGCCTTCGGGTACGTGGCGCGCGCGCGCATCGGGCCGCTGGCGAGGCTCAACATTCCCGCGCCGGTGATCGGTGGCTTGCTGGTCTCGGTGTTCATCGCGGTCTGCCGGCTGTGGGACTACACGCCGCTCAAGCTCGACACGACGTGGCAGTCGCCGCTGATGATCGCGTTTTTCACCACCGTCGGTTTCGGAGCGAGCTTCGGCCTGCTCAAACGCGGTGGCCCGCAGGTCGGCGCGCTGCTGGCCATCTGTTCGGTCTTCATCGTGGTGCAGAACGTGGTGGGTGCAGGGCTGGCGATGCTGCTGGGGCAACACCCGTTGCTCGGCGTGTTGGTCGGCTCGGTCACGCTCGCCGGTGGGCCCGCCACGGGAGCCGCGTTCGCTCCGCTCTTCGAGGAAGCGGGCATCGCGGCCGCGGGCACGGTGGCGCTCGCTTCGGCCATGGGCGGCATCGTGCTGGGGGGCCTGCTCGGTGGACCGCTGGGCACCTGGCTCATCGAGCGGCACCAGCTCGGCAAGGCAGGCGGAGTCGCGGTGAAGTCGGATCCCGCTGCGCACGTGGTGGAAGAAGCGCTCGAGCAACCGGTGCGCGCGGCGCCGAAGGGTGAAGACTCCGAGGCGTTCGGCTTGATGCAGACGGTCGGCATCATCCTGGTGGCGATGTGGCTGGGCTCGTTCTTGAGTGCCTGGCTCAAGTCGATCGGCGTGACTTTGCCTGCGTACATCGGGGCGATGGTGGTCGCGGTGGTGGTGCGCAACGTCGATGAGAAGACCCGGTGGCTCAAGCTCTCGCAGCGACTGATCGACGACGTGGGTACCGTGGCCCTGGCGTTCTTCCTGGTGCAGGCGCTGATGACCCTCAAGCTCTGGGAGCTGCGTCACCTCGCGCTGCCGCTGATGGTGCTGTTGGTGGTGCAGACGTTGATCGTCGCAGCGGCCACACCGTTGCTGGTCTTCAAGTTGATGGGCAAGGACTACGACGCGGCGGTGATGGGCGCAGGTTTCGTGGGGTTCATGCTGGGCACCACGGCCAACGCGATGGCGAACATGGAATCGTTGGCAGAGAAGTACGGCGTCGCACCAAGAGCCTTCCTCGTCGTGCCGATGGTGGGAGCGTTCTTCATCGACGTGGTGAACAACCTGGCCATCACCGCCGCGATCAACCTGTTGAAGTAGCGAACAAAACCCCGCGAGTGCCCCAAGCGCCACAAGCTCCAAACGCTCCCTCTCCCCGAGGGGGAGAGGGTTGGGGAGAGGGCAGACGCAATGCGCATCAAGATCTCTCCCACGCAATCGATGCCAGCCGCCCTCGCGCTCGCCCGTCTTCTCAAAATCACCCCGAGAGAAGCGCTGAAGCTTCTCGCCGAACCGAGAATCCTCCCAGCCGAGCTCGATGACGAAGCCGCGGAAACCCTGAGTCAGCACGGCATCAGCGCAACTCCGGTCAACGTCCCCCCGACGACGAGCCGCTGCGCAACGCACCCCACCCTCACCGGCGAAGCGCCCTGCGAAGACTGCCGCACGCTGGTCTGCCCGCTCTGCCTTCCCCTCTGCCGCACCTGCAGTGCGCGCAGAGCCACGGCCACACGATGGAAGCGAGTGCGAGTCGCGATCCTGCTGACCGTCCTGCTCAGCCTCGGCACCTGGGGAGCACTGCGCCAGCGCAAGCTCGCCGAGCGCAACGCCTGGCTCAAACCCATCCGCGTGTCCGTCGTACTCGCGAGCGCTGAGCCCATCGACGCGACCGTCACCACCGCCTGGAGTGATGGACTCGACTCACTCAACGACTGGTTCACGACCGAAGCAGAACGACTCGGCCTCGCGCTCGCCAACCCGATCCACTTCGAGCTCGCCCCCACGACGGTGCTCGTTGAAGTGCCCACACCGCCCGCTGAAGGTTCCGGCGAATGGCTTCGCGACTCACAAGAAGCGATCCGCCTTCGCTCGACGTTGAAGACGATCGCCGAGCGAGGACAGGCCGTGGGCGTGTTCGACCTGCAGCTCCTCATCGCGTTGCGGCCCGCAAACGGAGGTGCGCATCAAGTCGAAGGCCTCGGAGAAGCCGGCGGCACCATCGGCCTGGTCGAAGGCACCATCGGCGACACCGCGCTCACGCTCGAGCTGGTCGCAGCTGCGCACGAAGTGCTGCACTGCCTGGGCGCGAGAGACGGCTACGACGCGCAGGGCCACGCGCTCCCACGGGGCATCATCGAGCCCGGCTTCGCCGAGGTGATGGTGGGCGAGGTACCGTTGGGCCCGAACCAGGGCCGCATCCCCAAATCACTGAGCGAAGTGCGCGTGGGAGAAGAGACCGCGCGAGAAATCGGCTGGAGCCCCCCGTGAAGACGATCACGATCATCGCCACCCTGGTGTTCCTCTCCTGCGGCAGCTCCTACGGCGGAGCACGCTGCCGGGGCATCACGCTGAACACCGACCCCGCGACGCTTCCGCTGGGACCGAGGTCACCGGCGAGCACCTCGTCGCTCAACCCGGCTTCGCCCTACCTCACGTACGTGCCTGAGCTGCCGTGTTGCCTGAACAGTCCAGCGTACCGGGTCGAGACGAGCTGCAGCGCGGTGGACTGCGACGCGCTCATTGCGCGGCTCACGTTCGCGCGGGTCGAAGGGCCCTTCCAGGATGAGCCCTGTGGCCGGCCCGAGTCACCGGGCGGTTCGACCTGCACGGTCCACCTGGATGGATCGAAGATCGTCGCGGTCAACGTCTTCTGCGCGGACTGAGCGATGAACGTCGCCTTGGCACCTATGACGCTGAGCGCGTTTGGCGGTATTGAGCACCCATGCGAACGGTTGCGCTGATCGCTTCACTCGCTTTCGTCTCCTGCAGCGGAGAGATGTCAGCAGATCTGAAGACGACCCTCGTCGATCCTGCCGGCCAGGTACGCCTCGAAGTGATGAATGACAGCCTGGAAGAGGCCCTGTGGTCTCCATGCGACCAGGCGTGGTTCATCGAACTCGAGGACGGCACTCGCGAGCGCGATCCGACGCGCGCGTACTGCAACCTGCAAATGAGCCTGCACTTCGGCGCGAACGAGGTCAGCCTCAACGCCCCGGATCGATCGGGACGATTCTTCGTCGTCCTGACAGTGATGCGGGGCCGCAGGAGCATCGAGTTGCCCGTGGGTCCCATCGACGTCGGGGCACGCTGAGCCCGCTCACTCGAGCCCAACGACGCCGACGGCCATCGGCGAATTCGGGCTGCTGACGCGCGGAAGCAACCAACTCAGTCCGCTCACCGCGACTGCGCAGCCGATCAACAACGCCCAGGTTTGGTGGAAGCCGCCCATCGCCGCAGGCCCCACCTCGTCTCGCGTGAACGCGATCACCAACGCGACGCCCAACGTGCCACCGAGATTGCGGATCGCCTGATTCACCGCCGAGCCCGCACCGAAACTGTCGGGAGGCAGCCCTTGCACCGATGCCGACGAGAGCTGAGGAAGACACAATGAGATCCCCAGCGCGGTGAGCATGATCGCAGGCAGGTACTGCGTGACGTAGTTCGCCTCAGCAGTCGCCGTGAGAAGAAGCAGCAACGCGCCCGAGCCCCACACCAGCGCACCAGGAATCAACAAGGCACGCTGTCCGATGCGGCCCGCGAGCTTGCCGAAGAAGGGCGCCGTCACCGCCACCACCAGCGGCCCGAGCGACACCACGAGTCCTGCGCGCAGAATCGAGTACCCCCACACGCGCGTGAGAAACAGCACGTTGCCCAGGAACATCGCCGAGAAGCCCACCGAGAAGATCAGCGTGGCGGCATTCGCGATGCGGAAGTTCGCCGAGCGGAACAGCTTCAGATCGAACAACGGGTTCTCCACCCGCCGCGAACGCGCCACGAACCCGATCAACAGCAGCAGCGACAGACCCAGCACGCTCAGAAAACGAGGGCTCGTCCACCCCCAGTTCTCGCTCTCGACGAACGCATACGCCATCGAACCGAGCGAGCTCACCAACAGCAGGATGCTGAGCGGATCAGGAAACGGCCCCGGCTTCGCCTCCCGCCCTTCCGGGAGCAGCCGCCGCCCCAGCGCGAAGCTCATGAGTCCCACCGGCAGGTTCAAATAGAACGCCCAGCGCCAGCTCAGATGTTGAACCGCCAGCGCGCCGAGCGTGGGCCCGAAGGCGCCCGCCACCGCGCCGATCGCAGCCCAGGTGGCGACGGCCACCGGCACCTTGTCGCGGGGAAACGTCTGCAGCACGAGCGCAAGTGAAGATGGCACCAGCGCAGCCGCGCCCATGGCCTGCAGCATGCGCGCGGCGATCAACGTCTCGACCGACGGAGCGAGCCCGCACAACATCGACGCCACCGTGAACAGCACCACCGCTCCGAGGAACGTGCGCCGCCGCCCGATGCGATCAGCCAGCCGCCCCGCGGGGATCAACGTCGCCGCAAAGACGATGGTGTACGCGTTGAGCACCCACGAAAGCCCCGCCGGACTGACGCCGGGAAAATCTCGACCGATGGCGGCGAAGGCGACGAACAGCACCGTGGTGTCGAGGAACACCGCGAAGACGGCGAGCCCCGTCGTCCCGAGCACTGCCCAGGGCGCGACCTGCTTGAGTGGTGTGTTCATTTTTCTCAGTCCAGGTCGCGTTGACCCAGGGCCTTCGCTGCTTCGAGGAACTCGTCACTGAGTGCCGTACCGGCCACCGCGCGCGAAAGCGTCAACGCGCCCACCATCAACGCCAGCGTGGCCACCGCCCGTTGCCGGTTCGCCGCGCCCTTGCCACCGAGCACCCGCTCGAGGCCCTGCACGAAACCCTGGAGCTTCTTCTCCAGCGCCCCGCGATACGGCTCTCCTTCGCGCGCCACCTCGGCCGCGGCGCTGGGGAGAATGCAGCCTTCGTCGGGGTGATCTCTGTGCGTGCGGGAGAGGTAGCGGCCGAGCACGCCCTTCATTCTTTCGCGCGGTGTCTCAGCGCTCGCGGCCTCGAGCATGCGGCTCCACAACGAGCCGTTCTGGCTCTGCAGGGCCTCGGTGAACAGGTGCACCTTCGATTCGAAGTGCCCGTAGAAGCCGCCCACGGTGAGCCCCGCGCCCTGCATCACGTCACTCACCGAGCTCGCGCGAATGCCCTGCTTGCGCAGCAGCGACAGGGCCGACTGGAGGATCGCTTCGTGCGTCTGCTCCTTGCGCTCGGCCTTGGTCGCCGCCGGTTTCACAGCCGCTCCAACACGGTGGCGATGCCCTGACCGCCGCCGATGCACAACGTGACCAGCGCGGTCTGCTTGCCGGTGCGCTCCAGCTCATCGAGCACCGTGCCCAGCAGGATCGCGCCCGTCGCGCCCAGCGGGTGACCCAGCGCGATGCTGCCGCCGTTGACGTTCACGCGCTCGGGGTCGATGCCCAGCACCCGAATGGTCTGCAGCACCACGCCGGCGAAGGCCTCGTTGATCTCCCACAGGTCGATGTCGCCCGGCTTCATGCCCGCCAGTTGCAGCGCCTTGAGGCTCGCGGGCGCCGGAGCGGTCAGCATGATCAACGGCTCGCTGCCCACCGTGGCCACCGAACGGATGCGCGCGCGCGGCTTGAGCCCGTGCGCCTTCACGTATTCTTCCGAGGCGAGCGCGACCGCGGCGGCCCCATCGACGATGCCACTGGAGTTGCCGGCGGTGTGCAGGTGATGGATCGCCTTGAGCTGGGGGTAGGCCGCCAGCGCGATCTGATCGAGCGTCTCGCCGTTGGGTCCCGCTTCGGCAGCGCCCAGCCCCACGAAAGCGGCTTTCAGCTCGGAGAGGCCCTGCGCGGTGGTGTCGGGGCGGGGGTACTCATCACGCTCCAGCACCACGGCGCCGCTCACCGGATCCCGCACGGGGAAGAGTGACGCAGCGAACCGCTTCTGATCGATCGCCTGGGCCGCGTTGCGCTGCGAGCGGAGCGCCACTGCGTCGAGCTGCTCCCGGGTGAAACCCTCGAGCGAGGCGATCAGATCGGCGCTGATGCCCTGCGGCACCTGGAACACCCGCTTGCGCAGCTGCAGGTTGCCGCCGTCGACACCCGCGCCATCGGAGCCCATCGGCACCCGCGACATGCTCTCCACGCCGCCGGCCACCACCAACCCCAGCGCACCGGAAGCCACACCCATCGCGCCGAAGTTGATCGCCTGCAGCCCCGAGCCACAGAAGCGGTTGAGCGAGACGCCGGAGACCGAATCGGGCCAGCCCGCCGCCAGCACCGCGTTGCGGGCGATGTTGCCGCCCTGTTCATTCACCTGCGAGACGGCGCCAATCATCACGTCGTCGACGTCGCCCGCCGAAAAGCCCGCCTTGCGCTGGAGCGCCTGAAGGGTCTGCGCGAGCAGCTCCTGCGGGTGAAGCCCTGAGAGGGCACCCTTGCCCGCCTTCCCGCGACCACGAGGGGTCCGGATGGCATCGAGGACATAGGCATTCTTGAGCATTGGCGTTCTCCAGTTCGGATTACGGACATCATATGATGCACGTAATCCCTGAAGTCAAGCGCACCGCTTGGGTCGGCGCGGGCCTCAGTCGATCGCCAGCACTTGATACAGCGCGCCTTCGACGCCGTGGGTCTCTGCGACCCGGTACCCGTTGGGGTCGAGAATCCACGAGCCGAAGTAGGTATCGCCGTTCTCCTTGCCCAGGCGCTGCGGCGCGAGCAACCACGCGCCTTCGAACGGGTACGGAGAGTGGTTGGTGACCTCAGGCTTCAAGCCCGCCGACGCTTGCGGCAACACCACCACCTGGAGCTCCGGGTCGGCTTTGAACTGCGCCTGGTAGTCCACATCGTTGAAGTCGTTGCAGATGAGGAAGGCGACCTTGATGCCGTCGATGAAGGCGGTGGTGAAGGTCTTGTCGCCGCGCGTAAAACCCGACGACTCGTCCATCGGCACGAAGTTGCTCTTGCGGCGGTGCGCGATGATCTCACCCTGCGCGTCGATGATCACCGCGGCGTCGAAGAGCTTCCCGTCCGCGAACTCCGCGAAGCCGAACGCGATCGCCGTGTGATGGGTGAGCGCGAGCCGCCTCATCAAGGTGACCGTGCTGCCGTCGAGCGCCTCGGCCACCGTGCGCTGGTAGGTCGGGTCGAAGCTCTTGAAGTACCAGCCCAGCGACGCCTCGCCGAAGGCGATCAGCCGCACGTCGGGGTGTTCGGCCATCGCGGCGACGATGCCGTCGTGCATGCGGGCGCGGTTGATCTCCGGGCTCAGGTCCGCGGGCTGGCTCATCAACACCACCGGCAACCGGCGGGTGGCGGCGCTGGTGTCCCACGGCAGGTGCTCCACCTCACCGCAGCCAGCGAGGAGGACCACGACGAAGATCATCGGGCGAAAGAAGGGCACGACGCTTCAACACCGCGGCCCGCAAAAGCTGTCACTCTGGGCCGATGCGCGCCTCCTGCTGCGTCGTGTTGCTTCTGGTCAGCTGCGGTCCCGCACGGGTGTGCGAGGGCCCCAACTGCCTCACCAACTGCACGGAGAGGCTCTGTCAGATTCAGGGCGGCGACCGGGCCGCGGTGACCTGCACCGTCGAAAACTGCCAGGGCTCGGTCGGTTCGCGCTCGAGCGTCACCTGCGCTGGCCGCACCGCCTGCAGCTTCACCGCGGGAGAATCGAGCAGCATGACCTGCCGCGGCGCCGCCCTGTGCGTGGTGGGCCTTTCGGCGGAGAGCAGCCTGACCTGCGAAGATTTCTCCAGTTGCGCGGCCGAGTGCACCGGAACTTGCGCGGTCACCTGCCGGGGCGACGCGGCGTGCTCGTGCAGGGGTGAGGGCTGCGTGCTCACCTGCCCCTCGGGCGCGCCGGTCAGTTGCACCAACGGCCGGATCGCCTGCGGCGCCTGCTGAGCATGGTCCGCGCCTTGCTTCATTTGCGCGCATGAATGACGCCGGCGAAGACGAGGTCCGCAAGGAGTTCGAGACGTGGTTCCGCGCCGCCACTTTCCGGGATCTCGACGGCCTCATGACGAAGATCGCCGATGACGCGGTGTCGTACGAGCACGAAGCACCGCTCCAGCATCACGGCGCGCCGGCCATTCGTGAGGTCTGCCGCAAAGGTTTCGCGATGGCGCGTGGTCAGTTCAAGTGGAACGTGCCTGACCTGCGCATCGTCGTGCGCGGCGACATCGCGGTGACCTGGGGCCTCAATCGCATGCAGTTCCAGGCGCCCGGTGAAGAGAGCGTCGTCACCTGGTCACGCGGCACGCGCGTGTTCCAGAAGATCGCCGGCAAGTGGAAGCTGATTCACCAGCACGTCTCGTTTCCGTACGACCCGGAGACCGGCCAGGCGAGCGCGTCGCTTTCTCCTGAAACGTCAGCCGTTGCGAATCGCGGGTGAAGGTCGCGGGGGCGTGAGGCTGCCCGAGCGCGTCTCCGTGGTCGGGGGAAAACGCACCGTGAAGGTGGTGCCTTCGCCTTCATCGTTTCGCCGCGCGGTGATCTCCCCCATGTGCGCGTCGACGATGCGTTTGACCACCGCCAGGCCCAGGCCCGTACCGGTGGCCTTGGTGGTGAAGAAGGGCTGAAACATCTTCTCCGCCGCACGCTGGGTGAGGCCGACCCCTTCGTCCTGCACGCGCACCGTGAGCCAGGGCACGCCGTTGACCTGCTCCACCGTGGCGCGCACCGTCACCGTTCCACCGCGGGGCATGGCCTGTGCTGCGTTGACGATCAGGTTCACCAGCGCCTGCTTGAGCAGGTGCGCGTCGAGCGGAAACGCGGGCAGCTCGCGGGGGAACTCGGTCAACACGCGCACGCTGGAGTGCAACGTCGACTGGGCCGCCGTATCCACCGCGCTGGCGATGATCGGCTCGACCGCCATCGGCTTCTTCACCAGCTCGTAGGGCCGCACGAAGTCGAGCAGGTCACCCACGATGCGGTTCAACCGGTCGGCTTCTTCGCCCACCATGTTGAGCAACATCTCGGAGTCACCGGTCGGCCGGAGCAGGCGCTTCAAGGTGGTCAACGAGTTGAAGATGACGCCCAGGGGATTTCGCACCTCGTGCGCCATCACCGCCGCCAGCTCGCCCAACGCCGCCAGCCGTTCGTGGCGCACCAGCTCCTGCTGCGTGCGGGCCAGCTCGTCGTAGGAGGTCTTCAGATCGCCGTAGAGCCGGTTCGCTTCGTCGTAGAGCCGCGCACGCTCCAGCTGCGAGGCCATCTGCACGCCCAGAATCTCCGCCGAGCGGATGTCGTGCTGCGAGTACGGCACGTCGCGGTTGCGGGCCAGGGAGAGCAGGCCCACCGGCTTGCCTTCGATGGCCAGCGGCACGATCGCCATGTGCACCAGGCCTTCGGCCACCAGCAGCTCGGAGCCGTGGGGAAGATCCTTCGCGGCCATCGCCAGGGGCGCGCGCGCCAGCTCGTTGTCGGGATCGATGCGGAAGCGGCGGTAGATCTCCACCAGCGGCCCGTCGTAGCGCCAGGGCTCGCCGACCAGCAGGTACTCGCCTGACTCCAGGTCGTAGCGGTGCAGCATGCCGCAGTCGCTCTCGGTGGTCCGGCAGACCGTCTCCAACGCCCGGCGGCACAACACGCTCGAGTCGGCGCGGGGGCCCGACACCGCCAGCTCGTGCACCAGCTCCAGCTCGGCCGTGCGGCGCTCGAGCTGCTCGAACCCTTCCGACACCTCGATGGCCGAACCCAGCTGCAGCGCGAACAAACGAATGCTCGCCAGATCGGCCGCGCCCACTTCATCGTGCATCAACACCAGCGCGCCCCACTGCGAGCGGCGCACGTGCAGCGGAGCGACCACCCCCACGTCGGGCACCTGCAGCAACGCAGCTTCGGGTGCAGGCCGGCCCTGAGCCTGGCCGTAGGCGCGAATCTTCTCGCGGAAGCCCGGCACCAGCACGGGCTTCTCCTGGGCCGTCATCTGGCGGAACGCGCCGCCCGTCGAGAGCGGCTGCCGATCGCCGGGCACCAGCGCCGCCTTGAGCGTCTTGTGGTGGGCTTTCGGAGTCAGATACCGAATGGAATAGCCGGCGTCGTGGAGGGCGATGATCGCCACTTCGAAGCCGAATTTCTCCAGCCCCTGGCCCGCCGCCGGGAGCAGTTCGATCATGAAACGGGTGCGCTGAACCTCGAGCGCGGTCTCCGTCAAGGCTCGGAGGAGGCCGTCGCCGTGTAAAAGCGCTTTCGAAGTGGACATCGACGCTCCCGAATTGGTCCCTGTCACTCTCAGGACTCAAGAAAACTACTCTAAAAACAGGGATTTACGAAACCTTCAGGTGTGAACGGGGGATAACACCGCATGCGCAGCCTGATCGCCATCGTCGCCCTCGCCGCTTCTTCTGCTCTTGCTGCTCCCTGCGTCGAGCTGCCTGTCCTCTTCATCGTGCAGGACAAGTCGGGCTCGATGAACTTCGCCCCGGATGGCACCACGGCCTCCACCACCAATCCCTCCAAGTGGAGCATCGCCCGCCAGGTGGTCCCAGCGCTCGCCAGCAACTTCAATAACCGGTTCCGTTTCGGCGCAGCGATGTACCCCCAGAGCACGACGACCTTCAACTGCACCACGGGCACGGTGGTCACGCCCATCGCCGACACCACCACGGGCATCACCAGCGCGTACAACACCGCGGTTCCCGGTGGCGGCACGCCGACGGCGGCTTCGCTCCTGGCCGTGCGGTCCCACCTGCTGGGCCAGGGCCTCACCACCCCGGCGTACGTGCTGCTGATCACCGACGGTCTGCCCAACTGCAACACGGCCCTCGACCCGAACGCCTGCTCGCCCACCACCCCGGGCTGCGGCCCCACGCCCGCGACCAGCACCTGCGCGCTGGGCTCGAAAGACTGCCTCGACAACAACGCCACCGTCTCGGCGGCGCAGCAGCTCTTCGCGGCGAACATCAAGGTCTTCGTGGTCGGCTTCGACAGCACCCTGACCGCCGGCAACAACAAGGCGGTGCTCGACGCGATCGCTTCGGCGGGCGGCACGGGTTCGGCGTACGTGGCCAACAGCCAGGCGCAGCTCACCTCGACCCTCAACACCATCGCGGCCAGCACGGCCACCTGCTGCAAAGACGTCTGCACGGCGGGCGCGGCAGTGTGCAGCGGCACGGGCGCCCGTTCGGTCTGCCAGATGGACACGGCGATCGGCTGCACCACCTGGACGACGCAGCAGTGCAACGCCGGCAGCACCTGCAGCAACGGCAGCTGCCAGGCCTGCACCAACACCTGTACGGCGGGCGCGGTGCGGTGCGCCAACGGTGATGCGCAGCAGTGCGTGGCCAACGCCCAGGGCTGCACCTCGTGGCAGACCGCTGAAGTCTGCGGCTACGGCGAAGTGTGCGCGGGCGGCAGCTGCAACTCGTGCCAGGGCTGCGCGATGGGCGCTTCGCGTTGCACCGCGACCGGCATCGAGACCTGCGAGTGGAGCGTGCTCTCGGGTTGTACCCAGTGGAGCGCGCGGGCCTGCGCCTCGGGCAGCACCTGCCAGGCCGGCAGCTGCACCAGCTGCAACACCACCTGCACCGCGGGCGCTCAGCGCTGCGCGGGCAACACCGTGCAGAGCTGCGTGGCGAACGCAGCGGGCTGCACCTCGTGGCAGAACGGCCAGACCTGCACCAACTTCTGCAGCGGCGGCGCGTGCGGCACCTGCGGCACCACCTGCACGGCGGGCCAGACCCGCTGCCAGGGCGCCTCGGGCGTGGAGACCTGCATCGTCGACGCGAACAACTGCCCCGCGTGGGGACCCACTCAGCAGTGCGCGCCCAACAACTTCTGCGAGAGCGGCGTGTGCAACATGTGCGCGACCAGCTGCACGCAGGGCAGCAAACGCTGCGGCGCGAATGGGGCGACCGAAGAGTGCCGGCTCGACCCGATGGGCTGCACGGCGTTCGTGGCGACCGGTCAGTGCGACGTGGGCGCGGGTGAACGCTGCGACACGGGCGTGTGCATTCCCCCCTGCCAGAACGCGTGCACGCCGGGCGCAGGCCAGTGCCGCAACGGCCGCCCGGAGTCCTGCCAGCAGGGCCCCACGGGCTGCTTCATCTGGCGCGACGAGCCGGTGTGCGGAATGGATCAGCAGTGCGTGTCGGGCAAGTGCCGCACGGTCTGTGCGAGCGACGAGTTCGAGACCTGCCCCGAGGGTGAAGTCTGCACAGGCCTGACGGAAGGCCGCTTCTGCCTGCCGGTCGACCCCGATGGCGGCACCGGTGGTGGCCTGGGTGGCGGCGCCGGTGGTGGTTCAGGCGGCGGGACGGGTGGTGTCGATGCGGGTACCGGCGCGGGTGGTGGTGGCAGCAACTCGAACGGCAGCGGTGAAGAGACCACGCCCGGTGGCCCCAGCCGCATCGGCGCCGTCGCGATGGGCTGCAACTGCAACTCGGTCGACGCGGGGTTGTTGCCGCTGCTCGCCCTGGGTTTGACGCTGCTTCGCCGCCGCAGCCGCAAGTAAGCTCAAGGGCATGGCCAAGCCCGGATTCGAGTCGGTCGCGCAGTACATCGCTGCGCAACCGAAGCCGACGCAGACGGCGCTCGAGCAGGTGCGCGCTGTCATTCGCAAGGCGATGCCCCAAGGCGCCGAAGAGGTGATCAGCTACCAGATCCCCGCGTTCCGTCTTCCGGGCGGCGTGGTGATCTTCTTCGCCGGGTGGAAGGAGCACGTGTCGATCTACCCGGCGACGGGCCTGGTCGATGAGGTGCTGGGCGACAAGCTCGCGCCGTACCGGGAGAGCAAAGGCACGTTGCGCTTTCCGTTGTCGGAGCCGCTGCCGCTCAAGCTCATCGAGCGCGTCGCGAAGCTGAAGGCGAAGGAGCACCTCGCGCGCGTCAAGGCGAAGAAGAAGTCGTAAGGCGAAAGGCACTGCCCCGAGGAACGCGGCGCTTTCTGTTTCCTGGCGCTCGCGCTCGGCTCGAACAGGCCTCTCTGCGCGTACTTTCTTTGAGCGAACTGAACCAGGCTTCGACCCAAGTCACAGACCAACGCGACTCGAACAAGCCTCTCAACGCGCACTTTCGTTGAACGAATCGAGTCAGGCTTCGACCTCGGGCACAGGCGTACGGTGGCGTCCGAGGTCGCCTGAACGCATCGAGATGGTGCCCGTGAACGTCTTCGCCCGAAGCCGAGCGGCCTGTGCGCGACGAGCAAGCGCCTGATTCGCAGCGCCCCACGCTCCCTCAGGGCTTTGGCCTTTCAGTGCACCAGCTGAGGTGCGCGCGGGAACGCCCGCGGTGCCGTGTCAGCGCGCCCGCGCCAGATGAGCGCCCAGCCGCCGATCACCAGCACCGCGCCGAAGACCAGAAACCCCACGTCCCACCCGAACTCATCCACACCCGGGTGCACGTGGTGCAGTCGCAGCAGGTGGTGATCGATCACCCCCTCGACCAGGTTGAACGAGCCGTAGCCCAGCCCCACCGAGCCCACGAACGTTCGCGTCGACCAGGGCACGTTGCTGCGCTGGCCCGCGCGCCAGAGCAACGCGATGCCCATTGCGGTGATCACCCAGGTGAAGGCGTGGAACAGCCCGTCCCACACCATGTTGTATTTGATGGCCACCACGTCGACCGGCGCGACCACGCTCGAGAGCATGTTGTGCCACTGCAGAATCTGGTGGAGCACGATGCCGTCGAGAAACCCGCCCATCCCGATGCCGATGAGCGCTCCCGGCGCGATCAACCCGCCGCGATGGAGACGTTCACTCATGTTCGGGTCTCCCGGTGTCGGTCGGTTCGATGCCGAGCCGATAGAGCCACGCGCACATGACGCTCAACACCAGCAGCGGCGTGGCGATCAACACCAGGTTCATCCAGAAACGGTGATCGAAGACGGTCGCCTGAACCAACCGGGCCGGCTCGCAATCGGGGCACGCCCCCGCGGCACGGGCCCACATGCTCAACGCCAGCACCACGACCCCGATGGCTCGAAACGGCATGCGCGTGAACGATGCAGCCCTCAGGCCAGCCTGGCGCTGGAGGCCACGGCAGAACGGGCTTCCGCAAACGTTGCACGCGCTTCGTCGTGACATGGCGCCCTCGACGCCGCAGGATGAAGGCATGACGTGGTCGCTCGTGGTGCTGCTTGCGCTCTCGCAAACCGGACAGCCGCCCGCTGACGTGCCGGCCGTGCCCCTGGTTCCCGTCGCGCCCGGATCGGAAGAGGCGCCGGCCGTTCCTGAACCCGCTCCGCCTGCGCCTCCTTCGGTGCTGACGCGATCGCTCCTCGCCACCGGTGGCGGCACACTCGCCGGCGGCGTCAGCCTGGGCATCGCGTTGTTGCTGGTCGGCAACAACCCCAACTTCGATCCCACTTTCGCCACCGCCGCGCTCGCATCGCTGA
>JANODF010001006.1:0-7891 GCA_031412555.1 Archangium sp. | reverse complement strand
CTCGCCTGGTGGTCGAGTCGGAGAACCTGGGCGTGGGCCGCGATGGCGCGACGCTCGCGGCGCTGCTGGGTGAGCGCGACATTCGCCTCGAGACACGCACCCGCTTCGGTCCCGGTGGTTCGTCGCAACACGCGCAGAGTGGCCCGTCGGATCTGCTCGAGCTGCTCGAGCGGTATGAACAGGGTCAACGGGGTGGTGCCCGGCAAGCAGGTCTCGATGCGGGCGCGATGAGCTCGGTCGATCGCGTGACCAAGCAGCTCTCGCGCGTGCTCGACACCGACAGCGCCAACGCGCCTCGCACCAACGCGGAGAAGGAGTCGGCGCTGCTCCGCTCGGTGCTGGCCGGCTATCCCGATCGGGTGGCGAAACGGCGGCGTCCGCGGGCGCCCGAGCTGGTCTTCGCCGCGGGGGGGTCCGCCACGCTCGACCCCGCTTCCGTGGTGCACGACGACGACCTGATGGTGGCCGTCGATGCCGAAGAGAAGAAAGGCGGCGTGGTGGTGCGCCTGGCCCGCCGCGTCGAGCCGGAGTGGTTGCTGGAGGTCGCTCCCGATTCATTGGGCGAAGTCGATCGCCTCGAGTGGAATGAATCGTCGAAGCGCGTCGAGCGCGTCACCCGGCTCACCTACGGCAACATCAGCCTCGAAGAGACCCGGCAACCTGCGCCCGCTTCTCCTGAGACGAGCGCGGTGCTGGCGGAACACGCGGTCGCGGTGGGACCTCAGGCCTTCGCTGACGCGGAGCGGCTCACCAACTGGCAGTGCCGCATCGAGACGCTGCGTACCGGTTACCCCGAAGCGACCTTCCCCACGGCTGACAGCGCGTTCCTGAAAGAGGCGCTGCGTGCGTTGTGTGACGGCCTGCGCTCGTTCAAGGAACTGGAGGAGGCGAGCCTGCTCGACCTGCTCCAGTCGCGGCTCACGCCTCAGCAGGCGCAGCTGCTCGCGAAGGAGGCGCCCGACAAGATCACCCTGCCCGGCGGCCGCGCGCTGAAGATCACCTGGGAGCCCGGCAAACCGCCCTGGGTCGAGTCACGGTTGCAGGACTTCTTCGGCATGGTGAAGGGCCCGATGGTGGGCCGAACGCCGCTGGTGCTGCACCTGCTCGCGCCCAATCACAACGCGGTGCAGGTGACGACCGACCTCTCGGGTTTCTGGGACCGTCACTATCCCGCCGTGCGCAAGGAGCTGATGCGGCAGTATCCGCGGCACCACTGGCCTGACGACCCGCGCACCGCCTTGCCCCTTCCGCCCCGACGCCGGGGTGAGCCGCCCCGATGAATCCCCAGACCACCCGGGTCGTGCTGTTTCTGCTGCTGGTGCTGATGGTGATCGCCTCCGCGGGCTGGGGCGCCTTGATGTTGATCGCGGCGAAGGTGTCGAGCCGCCCGGAGAAGCCGTCGCGGCTGGCGAAGATCTCCTTCACGCTGGTGGGCCTGGGGGCCTGCTGCTTCGGCTACGCGCTGTTCATCGAGGCCGATTGGCTCGAGCTGACCCGCGTCACGGTGGAGACCTCGAAGTGGCCCGCGGGGAAGCGTCTGCGGGTGGCCCACATCAGCGATCTTCACGTCGATGGGCACACGCGTGCGTTGAGCCGACTCGCGCAGTTGGTGCGTGAGGAGAAGGTCGACCTGGTCGTCTTCACCGGCGACTCGCTCAACAAGGCCGAAGGCGCGCCCTTGCTGCGATCCACGTTGGGCGGCTTGCCAGCGCGCCTCGGCCGCGTCGCGGTGCGGGGCAATCACGATGTTGCGCACTGGTCGAAGGTCGACCTGTTCGGCGGTGGCATCGCCACGGAGTTGATGAGCGATGCGCCGGTGTTGTTCGAAGACGGCACGCTGGCGATCTGTGGTGCTCCGTTCTGGGCCACCGAAGGCGTGGAGAGCTGCCTGTCGAGCGCGCCGAAAGAAGCGTTCGTGCTGTTCGCGTATCACACGCCGGATCTCATCGAGGCGCTCCAGGCCCGGCCGGATCTGTATCTCGCGGGCCACACGCACGGCGGCCAGGTGGCGATGCCGATCTACGGGGCGCTGATCACCATGTCGCAGTTCGACAAGCGCTACGAAGCGGGCCGCTACGAAGTGAAGGGCACCACGCTCTACGTGAACCGCGGCATCGGGTTCGAGCCGCACATGCCCCGGGTGCGCTTCTTCGCGAGGCCTGAGCTGACGATCATCGACATCGTCGGCAAATAACCCCCTCGCCCTGCGAAGCGGGGAGAGGGTCGGGGTGAGGGGCCCACCTGAATCAATCCGGGAAACGGGTCGCCATATCCGGGATCAGGTGATTTCGAGCCGCTGCCGGAAGACACATTGTGGGGAGCATGAGAGCAGCCCTCTACGACCACTACGGCCCCCCTGAAGTGCTCCAGCTGAGCGAAGTGCCTCGACCTGAGCCCAGAGAACACCAGGTCCGCATCGCGGTCGCGGCCACCACAGTCACCTCCGCCTGCGGAATGATGCGCCGCGGAGACACGGCGATGGCCCGCGTGCTGCTCGGCCTCACGCATCCCCGTAAACGCTTTCGCATCCTCGGAATGGAGGTCGCAGGCACCGTGGAAGCGATTGGCGCGAGCGTCACCCGTTTCCGTCCCGGCGATCGGGTCTTCGGCTTCACCGGCTTCGGAGCAGGCGGCTACGCGCAGTACGTCTGCATGAACGAGACGGCGTCACTCGCTCCGCTGCCCGAAGGCCTCCCTCTCGAAGAGGCCTGCACACTCGTCGACGGCCCCACCACCGCGCTCTACTTCCTGCGTGATCGCGCCCGCCTTCAAGCAGGAGACCGGGTCGCCATCATCGGCGCCTCAGGCAGCATCGGCACCGCCGCGGTTCAGATCGCGAAGCACTTCGGAGCAGAGGTGACCGCCATTTGCAGCGGCAAGAACGCAGAGCTGGTGCGTTCGCTCGGCGCACAGCACGTGGTCGACTACACCCAGCACGACTTCGCAGCCGGCAACGCACGCTGGGACATCGTCTTCGACACCGTCGGCAAGAGCAGCTTCCGCGCGGCCCGGCGATGTCTGGCACCCGGTGGCCGGTACCTGATCACCAAGGGGGGCCCACTCGAGTACCTGCGCGACCTCTGGAGCCGCGGCTTCGGCAGCCGGAAGTTCATCTTCGGCATGTCGATCGATAAACGGGCCGCGCTCGCGACGGTCTCCGAACTGATCGCCCTGGGCGCCCTGCGTCCCGTCATCGATCGCCGCTACCCACTCTCAGAGATCGCCGAAGCCCACCGCTACGTGGAGTCGGGCCGCAAACGCGGCAACGTGGTGATCGCCGTCTGACTACGCTGCGGCCGATGCGCATCGATTCCATCGCGCAAATTCATCAGATGATCGGCCGGCCTCCGCTTGCCCACCCACACCTCGCGGTCATCGCGGCGTCGTGGCAGCCGCCGCTGAAACTGGCCGCGCTTCCCGTCATCGGAGTGGCGATCGAGTCGGGCCTCTACGTGGTGAGTCTCAAACGGGGCGACGAGTGCCGCGCTGAGTTCGGTCGGCAGGGCTACGACGGCCAGGCAGGCACCATCGTGTTTCTTTCGCCGGGCCAGACGATGACGCCGCTCATGGGCGCAGGCGAGCTGGTGCACGAAGAGTCGTGGACGCTGGCCTTCCACCCCGACCTGCTCAAGGGCAGCGCGCTGGCGGAGGTGATGCATCGGTACCGATTCTTTGGTTACGCGGCGCGCGAAGGGCTGCATGTGGAAGAGGCTGAGCGCGAGCGGCTCACCAGCCTCGTGCGGCAGCTGGAGCAGGAGGCCGCGTCGCCTCCGGATTCGTTTGCGCAGGACATCATCACCGCGCAGCTGCAGGTTCTGCTCAGCTCATGTCAGCGGGCGTACTCGCGGCAGTTCGAGACCCGCGTTCAGACGGAAGGTCTCGTGGCGCGGCGGCTCGATCGGTTTCTCGAGGCGCAGCTCGCAGACAAGAAGGGGCTGCCTACCGTCAGCGCATGCGCTCGCGCGCTGGGGTACTCGGCGGACTACCTGAGCGATCTTCTGCGTGCCGAGACCGGATTGACCACGCGTCAGCTCATTCACCGCACGTTGATTGAGGCAGCAAAGGCTCGGCTGCTGTCGGCGACCGCGAGCGAGGTGGCGTATGCGCTCGGGTTCGAGCACCCGCAGCACTTCGCCCGGCTGTTTCGGCAGAAGACCGGCGAGGCTCCCGGTGCGTGGCGGCGGAGGGAACTGACGAGGCCCTCACCCCAACCCTCTCCCAAAGGGCCCAAAGGGAGAGGGAGTTCGTGAGTCAGCTGCCCATGCGGGCTGCGCGGGCCATGAAGAACTTCTGCAAGGCGAGCGCGTACTCTTCGTGCGCGCGCAGCTCGACCGAGTCCAGCTGGAGCCGCTTGAAGATCTTGTTCCGCTCTTCCCGCTTCGTGGCCATGAACTTCTGAAAGCGTCCCCGCACCCGTGGATCCGACGTGTCGATCGTCATCCGCTCGCCCGTCTCGGGATCTTCCAGGTCCACCACGCCCAGCGCCGGGAACTTGTCCTCGAACGGATCGTTCACCACCACCGGCACCAGGTCGTGCTTGCGGCCCACGATGCGCAGACCCTTCTCGTATTCCTGCGCGATGAAGTCGGAGATCAGGAACGTCACCGTCTTCCGCTTCGCCACGTGAGACAGATACGTGAGCGCCTCGTTGAGGTTGGTGCCCGTGCCTTTGGGCTTCGTCGTCAGGATGTCGGTGATCAACCGCAGCACGTGGCTCTTGCCCTTGCGCGGCGGCACCACCTTCTCGATGCGATCCGAAAACAGCACCAACCCCACCCGGTCGTTGTTGGCGATGGCGGAGAACGCGATCTGCGCTGCCACCTCTGCGCTCAACTCGGCCTTGCTGCGTTCACCACTGCCGAACGTGCCTGAAGCCGAGACGTCGACCATCAACATCACCGTCAGCTCGCGCTCTTCGGTGAACACCTTCACGTACGCGTCGTTCATGCGCGCCGTGACGTTCCAGTCGATGGTGCGCACCTCGTCGCCGGGCTGGTACTGCCGCACCTCGGAGAACGCCATGCCCCGGCCCTTGAAGACCGAGTGGTACTGACCCGACAGCACGGAGGAGACCACCTTGCGTGTGGTGATCTCCAACCGGCGAATGCGCTTGATCAGCTCGCGCGGAAGCATGTGTTCACGGCACTTCGACGCGCTCGAAGATGCGCTGGATGATCCGTTCGGTCGTGAGCTCTTCGGCCTCGGCTTCGTAGGTCAACGAGATGCGGTGGCGCAGCACGTCGAGGCCGATCGCTTTCACGTCTTCGGGCGTCACGAACCCGCGGTGCCGCAAGAACGCGTGCGCCTTGGCCGCCATGGTGAGCGAGATCGTCGCGCGTGGGCTGGCCCCGTACTGAATGAAGTCGGGCAGATCCTTCAAGCCGTACTTGAGCGGCTCACGCGTCGCGAACACGAGCGAGAGGATGTAGTCCTTCACCTTCTCGTCGACGTAGATGCTGTTCATCACCGAACGCGCGCTGGCGACCTGCTCGGTGGTGATCACCTTCTGGGCGCGAGGCACGGCGTCGCCCGTCATCTTGTTGAGGATCTCCTTCTCCTCTTCACGAGTCGGGTAGACCACCTTGATCTTCAACATGAAGCGGTCGACCTGGGCTTCAGGCAGCGGGTACGTGCCCTCCTGCTCGATGGGGTTCTGGGTGGCGAGCACCAGGAACGGTGACGGCAGCGGGAAGGTCGTGTTGCCGATGGTGACCTGGCGCTCCTGCATCGACTCCAGCAACGCCGACTGCACCTTCGCAGGCGCGCGGTTGATTTCGTCGGCCAGCACCACGTTCGCGAAGATGGGCCCCTTGCGCACCGCGAAAGAAGCCGTCTGCTGGTTGTAGATGACCGTGCCGACCACGTCGGCGGGCAGCAGGTCGGGCGTGAACTGAATGCGCTGGAACTGCGCGGCGATCGCGTCGGCGAACGTGCGTACGGTCAGCGTCTTCGCCAGACCCGGCACGCCTTCGAGCAGCACGTGGCCGTTGCAGAGCAGGCCGATGAGCAGGCGCTCCAGCATCGGCTTCTGGCCGACGATGACCTTCGCGCACTCCTGCAACAGCGGTTCGATGAAGGCGGACTCCTTCTGAACCGCCTCCGTGATGGCCTTGATGTCCGTGTTCATTGGCGCAGTTGATCCAGCTTGGTGCGAGCGTCGCTCTGCAACTCGGGGCGAACGTCGGCGGCGTTGGAGGCCACGTAGCGCTGGTAATACGCGCGAGCGTCGTCGATGCGGTTCATCCCGCGGTACGACTCAGCGAGCCCGTAGAGCGCATCCGAACGCGCCGGGTCGAGCTTGAGCGCGTACTGGTAATCGACCGCCGCTTCCGCGAACCGGCGCAGGCCGATCAGCGTCGAACCACGCGCCACGTAGCCCACGGTGAGCGCAGGCTCGAGCTTGAGGCTCTCGTTGAGGTAGTTGAGCGCCTCGCCGTAGCGGCGCTGCTGGATCAACTGCACGCCGCCTTCGTAATATTGGCGCGCCTGAGTGCGGGTCGACTCGGCGACAGGGCCGGTGCCGGGGGCCTTGTTGGCCTCTTGCGGTGAACCACCACCGGTCTGATTCATCTTCTGCTGCGCGCGGGCGATGTTGTCGGCCGCGCTCTTGCGCACCGAGGCATCGGGTGAGACCTGCTGCACGGTGTTCCAGCGGTCGATCGCCTGCGAGTAGTAGCCGAGCACCGCGTAGCTGTTGCCGAGCTTGAAGAGCGCCTCGACGTCGTTCGGGTTGCCGTTGACCGCGTCCTGGTACGCGAAGCTCGCCTCGCGGTACTTCTTCTCGGCCCACAGCTTGTCGCCTTCAGCGACCTTCTTGGCCGCGACCGCGCCGAGGTTGGTGGCGGGCGCAGAAACCGGAGCAGGTGCCGTCGCCGTCGGAGCAGGCGCCGGCGCAACAGCCACCGGAGCAGGCGCGGGCGCCGCAGCCTTCAACGCGGCGATCGACTCCTTGGCCTTGTCGATCCACTTCTGCTCCGTCGCCCGGGTCTCCTTCTTCAGGTACGTCTCGTACGCGGCGATGGCCTTGTCGTTCTGGCCCGCGCCCTTGTACGACTCCGCGAGGCCGTAGAAGCCGTCGGGATCGACCTGATCGAGCGCGGTGTACTTCTCGTACGCCTGCGCAGCGACGGGGAAGTCAGACGACTTGCGCGCGGCGTAACCCAGGTTGAACCACGCGAGCTTGAAGGTCGGATCGGCCTCGGTGGCCGCGCGGAACTGGGCGATCGCCTCAGGCGCCTTCTTCTGTTTGAAGAGCACGCTGCCCAGGCCGTTGAGGGCCGGCGCGTAGCCAGGGGTCGCCTTGATGGCGTCCTGGTAGGCCGCGGCGGCCTCATCCAATTTGCCGGCCGCCAACCCCGCTTCACCCTTCTCGAACGCCGCTTTGGCAGCAGGGGAAGGCGTGGCCGCGAGGCTCACCATCGACATCACGAACACCAGAAAAACCAGCGTCTTGCGCATGTTCAAAGTCTCCAGCGGGAGGGTCGGCCGACCTGTGCCCACATCACCGCCGGACGGGTTAGCAAAGTGCACTACCGGGTGCACTCGTAGTGGCTCGGCGCCGGCAAGACGATCACTTCGCCTGCAACTGGGGCTTCTTCTTGAGCAAGGAGGGGAGACTCAGCACCACGATGGCGCTGATGACCAAACCCACGCCGATGGCCTCGCGCCAATCGAGCACCTTGCCCACGCCCAGCGCCCAGAGACTCAAGGTGGCCACCACGCCGGCCAGCATGCTGGAGGCGCGGTTGACCGGCACCGAGAAGGTGTTCTCGCGGCGGTCGAGCAGGATCAGCCCGCCGAAGATGCCGGTGCCCTGCGACAGCACGCCGACCGCGAGGCCGTGCAGCGCGACCGGTCGGTCGAAGAAGGTGGTGAAGCCGGCGCGCAGCTC
>JANODF010001005.1:0-5071 GCA_031412555.1 Archangium sp. | reverse complement strand
TCCCCACCAGAGGCAGCATTCCCGAGTTGGGCATCGACCCCACCGAACCCGGCGTGCTCAAGCGCAAGGACGGCGAGCTTCCCCAGGACGCGAACCTCCCGCTCGTGGGGAAGAGGAACCCGCACATCATGGAGAAGGTGGTGGTCTTGCCGGCGCCGTTGGGGCCGATCAGCCCGTAGCAGTGACCTTCTTCGACGTTGAAGGTGACCTCGTTGACCGCCACCTTGGCGCCGAAGTGTTTGCTCAGCCCCTTGATCTCGATCGCTGCGCTCACAGGTCCCTCTTCTTCAGCGCGAGCTGCGCCAGGCCGAGAAAGACGAGCCCGAAGCCCACGTGCACCAGGGCCGCGGTGAGGAAGCGCCCCCAATGCGGGTGGAGCAGATCGTCGCCGTATTGCCAGACCGACGCGTAGCGAAGGTAGGCCATCGACGACTCCGCCTTGAGCATCGCCAGCGAGCCCTGCGCCGCCTCTTCACCGGGGAACCGCACCGCACCACCGATGAGCGCGATGAACCAGATCACGAACAGCGCGATCACGTTGAGCACCAGGCTGATGCCGCCCTGCTTCACCAACGAGCTGAACAGCGCGGTGAGCGAGAGGTAGGCCAGCGAGAGCACCATCGACGAGATGATGAGCTTGACCGTCCACAACGCGACGTCGGCGGCGGCGAACTCGGTGTTGAGCACCTTGGCCACCAGCACCATCATCAACGTGCAGATGCTCATCAAGAGCGCGAACAACGTCACCTGGGACAACAGCTTGCCCATGATGATCGAGCTGCGTTTGACGCGCACCACCAGGTACCGAATCGACTTGGGGCCCACTTCACCCGCGAGCTGATCGAAGCCCATCAAGGCGATGAACAAGGGCAAGAACCGCAAGGTCAGCTTGAAGACCACCAGCAGCACGATGGGGATCGCCGAGAGCGAATCGAGCATCGCTTCGTCTTCCGTGACGAAGGTCTGGAGGAACTGCTTCTTCCCCGCGATGAGCTGCTCTTTGGCCTGGCTCAGGTCGGCGCCGGCCATCGCCATCTGCTGCTCGAACTTCGCGTTGAGCTGATGGTTGAAGAAGCCCACCACCGTCAGCGCGAGGCCGACGAAGAGCAGGAACAAGATGAGGAGCACCAGCACGCGCCCACTTCTCAGCGCGCGGCGTGTTTCGCCTCTCCAGATGGCCCCGATTTCGTGAAAGTCCTCCATGGGCCGGCGGAGTTAATCGTTAATCTGAGCGCAGGCGAGGACTACTGAAGCCTGATCCACTTCTGCGTGAGGAAGCGATCGAAGGCCACCAGCGCCTCGAACTCCCGGAGCGGGGCGATGCGCAGGATGTTCTCCACGTCGCGCTTTCCGTCGACGCGCGAGAGCAGGTAGCGCTCGGGCGCGGTGAGGGTGAGTTTGGCCAGTTGCTCGGGGCCGATCAGCATGCCGGGCACCTTGCCTGACGAGACGAAGTCGGCGCGCAGGGCCGGCAGCCAGGCGACGTCGATCTCCCGCATCAACAGGGCGGCGTCGAGCGTGGGGGTCACTTCGTTGCTTCGTTTGGCGAGCGTCCAGGCGTCGCGGAAGTTGGTCTTCTCGAAGAAGGCGCGCGCGTTGGCCAGCAGCTGCTCGGCGGTGGGGCTGTCACCGAGCCCCAGGTCGACTCCGATGTCGAGCTGCGGGCCCGAGGGTTCGTGCACCTGCAGCGCGCCCATGTGGAAGTACGCGTAGAGCCGGTTGTAGAGAAAGTAGTCGGTGGCGTGCAGCTTGAGCGCCATCTCGTCGATGGTCTGACCTGCGCCGATCGAGGCGAACATCTTCTCGTCGATGCTGCCGGGCTTCGGGGGCTCGACCAGGTTGTGCTCGAGCAGCGAGAGGGTGCACGCCCCGGAAGGAAAGGTCTGGCGCATCAGGTTCCAGGCCTGCACGCGGAAGTCGCTCTCTTTGTGCACTTCGATGTGCGGCACGTCGACGCGGATGCCGTCGGGCTGCGGCGGCTTCTTGCCCTGCTCGAAACGGAAGCTGCCTTCGACCCAGTTGAACGCGTCGAGGATGGTCTCTCGGAACTTGGTGCTGAGCACCACCTCGAGCGTCTCGCGCGAGACGGCGCCGATCATTTCCAGGATGCGCCCGAGGAAGACCTTGGTCTCCTTCTGCGTTGCGTAGGCGCGGTGGAATTGATCTTCGGTGATGTGGCCCAGGTTGATGAGGTACTGGCCCACGTACTCGCGGGGCAGGTTGGAGGAGGCGTTGTAGATGGCGCCGTTTTCCAGCAGCACTTCTTTGTGCACGCCGCGGTACTCGAGGACCAGCTGACCAGTGGCCTGGCGATTCCACAGGTAGACGACGAGGTCCTTGAGGGGCATCGTCGCGAAGTCGCCGGCCAGCCCGCGCATTGGGTTCATTCTCATGCCTACTGAGATCCACGTCTACGGAAAGCCGGGCTGCTCGTTGTGCGAGGTAGCCCTCGAGGTGCTGGATGACACCAGCGGAGCCTTCGTCTTCGAGGTGATCCGGCACAACATTCTCGAGGATCCGCTTCTCTTCGAGAAGTACCGCTACGACGTGCCGGTGGTAGTGATCGACGGAATCGAGCGGCTTCGCTTGAGGTTCGACCATCAGGAGCTCGAGGCGGCGTTGCTCGTCTCGAAGGTGCCACGACGTGAGTGACGATTTTCAGATTGCAGCATTCCGGCAGGTTCCGAGAACAGGTGTCATCTACGTCACGGGAGAAGCCACCCGACTCGGCTTCAGCCCGCGCGACACCGACTGGTGCAATCTGGGCCAGGGGCAGCCGGAGACGGGGGACATCGCAGGCGCTCCGCCCCGTATCTCGCGCGTGGAAATCGACGTCGATGATCAGGAGTACGCGCCGGTCGCCGGCTTGTGGGAGCTGCGCGAGGCGATCGCCGGGCTCTACAATCGGCTCTACCGCAAGGGGAAGAAGTCGCAGTACTCGGCGGAGAACGTGTCGGTCTCAGGCGGTGGCCGCGCGGCGTTGACCCGGGCTGCTGCGGCGCTCGGTCACGTGAACCTCGGGCACTTCCTGCCGGACTACACGGCGTATGAAGAGCTGCTCGACATCTTCAAGGCGTTCACGCCGATCCCGATTCTGCTCGATGGTGATCGCGGCTACGCGTTCACGCCCGACGAGCTGCGGAAGGAGATCATGGGCCGTGGGCTCTCGGCGCTGTTGCTCTCGAACCCGTGCAACCCCACGGGCAAGGTGATTCAGGGCGAGGAGTTGGAGAAGTGGGTGGCCATCTCACGCGAGCTCGACTGCGCGTTGCTCGTGGACGAGTTCTATTCGCACTACATCTGGAACGCGCCGCCGGGCCGGCTGCCGATCGAGAGCGCGGCCCGGTACGTGGAAGACGTGAACCGCGATCCGGTGGTGCTCTTCGATGGGCTCACCAAGAACTGGCGGTACCCGGGCTGGCGCACCACGTGGACGATCGGCCCCAAGAAGGTGATCGACGCGGTCGCGTCAGCGGGCAGCTTTCTCGATGGTGGTGGCAGCAAGCCGATTCAGCGCGCGGCGATTCCGTTGCTCGAAGAGTCGCACGTGATTCAGGAGACCAACGCGATCCACACCGTGTTCCGCGCGAAGCGGGATCGGCTGCTGGCGGGGTTGCAGCGGTTGGGTGTTCGCGTGGACCGCGTGCCAGATGGGACGTTCTACGTCTGGGGCAACGTGGGGCAGCTGCCTGCGCCGCTCAACGACGGCATGGGGTTCTTCAAGGCCGCGCTGCAGAAGAAGGTGATCGTGGTGCCGGGTGAGTTCTTCGACGTGAACCCGGGCAAGCGGCGTTCTTCACGTGCTTCGCGTTTCCGTCAGTACGTGCGCTTCAGCTTTGGCCCGTCAATGGCGACGATGGAGCTCGCGTTGAGCCGGTTGGAACAGCTCGTCACAGAGCACATGAAATAGTTGGCTCCCTCGCCCTGCGAAGCGGGGAGAGGGTGGGGGTGAGGGGCCCGGCTCCGAGCTCCGATCGGCCCCTCACCCTGACCCTCTCCCCGCTGCGCAGGGAGAGGGGACTACGAAATGACCTTCGTCTCTCGCGCGATGCGAATCACCGTCTCCTGAATCATCGGCCACGTCGCTTTCGCGCACGCCACCAGCCCACGCGAGTTCACGATCTCCCGACCGTCGTAGCCGTACTTCAGGCCACCGAAGTCGACCAGCATCCCGCCTGCCGCCTCGATCACCGCCTGCGGCGCGCACGAGTCCCAGCGTGAACTCCGATCGCTCGGATGCAGGTACAGCTCAGCCTCACCCATCGCGAGCAGCGCGCACTTCAACCCCACGCTTCCTTGCTCACGCACCTGGGTGATCCCCAGCGCATCGCGAATCGCCGCCGTCTTCTTCGACTTGTGCGACCGCGACACCAGCAGCCGCAGATCCTTCGTCTGTGACACCGGCACCATCTTCAACTCGCGCCGCTGATCCCCCAGCTCCAGCACACACGGAGCCCCCACCGCGCCGCTCCACAACGCACCCTGCATCGGAGCCAGCACCACGCCCGCCACCGGAGCCCCATCGATCGCCAACCCGATGTGCACCGCGAACATCCCATTGCGATCCACGAACTCGCGCGTGCCATCGAGCGGATCCACGATCCACACCCGATCGGCGACGAGCCGTTCGGGTCGATCGCGCCCTTCTTCGGACAGGACCGCGTCGTCGGGTCGGGTGCGCCCGAGCTCGCTCATGATCAGGTCGTGCGCCTGGCGGTCGCCTTCTCGCTTGAGCACGCCGCTGTGCGCGTGGGCGGCGGTGAGCTCGTTGCGCAAGGTCAGCAGCAGTTCGCCCGTCAGTGTCGCGATCCGAGCGGCCTCGAGATGATCCGACGGGGTCGCGACAGGCCGTTCGGACGGCGATGAGGGCATCTCGATCACGGTAGCGAATACGGCACCCGTCGAGGGCCCCGAGCGGCCCTGCCGAGCGGGAAACAGTGCCTGGGCGTCGCCAAATTCCGACTTGACCGGTAGGGTTTCCCGCCGTGGCGTACGAGCTGACCCAATTGCGTGAACTCGAAGCAGAGTCGATCCACATCATTCGTGAGGTCGCCGCCGAGCTCGAACGGCC
>JANODF010001004.1:0-10485 GCA_031412555.1 Archangium sp. | reverse complement strand
CCAATCCACGAGTTTCGTCACTCGTGGTCAGCGGCTAGCTGGTTGAGTCTCTCCCGAAGGGAGAGGGGACCTTCTTGAGTTAGATCGAGGCCAGCCAGGCTGCGAACTCGGGCGTGGATGCGATCTTTCGGATTCGGTTTGCCAGCTGCGCTCGAGCCACTTCGCGCGCGACCTCGAGCAGTCCGATCTCCTGCAGTACCTCTTGCAGCGGGCGCTTGGCATCGCGTTCGCCCAGCAGCTCCACGAAATGCTTCAGCTGCGGTTCGGAAGACGGCGAAGCGAGCCAGCGCTTGAGCCCCGCCCGCAGGATCTCCGCGCCGCCGGCCACGTCGAGGTTGGCCAGCTCGCGGGCGAGTTGAGGGCCCGTCAGCTCGAGCGCACCATCGAAAAAGGCGGTGCGCAGCTCGGCTGATTCCGCGGCCCGTTTGGGGTCTGACACGGCATCGGCGATCTGCCCGAACACGCCCGCCAGCGCCGAGTCGACGAACTCCACCGCACGCTTTTCCAGCTGCCGTTCGACCTCGTCGCTCACCGCACCGACCAACGAACCCAGGCTGCCGCTGCGCGACTTCACCCGGTCACCCACCATGCTTGCCAACGAACCCAACCCGCGCGCCATGCCTGCGACCGGCGCACTCGCGCGCCGCCCGAACTCCAGCACCGCGTCGAGGAGCAGCTGGCGCACCAACTCGCGGGTCGGTGGCCGGTCGATGATGGTGAGCACCAGGCGGCGATCCGGGCTGAACGGGCGGCCCATCATCTCTCTGAGCGCATGGCGCACGTCGGACGCCACCACATCTTTGAGGGGGCGGCGCTCGGTCTGCAGGCGATTGGCGAGCGTCTCCACCACGCTGTTGAGCACCTTCACCGCGGTCTCCGACTCGAGCCACGCACCGAGCGCCTTTCGGGCGGTGGCGATGGCCACGTCGGGCGGCACCAGCTCTTCCACGGGCGTGGCCAGCAGCGACTCGACGGACAAGGCGGCGAGGGAATCAGCGGCTTCGGACTGCAGCTTCGAGATCAGCGTCTGGGCATCCACGGAGCTGCAAGTACCACCGTCTTCCATTAAGTGCCTCCCCATGAACTCCGAGCAGCGCTTCGTGTGGTGCGACCTGGAAATGACCGGCCTCGACACCGCCACCAACGTCATCATCGAAATGGGCATCGTCATCACCGGCCCCGACCTCAAGCCCATCGCCGAGTGGGAGACCGCGGTCTGGCAGCCCACCGATGCCCTGGAGCGCATGGAGCCCTTCGTGAAAGAGATGCACACGAAGAACGGCCTGCTGGAGCGCGTGAAGAAGTCCGACATCTCGCTGCGCATCGCCGAGAAGGAAGCGACCAAGCTGCTCCTGCAGCACTGCGATTACGGCGAAGGCATTCTGTGCGGCAACTCGATCCACACCGATCGATCGTTCATCGCCAAGTACATGCCCGGCTTCGATCGCGCGCTGCACTACCGGATGGTCGATGTCTCCAGCCTGAAGATCATCACCAAGGCCTGGTACCCCAACGCCGCGGGCCGCTCGAAGGTCGACGCGTCGCACACCGTGTTGTCCGACCTGCGCGCGTCGATCGGTGAGCTCGCCTACTACCAGCAGACCTTCTTCAAGAAGGCCAGCGAGGTCTAAAGAGGAATCCCGTGCGCCGAACGCTGCTCATCGGTGACGTGCACGGGTGCAACGACGAGCTCGGCGACCTGCTGAGGGCCGCCGGGTGGACTCCCGAAGACAGGCTCGTGTTGGTGGGCGACCTGGTCGCCAAGGGGCCTGACTCCGCGGGCGTGGTGCAGCGCGCGCGGGAGCTCGGTGCGTTGGCGGTGTTGGGCAACCACGACGCCCACCTGCTCGACGTGAAGGCGGGGCTCTCGAAGAAAGCCCACCACTCGAAGGTGGCGGCCACCCTGCAGGCGGATGATTGGCGCTACCTCGATCGACTGCCGTTGTGGCTCGACCTGCCCGAGCTCAACGCGCTGGTGGTGCACGCCGGGCTCATTCCCACGGTCGAGCTGGAGCGGCAGCCGAAACACGTGCTGCTCAACATGCGCTCCATCGACGCCGGAGGTCAGGCCTCGATGCGGGTCGACGGAGGGGTGCCCTGGGCGACCCGCTGGCCCGGGCCTCGCCACGTGGTGTTCGGTCACGACGCGATGCGCGGGCTGCAGCGCGAAGCGCACGCCACCGGGCTCGATTCGGGCTGCGTGTACGGCCGCGAGCTGACCGGGTTGTGGTTGCCGGAACATCGCCTGGTCTCGGTGAAGGCGCACCGCGTGTGGCAGCCCGTCGATTCCGGGTAAAAGGCTCTCATGAGCACCGCACTCGTTCCGTACTTCGAAGGGCCGCTGCAGCAGATGCGCGAGTTGGAGCGTCAGTTGTTGGCGCAGGACATCGAGGTCGAGCTCGCCAAGCCGCCGCCCAAGGCGTGTTGCGCGGGTGGGTGCGGGTGCGGCTCGAAGCTGCAGCTGATGGTGCATGAAGAAGACGTGCCCCGGGTCGCCAAGCTGATGCAGGCCGAGTGGCTGGCGGCCGTCGAGCGTGAGGGCACGGGTGGGTTGGTCTCGTTGGGAACGCCGGTCGCTGAAGGCGCCGAGCCTCCGTGCCCGGCGTGCGGTTTCGCAGGTCCGCTGCAGAGCGGAGCGTGCGGCGATTGTGGTCTGCAGTTGGAATGAGTCATGGCCAACGAGCGAGTCGAGTTCGAGCAGGTCGCTGACGGACTTCTCAAGGGCGCGATGGAGGCGCTCTCCGACCCACCGTTGGTGGAGAAGCTGCGCTTGGCCGGGCTCGACCTGAACCGGAAGTTGGCCCCTGCTTTCCCCGCGGTTGATTTCTACCGGTGGATGGTGATCGCCGCGCGGCACAAGTACCCGAAGCTGAGCGAAGTCGAGGCCTGCCGTGAAGTCGGGCGCCTCGCGGTGATTCGCGGAATGACCTCGACCTTGCTGGGCAGCGCTGCGCTCCACGCGATGAAGATGCTGGGCGTGCGTCGGTCGCTCAAGCGCATCGGCAGCTCGCTCAAGCACGGGAACAATTACATCGAAGCGAAGGTCGACGAGCTGGGGCCCACCTCGATGGAGATTCAGCTCGGCCCGTTGGTGGGACCACCGAGCTACTACGAGGGCGTGCTCGAAGAAGGCTCACGGATCCTCGGCGGCAAAGAGGTTCAGGTGACGCGCGTGCGCACCGAGGGCGAGCACGTGGCCTGGCGGGTCGACTGGAAGGAGTAGGCACACCGTTCCTCCCGAGCTCGACTGCTCTCGGGGCGAACGGTGATGCGGCTACTCCGTCTTGCGCACCTTCGGGGTGAACGCGTCGAGCATGATCCGCGTCACCGCGGGGAAGTGCCGGCCCAGCGCGTTCATGAACGGGTAGATGATGCGCGGCTGTTTCTCTTCCACCGCATCGGCCACCAGGCGCGCGAGCACAGTGGCTTCACCTGCAGGCGCGAGCATGCGCGCCACCCAACTCTCCTCGTAGGCCGCGCGCCCCGCGGTCTCCATCGGCGTCTTCACCGGCCCCGGGTACACCGTCACCACGTGCACGCCGTGCGGCTTCAACTCCGCGCGCAGTCCTTCAGAAGCCGCGGCCAGCCCGCCCTTCGCCGCGTTGTAGAAGCTCATGCCCGGCGTCGGCGCGATGGCCGCCATCGAGGAGATGTCGACGAGGGTGCCCTTGCCGCGCGCCATCATTCGTTTCGCCATGAAGTGCGAGAGCCGCAGCGGAGCGAGCAGGTCGATCTGAATCAGCCGCGCGCCTTCTTCGAACGGCGTGTCGACGAACGAGCGGACGATCTGCACGCCGGCGTTGTTGATGAGCACATCCACCGGGCCATTCTTCGCCTCGGCGGCATCGACCCAGGTGGTCACCTGCTCGGGGTCGCTCAGGTCAGCCGTGACGATGTGCGCCTTGCCATCACCGTCTTCAGCGAGCTTCTCCAGCAGGTCGCGACGCCGCGCGACGAGCGTGACGTGCGCGTTCCTCGAGAAATACTCCCGGGCGATGGCTTCGCCGATGCCGCTCGATGCGCCAGTGATGACGACGTGCATGCGGACCGACGTACTCCCTCTCCCTGCGAAGCGGGGAGAGGGTTGGGGTGAGGGGCCTTCGAAGCGCCGGAGTCGGGCCCCTCACCCGGTCCTGCGGACCGACCTCTCCCCGCTGCTGCGCAGGGCGAGGTCGATCACTTCTTCTTCATCGCGGGCGCGGTCTTCTTCGCCGGCAACTCAACGGGCTTCACGGCCTCTTCAGTCTTCGCAGGCTCGGCCGCAGCAGCCGTGGCGGGGGGCGCACCAATGGCCTCCTTCTTGTCTTCCTTCTTCACCACCTCGGTCTTCGCGGGTGCCGCGGCAGGGGCAGCCGCAACGGCCTTCGCGGCAGGAGCGGCAGCCGGGGCCGCAGCAACCGGGGCTTCACCGGCAAATGCGCACAAGGACAACGACGCCACGGTGGCCATCACGAGCTTCTTCATGTGGTTCTCCAGGGGATTGCTGCCATGAGCGGCAGCGGGCCTCATGACGGGCCCGCCACACCGGCATTCACGGCCGTCAGAACAATTTCGTGCGCAGCGCCTTGGCCCGGGCCTGAACGTCGGAGTCGAGGTTGGTCATCTCCTGCGTCTTGAGGCGCTGCTGCATCGAGCGGGGCGCCTTCTCGCGACTGAGCCGGCCGTCTTCCGCCAGCAGCTCCAGCCGCGCGAGCGCCTTGTCGACGATGCGATCCTTCGGATGATCGAGCAACGAATCGAGGAAGAACGGGTCGTCGATGAGGTCGTACTTCTCGATGAACTCGATCACCAGCTGCGCCCACGCCTTGCGATCGGGCGCCTCGGTAATGCGCTGGAGCGCCGCCTTGTGCTCCTTCTTCTTGCCCTCGGGATCGAAGGTCGCCGCCAAGCCTTCCGGCAACGCGCCGCCGGTGAAGAGCGAGTCAGCCGCCTTCTTGTACTTCTCGTAGCTGGCGCTGCGTTCGATGCGCTGCTGCTTGGGGTCGTCCTGGCGCGAGTGGTACTTCGACTTGCCGCGCGCCGCGTCGAGTTCGCGGAACGACTTGTTCCGCTTCCCCGTAAATCCACTGCTGTCGTCGTCTTTGGGCATGCGCTGTCGCTCCACAGGAAAAAGGCTCAGGCCGCGCCAGTACGAGGGGCCGTGAGGGCTCTACAGTCGTTCACCCGGGGGCGCGCAGTCAAGCTTGTCCGGCTGACTTCCACATCGCAACTGAAGCGCGGGCCACCACGTCGAGCACCAACGCCGCCTCTTTCTCGGGCATGGGCTTCACCTCATCGGAGGAGGCCTCGAACAGGCTCTCTTCAATCCATTCAGCGAGTGCCCTGGGCAACGTCTCCAGGCTCGCCGTCTTGGGAATGTGCTCGTCGTAGAGCGTCTTCACCTCACGGCCGCCCAGCTCGAGCATCGCGAAGACCTCGCCCACCAGGTGACGCGCGAGCGCAAACCCCGCGTCCTCCAGGCCCGAACCGTCCAGCCAGGAGACCAGGGTGTCTTGCCGGTTCTCGAAGGCATGTTCGAAGCGCTGCCGCTCCTTGGGGAAGTCGTCGAAGTAGCGCCAGGCCGCCTCGATGAAGTGATCGTCGGGTTCGCCCGTGCCGAACGCTTCGGGCTTCTGCGCCTTCTCGCGTTTGACCTTCACGCTCTTCGCGCCGAGATCCAACTTCGCGCCGCTGGCCACCAGCTCGTAGAGCCCCAGCAGGTTGCTGAAGAGCTGCGCGGCTTCGTCGGGCGAGGTGAACCTGGGCTCGTCTTCCCACAAGGCCTGGATCACCACCGGCGCGGGCACGTTCTGCTTCACCGCCTGCTTGAAGGCTTCGGCCACGTCATCCACGTCAGCCAGCGAGCCCGATTGGGTCAGCAGCTTCTGCAGCACTTCTTGCCCTTCGAACGAACGATCGATGGGCTCTTCATCCCGGCTCATGCGCGCCTCCAGATCTTCCAGACTTTGTTGAGAATCAGCATCAGCAGAAACAACAGCAGCGTGACCAGCCCGGCCCGGCCGCGTTCAGCGGTGAGCTGACTGCGCGCAAACGCCTCCCACATCAACAGGAGCGTCGCGCCCATGCCCCAGCCCACCAGCGGGTTCACCTCGCGCTGAATCGCCCGCACCCAGGCGAAGTGGCCCTTCAGCGAAGGCAGGCCTTTGGGCAACCACCTCGGCACGCCCGATGCCCACGTGTCGTACTGCGTGGTGAACGTGCGGCGCAGCAACGCTTCTTCCGCGCGAATGATGAGCGTGTGGCTCACCAGGAAATACGTCAGCCCCAACGCCCACGCCCAGGGTTCGTGCGCGATGGCCAGCAGCCCCACGGTGATGAAGCCGTTGCCCAGGTACAACGGGTGGCGAACCACCGCGTAGGGGCCTTCGGTGTTCAGCGCGTGGGAGTGCATCTGCCGCGACTGCGAGCTGGTCCCTGCCGGTACGTACCCGACCGTGACGAAGCGGATGGCAGCCCCCAGAACGCAGAGGGCCAACCCCACCAGATTGAGGGCCACGTCGACGTCCGCCCCCCCCGGTCCCGGGCGCACGTGGGAGCGCCAGGACAGGGACATTCCGAGGAAAATCACGGGCAAGGGCGCGAAGCTCCGGATGCGGAAAAAGACGGCTCCCGCCATGTCCAAAGCACGCTGCACGCGGGGCCCTGTACCGCTGAATGCCGGCCCTGTCAGGTGACACTGACGGAGTAATGGAGCTCTCGCTTTACAGTTGGCAGAGCACGGGGCTACAGCGCGCGCCAGTGACCACCTCTGCCTCCCGCGCTGATGTCGTCGAGCGGGCCCGCGGCGGGGACGTCACCGCTTTCCGCGATCTGTATGCGCTCCATCACCGGCAGGTGACCCGTCAGCTGACCTTCCTGGTGCCCCGGTCGGACCTGGAAGACGTGCTGCAGGACGTGTTCATCGAGGTCTTCAAGAGCATCCGGCGTTTCGAAGGCAAGAGCGCCTTCACCACCTGGCTGTACCGGCTCACCGTGCACGTGGCGATGAAGGCGCGGCGCAAACACACCCGCAGCCGCCTGGACATCGTGGAAGAGGTGCCCGACCAGGCCGATGACCGGCCCACGCCCGACGCGGTTTCGCTTTCCGCTGAACGCCAGGAGCGGGTCGAAGCGCTGCTCGAGAAGCTCTCGCCCAAGAAGCGCGCGGTGCTGGTGATGCACGACCTGCAAGGCGTGGAGGCGCAGAAGATCGCCGAGGTGCTCGACACCAACATCCTCACCGTGCGCACCCGTTTGTTCTACGCGCGCCGGGAGTTGGAGGCGCTGGCGAAGGACGACCCCGCGTTGTGTGATTTCTTCACGGGTGGCGAATCATGAAGCACCTCGATCCCGAAGTGCTCGAGAGCGCCGCGCGCGAGACGCCCGCGGGTGAAGCGGCGGCTCACCTGACCGAGTGCGCCGAGTGCCGTGGGCATGTGCGTCGTGCGCAGGGCCGTCAACGAATGCTCGCCGGCATGAAGCCGTACACGCTCTCCGACATGGCCTTTCGCCGGGTCGAAGCGCGTCTCACGGAGGCGGTGGCGGCAGGTGAGCTGGCGCCTTCTCCGTGGCGGTGGTTGTGGTGGGCGGGTGGGGCGTTGGCCGCGGCGGTGCTGGCCTTCGTGGTGGTCTCGGCGGATCCCGCGTCTCCGGGCATGGTGAAGATTCCGCAGCAGCAGGTGGCGATCGCCGCGGCTCCGTTTCATCCGCTGACGGTGCTTCGCGCAGATGCCACGGCGCAGCTGCGACGCGGTGAGGCCGACTGGCGCGCGCTGGTGCCTGGTGACGTGGCGCTCTCGGGTGATGCGTTGTCGGCAGCGTCGTTGATCCTCGCGCCCGAAGGTGACGTGGCCTGGGCCCTGGCGGTCGAAGGGTCACTCTCGCTGGGCGGCGCGGCGTCGCTCACGCTGGGGGCCGGTGCGGTGATCGCGCAGGTGGGCAGCCCCATCGAGGTGCTGGCGTCATCGCGCCGGGTGATCGCTTCGAACGCGCTCTTTTCAGTCTCGCGGGCCGGCGCTGAAGTGGTGCTCGCGGTGGCCGAAGGTGAAGTGCAGGTCATCGACTCGCTCACCGGCGAACGCCGCTCGGTGAAAGCGCCGCAGTCGGTGCGGTGGAGCGACGGCTCTCCGCTCGCAGAAGGCCGCGATGAAGTGGTGAGTGGTTTGAAAGCCCCTGCTGTTCCGGGTCGTCCGTGGGCGCGCTTCGACGCGAGTGCGCTGCTCCCGGGCACGGTGGTCTCGCTCGATGGGGTTCAGCTCGGCGCTGCGCCCTTCATCGAGCTGGTGACCGCCGGCCGCCGCCGCCTGGGCCTCACCCCGCCCGGTGGCGTGCTGACCGAATCGTGGGCCGAGCTCATCGGGGGGCAGCCTTTCTCCGCGAAGATCGAGACGCCGGTGGTCGAGAACGAAGGCCCGGATCCCGATGCCGAGGCGCTCGCCCGCGTGTTGTCGGCCATCAAGAGCCAGCGCCCCAAGCTGTCCGCCTGCTACGAGAAGTGGCTCAAGGCGAACGCCTCGGCGCAAGGTGAAGTGGTGCTCGAGCTGGTGGTCTCCGCGCAGGGCAGGGTGAAGAAGGCGCGTGTCGAGAGCGGCACCATCAGCGCCGCGTCTTCCGAGTGCCTGGTGACCACTGCGAAGTCGCTGGTGTTGCCGTCGTTGGGTGTCGAAGCGACGTTGCAGGTGCCGTTGTTGCTCCGCCAGCCGGGCCGCTGAGTTCAGCCCCAGCCTCACCCGGTCCGCAGCATTGATCAGATCGCTGCGAACGAACGGTGTAGAAACCCGGTCCCGTGAGCAAGGCACCGAAGCGACCGGCAGGCATTCCCGGCAAGGCGTGGTGGGACGCGAACGACAACGAGTGGGTCTTCGGGCCGCTGGTTGACGGCAAGAAACACGGTGATTTCACCTACTGGCGGCCTGACGGCACCAGGTGCAACGAGTGCCACCTGGTGATGGACGTGGCCCACGGCCCGTTCAAGCGGTTCCACGAGAACGGTGAAGTGAGCCAGGAGGGCGCATTCGAAGAGGGCGCGCTCCACGGCACGCGGCGCTGGTTCGCCACGGACGGCGAGACCACCGAGGTCACCCGGCCCAACGGCGTGCACGAGTCGGTGTGGAAGAGCGAGATGGACTACGTGCAGGGGCGGGTCGTCGGCATCCGCCACTTCAATCGGGATGGTGAACGCGTGCTGCCCACCAACGGCAATCCGTACCCGCTCAAGCCGGAAGGCGTCGATTCCGGCGCGGAATACGTAGAGCCCAAAGACGAATGGCACCTCGGCGCGGCCGACGGCGAGACGCAGCACAAGACCGGCCCGTGGCGCATCTGGTCGCGTGAAGGCCAGCTCAAGGAAGAGGCGGTCTACGTGGACGACGAACGCCACGGCGCGGCGACGCTCTTCGTGACGGGGGGGAGCCCCTTCCTCGAGGCCCGCATCGCGTACGAGCGCGGTGAATTCCGCGAAGGCCGCCGCACCGGCGCGTGGGCGCTCTGCGATGCGAAGGGCGCTCCGGTGAGGCAGTGCGACTACGGCGACACGCGTTCACTCGAAGGCGGGCCACTTGCTGCGTTCTCGAACGACGTCGGCGTGGACTACGCCGCGATGGCGCAGCAGCTGGAGATCGAAGGCAAGGTGATCGAAGCGTTGATCACCTGGGCGCGCGTGGCGGGGCTCAAACGAGACACCTCGGGTTTCAACACGCTGCTCGCGCGTGTCGCCCGGCCGGTGAAAGAAGAGCTCGCGCTCACCCTCGCCCAGGAAGTGGATCGCCCCACCAACTGGCTCGGCTACGAGCTGGTGGAAGGTGCGCACCCCGCGCTGTTGCTCAACAAGCTGGCCATCGCGCTCGACCAGGTTTTTCAGAGCCGCGCCGCGCTCGACTTCACCAACGCGGCGATGCTGCTGGCGCCCGATCGCAGCGAGTTCCTCTTCACGCGCGCGCTCATCTTGATGAGCCTGGGGCTGAACGCGCAGGCTGAACGCGACGCCAACGAACTCGCCGCTGAATCACCGGATCGCGCCGAGTTCCTGCTGGTGTACTTGAAGGGCGTCTTCCCTTCGTATGCGTTCGGGCCCGCGCTCGAGACGCCGGAGACCAGCTTCGAAGACGTGCCCGAGAAGCCCGAACGGTCTCTCGTGGAGCTGCAGGCCCTGGTGCTCAAGTACGCCACCCGGCTTCAGCTGGTGCGCACGGCGGTGCTGGAAAAAGTGACGCCCGCCAACCCCGCGGTGCCGCCTGATCTGAGCCGGCTGCTGCCCGATGGCCCGGTGGAGCTGGAGCGCGGGCAGCACGAATGGCTCGACGACGAAGGGGAGACCCAGACCGTCGACTTCGACGAGGTGCCTGAGGTGGCGGGCGCCGATCTGCCTTCGTTGCTGCGCCTCGCCCGGGCCGACTGGAGCGCGTTGAGCTGGTTGTGCTGGGCCGCGGGCTCGAACGAAGTGGAGACGCCGAAGGGCCTCGCCCCCCCGGCTGATTTCGGGAAGGCAGCGGGCATGGCGCAGCAGCG
>JANODF010001003.1:0-7245 GCA_031412555.1 Archangium sp. | reverse complement strand
GCCAGGACCTTCACTTCACGAGCGCTCGTGTTGCGGGTCTCCATCACCAGCCGATATCCCTTCTTCGTCTTGCTGCGCTTTGCAGACAACACCAGGGGCATGGCGGCGAGCTGCTCTGAAGAAGCGCCGCGGTAACACCAGTACGGCGAGAACGCCTTGAACCCGAGGTTGTCGAGCAGGTTGTTCACCTCATGCTCGATCGGCTTCGCCCACGTCTCGAACGTTCGCAGCTGTGACACCGCCTTCGCGCGTTGGCCCGTCGACTCGAGCGTGCAGGCGTACTGCAGCATCAAGCCGGCGTACGACACCTGCGGCGCCGACATGTCGTAGTTGCCGTCTTCCGTCGGGGGCTGGGGCGGCTTCGCGAGACCGCGCGTGAAGATCCGCACCGCCGAGGTGAGGTCACCTCGAGACTGGTGCCAGAGCGCAAGCACCAACGAGATGGCCGGCGCTTTCGTGAGCAGGCCTGCGGTGGCTGCTGAAGGCGACGACCAGCTGGCCGCCAGGCGAACCGCTTCCGCATCGCCGTCCTCGAGGAGATGGAAAAGATCGAAGGCGATGCGATCGCCCAGCTCGCCCTGAAGGTCGTCCGCTTTGCGCTCCAGCCGAGGCAGCAACTTCTCGAGCCGCGCCACGGAGGGCTTCGCGCCATCGTTGATCACGGCCCACAGGTTCTCGTCCTCGGGTGAGGAGAGCAGCGCGTCTGCATCACTCTCTGCCTCCGCGGGATCGAGAGAGAGCAGGCGGCGGGTCAGCTCGGCCTGAATCTTCGGAGAAGCTTTCTTCGAGCGTTGGTAGGCGCGCAGCTGCGGCACCGCACCCGTGAGGCGATCGTTCGAGGCGCTGAGAATCAGCAGCCAGTCGACCTCATCGTTCTCTCCGAGGTGAGCGAACGCTTCGTCGATGGTGGTGGCGCCCCCCGCGGTGAGCAGCCCGTTCAACAACGCACTCCGCTCCGGCGACCCCTCGGCAGAGGCGGCGAGCCTCTCGCGCCACCACGGCACCAGGGACGGGTTCTCCTCGCGAGCGAGCGCCTGCAAGGCCGGCATGCGCGCCTCGGCGGGCTGCGCTCGATCATCTGCCCAGGCCTTGAGCACCGTCACCTCCTCCGGAGTCTTGGCTCGTCCGACGAACATCGCCCAGGGGTCGCCCGTCCCGCAGAATGGGTCGCGTCTGGCGAACATGCTTTGCATCGCCTCACGCGTCAGGGGAGCAGGCGCCGGAGCGGGCGCAGCCACGACGGCCACGGACGCAGGCGCGGGGTGCACCGGAGGCGACTTCAAGACAATCGGGGTCGCCGGCCCTGGGCCTTGCAGCGGAGGTCCTTCCTCGCAGCCGACGACCAGGGTGCACAGAACCAGGCAGGCCCATCGGCGCGAGAGCATCGAAAGAATGTAGCTGCTTTCAGCGGGGCCGAACGCCCTCGAGCAGCAACTCGAGAGCACGCCGCACGCCCTTGCGCCGGTCGCGATGGTTCGCCGTGACCGCCGACGAGAACACCATGCCCAGAATCTCGAGCAGGTCGGACGGCCGCAAATCCGCACGCAGCTCACCCCGCTTCTGGCCCTGCTTGAGCGCAGCACTGAGCAACTTGATCACTCTGCGCGCGAGGTTCTCCAGGTGCGGCGACGATCGCCGGGCCAGAAGCGCTGGGATGAGCGCATGGCAATCGAGGCTCTCCTCGACGGCCGCGGTGAGCAACCGCACGAACGAATCGGGCTGCTTCCCATCGCGCTTCGCGAGCTCCTCCAGCGAGCGCACATTCACGTCGCAGATGGCCCAGCTGAGCGCATGTTTGTCTTCGAAGTTCCGGTACAGCGTGGCGCGCCCGACCCCGGCCTTCCGGGCCACGGCGTCCATCGACACCTCGAAGCCCTCTTCCGCGAAGAGCTGCCGCGCGGCGGTGACGATGAGCTCCCGGTTGCGTGCGGCGTCGCTGCGCTGAATCACCCACACACTATGCGCCCGGGGCTAAGTGGACAGCAGTGTTCACTTCTGGGAACCTGCCCTTCATGGCTGAACACGCAGCGGTCTGGCCCGTGAACGCATCGATCTTCACCCGTCTCAAGATCGGCTACGCCGCCCTCAAGATCCTCGAGCACGCGCCCGATGACCCGGTGCAGGGCCCGCTCTTCGAGTACTGCCTGGACAGCGCCAGCCACCGCACGCTGGTCAAAGAATTGAAGGCGAGCCCCGTCGGTCAGCGCCTGCTCGCCGAGCGCCCCACCATGCAGGGCCCCGATCTCGACCTGGCCGCACTGGGCAAGCTGCCGGAAGGAACCTTCGGCCACGAGCTGGCCCGCTACTTCAAGGACAACGGCATCGGCCCGTTCTTGACCACCTTCCCGGTCGACAACGACGAGGTGTTCATGGCCAAGCGTTACCGCGAAACGCACGACCTGCTGCACGTGCTCACCGGGTACGCCACGCACATGCTCGGTGAGATGGAGCTGCAGGCCTTCGTCTGGGGAAACCTGGGCCTGCCTTCAGCGGCGATGATCGTCATGTACTCCCTGCCCTTGCGCATGAAGATTTGCGGGTTCAAGGAGATGGGCGCGTACTTCCGCCGGCTGAGGCTTGCCTTCAAGCGCGGCAAGGCCTCGCGCAACCTGATGAACGTGGAGTTCGAGAAGCACTGGTCGCGCACCGTGGCCGACGTGGCGAACGAGTTGATCGCCCCGGCAGTCGAAGTTCCGGTCATCACCCTGGGCATCCACCAGCAGCACAAGATGCCGTCTCCCTCTCCCTGAGAATCGGGGAGAGGTCCGGGGTGAGGGGCGACCTGAACCACTTCACCGCGTGACGGTCACCACGCCGCTCACGTCGAGGCCGAGGCGCACGTCGCAGATGCGCACGCCCTCGAACTGCTGCACCGGCACCTGGATCGTGAGGAACTGCGCGCGCCACGCATAGGTGCCCGCGGGCATGTCGGCGGGAACGGTGGCAACCAGGTCCTCACCGTCGAAGGCCGTGTCCCACCCCTCCCACTGGAACCTCTGCGAAGCGGCCTCGGAATCTTCATCGGGCTGTCGCTCGATGGCCGGGCCGGAGAGGTCGAGTTGGCGAAGGCCGAAGCCCTTGAAGGTGCCGATGGGCAAGAGACGAAATCCGGCGCCGGCCTGCACTTGCGCGTTGCCGGCGTAGCCCAGCGTCAGCAGCTCCTCGCTGCGCACCATCACGCGTTCGCCACCGGCATCCAACACCAGCTCGAAGGGGCCCCTCAGCGCCTCGTCGGTCTTGAGCTCCAGCTCGAAGGTGGGCGGCTGGCACCCCGGGAGGGGGATGAAGAGGTGCGAGCCCCGGTCCCGGGTTCCATCGCTCGTCTGGTTGAGGAGCACGCCGTTGAGCGTCACGGTGGCGTCGAGGCGCCCGCAGGGGAACTCCTCGTCTTCGAGGCTGACGTACACGCTGTTCAGCTGCGCATCGCGCCGCAACACGCTCACGGTGAGCGTTGATTCTGCGAGCGGGGGCCGGCCGCACGCCGCGAGCGACACCAAGAACAAGACCAGAGAAGAACGAAACAACATGGACGAACGCCATTCACTCGCGGGGCCACCCCGTGAGCCCCGTGATGTGGAGCGCTTGTGTCTTCACTGTGTGCAGCGCGTTGCACATCGCTGCACAGTCTCCCTCTCCCTGAGAATCGGGGAGAGGGTCGGGGTGAGGGGCCGTCGAAGAGGCGGGGTTCTCACTGCAGGGAGAAAGTCACGGGCGGGGACGCGCGAACCACTTGCCTAATCCCAGAGCAGGAGCCGTGCGGCTTCGCAGGGCGAGGGAGAACTAACTCTTCCGCAGGCCGACCACTTCGCCGTACCCGCCGGGGATGAAGAACTCGTGGAAGTCGAGCCCCATGATGCGCATCGCCGTCGCAACGGCATCCGCTGAGCGGGGCACGCGCTGGGCGGGCTGATTGTTCTCCTCGACGATCGTCGCCGGAACACCGAAGCCGCGCCGGTCATAACTGCCGACCTGCCGATTCCCCGCCACGTTGCCACCCGCGTACATCACGCTCGTGTACGGGTGATGATCATCCGGCAGGTTGAAGCCGCCGCCACTCGAAGGCGACGCCCACGAGCGGCCGAACTCCGACATCACCACCACCAGCGTGTCGTCGAGCAGCGTCTTGCCCGGCAGACCCGGCGCCGGACTCGCCTTCAATTCACCGAGGAATCGCGCGACCAGATCCATCTGAGCGCGCCCGTGAGCGCAGCTGAACGCGTGCCCCAGCCCCGAGTGCGTATCGAAGTCGAGCGGCGACAAGCCGATGTGCACCGCCGAGGTGAGATCCGACTTGAGCAACCGCAGCGCCATGTCGAAACGCGGCTCGAGCCCCGTCATGTGGAAGTTCGCGCCGCCGAACGTGTAGCTGAACGGCGTGGGCAGGTAGTTCGACAGATACGCGGGCCGGTTGGTGAGCAGCGAGTCGATGCCCTTCTGCGCCTCGAGCACCGACACCACGTCGGCTGCCAGCACGCGGCTCACGCTGCGCAACGAGCCGTGCAGCCCTTCAAGGAAGGAGTCGACGTTCTTGTTCGAGCGGCCGAGGTACTTGCCCGGCTGGTTGAGCGTGTGCTGCTCGAGCGTGGTGGTCTTGAGCATCGAGCCGAGCGAGTCACCCTTCGCGTTCGTCTCCGGGCGCTCGGTGCGTGCGTTCAAGTCGGTCCACCAGGGGTTCTTGGTCGAGTCGTCCGACATCTGCGGCGTGAGCGCTTCGATCGAAGGCACCCGCACCGGAGCCGCGTGCGAAGGCAGCCCTTGCGCCACCGGCATTCCGCGTTCGCTGGTGACCACCACGAACGGCAACGGCCGCGTCGACGCGAAGCGCGAGTGCAGATGATTGGCCACCACCGAGTGCAACGCCGGCGCGCGGAAGTCGGGGCTGGCCACCCCGCACATCGCCGACACGAAGGCGCTCGCGTGATCAGCCGTGCCTTGATCGACCCCGTGCAGCACCGCGACCTGATCAGCGAGACCGAAGTGTTGGTAGCCGTACATCGAAGGCGAGAACCCCGCCGCGCGATTGGCCGGGTTCATCGGGTCCCACGACTGCCAGACACGCAGCGGTTTGTACGCCCCGTTCGCCGGGCCGAGATCGACCAACTGCTCCTTGCGGAAGAAGATGGGCTCGCTCGCAAAACCACCGGGCGTGGGCACGCAGAACTCCACGTCCGCGTCCTCCATCGGCCAGAAGTGGTACTGCGGCCGGAAACCGCCGGGCACGTAGATCACGCAGATCCGGCTCGGGGCATCAGGGCTCGCCGCGCGCGCCACGCCGGAACGCAGCAGCCCGAAGCGATCGAGCAACGCGACCTGACTTGCACCCAGGGCCCACTTCAACATCGTTCGCCGTGATGAATTCATGGGTCAGTAGCTCAGCCATTGGGGGTGACGAACGAGCGCGGCACACACGCCGGTCCACGCGGCTTTGGTGCTCGCGGGCTCGAGGGGCAAGTAGACCTGCTCGTACAGTTCGGTGATCTCGGCATCGCTCGGTACGTCGCCCAGCATGCGCAACGACAGGCTGGCGATGTTCTGGCGAATCTCGACGGACTTGGTCGCGCTCTTGTCGGCCAGCGTGACGTGGCGAAGCACGGAGGTGTTCCCCGTCTTCTCGATCGCGATGCGGCACCACGCCTGGCTCACCTGCACCAACGTCTGCACCGACGAAGGCCCCAGCCCGACGTCATTCTTGCGGCCCTGCAGAATCACCGCGCCGCCCAACGTCTCGTAGCGCTCGGTCGCCCGTTTGTCGGAGATGTACTGCTGCGAAATGCCCGGAGCCCAGTCGGTGGGCCACGTGAAGAGCCGGCCACCGCGCACGGTGAACGCTTCGTCGCGCCAGGTCGGCCGCGCGGTGTCGACGAAGTCAGCCGGGCTCAGGCCGAGCTGATCCATCAACGAGAGGATCATCTCGTCAGCGCGCAGGCGCCGCACCGTGAACGCTTCGGGTGAAGGCCCATCATTCACCGCACCCCGCGGGGGCAGGTCGCGGATCCACGCCTTCAAGTCGGCGAGCGAGATCTTCGCGCGGCCATCGGCCTCCAACGCGGTGTACGGCTCACCGGGCGGCATCTGAGGGTAGCTGCCGGGCGCGGTGCCCAGGAGCAGGAGGATGAGCCCCGAGTTCTCCGGATCATCCTTGTTCACCCACTTCGGGTCGTAGACGAGCCCGTTCTCGAAGGCGTCGAGCGACGCGAAGTACGGCTTGTTGCCAGCGGTGTGACAGCTCGCACACGCAGGAGCGAGCGCCGCCCTGATCTCGTCGTTCTTCCCCTCCGGCGGACATCCAGCGTCGGCCTCGGGCTCGACAGGAGTCGCAGGCCCCGACGGACCTCCGAGTTTTCCTTCGCAACCAGCGAACGCCAGCGCGGCCATCAGGAGGAGCTTTTTCACAAACCCCTCCGGAACTCGGGCTGGGTGAAGAGGTACTTCACGAACGGCTTCAGCTTGCGATCCCGCGCCACGAACTCCCTGGTGAGCGTGTCGAGGTAGGCGCCTTCGACTGCGGGGTCGAGCTCGCGGCCCACGAAGCGCGAGTACATCTTGCGCACCGCGCACTGGTCGAACGCACCCGAGCTCATCAACAACTTGCCGAAGCCCAGGGGGCCCATGGTGCCGTCACTGGTCGCGCCGAGCAGCGAGTAGCTGGGCGGCATGGTGTCGAGCAGCAGCGCTTCGGCGTTGGTCATCGCCTCGGCGGGCGTGGTGGGCGTCATCACCGTGCCGGGCACGAACGCGTTCTTCCAGCGGAAGCCCGGCGAGTTGTCCGCGGCGCTGTGCGGGTACTGGCCAGAGACCCACGCCGGCGTGATGCGAAACCGGCCGATGCCCGGCATGAAGGGCCAGGGCACGTAGTAGCTGCCTGCTCCGAAGTCCCAGCGCTTGAAGAAGATCGCGGCGGGGTCGAGCGCGCGGTGACAGTGCAGACAGGTGCCGCCGGTGGCCGGGTCTCCGGTGTACGGCGGGAACATCGCGGTGGCCGGCGGAGGGCTGAAGCTCGAGCAGGCGAACATCTCGAGAAACCGCGCGGCTCTCACCCGCTCACGGGGGAACGCAGAGAGCGAACCCATCATGGTCAACACGCCCGCGGCCGGCAGCCCCACGGCAGCCGCGGTGGTGGCGCGGGGATCGAACTTGTAGTCGCGTCGCGCCAGCAGGTACGGGTTGAGCGTCTCCACGGTGAACTCACGCCACGCTTGCGGATCATCCGGCGTCGGATGAATCGGATCGCGCGGGCTCGCATCG
>JANODF010001002.1:0-4912 GCA_031412555.1 Archangium sp. | reverse complement strand
GTTGTCGATCACCGTCTCGGGCTGGAGCTCGGTCATCTCTGGATCGGTTATGGGCTGCTCACCCGAACGCGTCCGGGAGTGAGCGTTCACGCCGCTGTCTCGCACGGTCATCACCAGATCCCCCACCCTGAGCCTGTCCCCCGCCGCCAACCGTTCATCGAGGACCGGGCTGTCGTTCACCACCACCGCGCCCGTGCCCACCAGATCGCGAACCCACCACTCACCGCGCGTGTCCTTCACCACCTCGGCGTGACGGGCGGCGATCAGCTCCGACTTGAAACAGAGCTGGCACGCATCATCAGAGCCGATGATGAAAGACTTCGACGGGAAGGCGACCACGCGACCGCGTTCGGGTGCCTCGAGAATGAACTCCAGTTCGGCCATCGTCAGCGCGGGAGGATATCAGCGGCCTTCACGGTGCGAGTGACCTTCATTCCCCCACGCCCCCGACCAGGGCGCGGCAGAGGGGGTCAGGCCCGGCAGCGGAATCCACCCGAAGCTGCTGCGCGTGCGGGCGTAGCGGGGATCGCAGTCATCACACCGCGGCCAGCCCATGCCGACGGGCGAGGTGCCCAGCATCACCCCGATGCCCCCGGGCGTCATCGCGGTCATCGCCGGCAGCTCCGGCAAGTTGACGGGGCAGGAGAACGCAGCGGCGCCGGTGAGCACCTCGGTCGCTTCGATGCGCACCTGCGTGCCGTCCGAAGTGAAGGCGAGCGCCACGTCACGCGGCCCCCACGCCGAGGCCCAGGTGGCGATGGTGAGCGGCGTGCGGCCGAGCTCACCGGTCAACGAACGTTGCCAGCGAGGCATGGTGTTGGCCGTGGAGAGCGTGTCGAGAACCCGGGATCCCACGCGCGGGGAGATCGCGGTGGAGTCGCCCACCACGCCCCATCCGAAAGGGCCCGGCAAGGTGGCCACCACATTGCCCGACTGCGCCTGGCGCACCTCGGGGCTGCGTTCCTGAAAGAGCAGCCCATCGGCCACCGAGAGTTCTCCGCCGACCAGGGTCATGTCGTAGCGGCGCCACCGCAGCTGAAGCGAGGGCGTGTAGCTGAAGAGCATGGTGCCGGTGAGGCTGGTGGCCGGGTTGTCCACGCCGCTCGGGGTGAAGCCCAGGTAGATGTTCGACTGCGCGTCGACCGCCACGCCGTAGCTGTGCGGGTGATCGCAGACGGAGAAGATCGGGTCGTTCAAGTAGAGGCTGCGCAGCGCCTGCCCCTGGCGGTTGAGCACCACCATCCCGAAATAGCGGCAGCGGCTGTCGATGCCTGAGCTGAGGGTGCGCGACTCGAACATCGCCAGCAGCTCGTTCTCCGAAAGCACGGCGAGGCGGGCGAGGAAGTACTCCGCGGGCGGCGCGAACTGGGGAATGTCCTGCGGCACGCCCGCATAGGTCCACACCAGCTGACCCGTGGTGGCGTCGATCGCGGTGAGCACCGGCATGTCACCGCACACCACCCAGCCGAGCCAATCGATGCAGCGCCGTGAAGACGACGCGACGTTGATCGGCGTCGCCCGGTTCGCCTGCATGCGGGTCGGCGTGAAGAAGTAGCTCGAGAGCGTCAGGTCTCCGTCGCGGTTGGCGAAGAGATCGCTCCAGGCTTCGGGCGGGGCCCCTCCGTCGGGCTGAAGATCGCCCACGCGCCAGGTGGGCTCCAGCGTCGACAAGGGCGTCGGCTCGCACACGTCGTTGACGCAGTACCCTGCATCACCACAGGGCCCGCTGGCGATGCACTCGAACCCATTGGGTGGATCACGCCGCACGCACGCGCCCGAGATGCACACGTCGGCCGCGAAGCAGGTGCGCATCGGGCCACAAGGAACGCCGTCGTCCGCGTCGACCAGCTCACACCCCACGCCCGGGTTGCAACGCCCCACCCGGCACGCGCCTTCACCCGGACACGCGATGGGCCCGGAGTGTTCGCACCCGCGCGTGGGATGGCAGGTGTCGGCCGTGCAGGGGTCACCGTCAGCGCAATCTCGTCGCGTGCCTTCGCAACGGCCGGAGTGACAGCTCGCCCCCAGCAAGCAGACATCGCGCGCTTCGCAGCTCAGGCCGTCCGGTTGATCCACCTCCACGCAGCGGCCCGCGGCGAGATCCCACGACGAGACGCGGCACGGACCTGAAGCGATGCACTCGGGCACCGGCACGCCTTCACACGCCAGCGGCACCACGATGGGCTGGAAGCCCGCAAGCGTGATGGTCAACTTGCCGTCGAACACGCCCACCGTCTGCGGCGCACAGCGGATGCCCATCAGGGTGGAGCCCACCGCCGCCCGCGTGGGAGTGCCGTCGTCACTGAAGAAGCCATCACCTTCGAGCGCCCAGGTGCCTTCCACCGAGGTCTTGCCCGAGTTCACGACGTCGATGGTCTTGAAGGTCGACTGGCCCACCACCAGCCGGCCGAAGTCGATCTGCTCCGGCTCGACGCGGATGAAGGTCGCTACCGGCTCGAGGTTGGGATCGCGGCAGGTGCAGCTCGAGAGCAGCGCCATCCACAACAGGGCCTGGGCGCGTATGAGCACGGCATGAACCCTACCAGCAGCTCACGCCGCGGAGGGCGCCAGCACGGGAGCGAGATCGTCGTATTCCAGCTCGTGCGACGAGACGCGCTCGCGCGAGGCGGGCACGATTTCGTAGTTCGAGGGATCGGACAGCACCTTCGCGACCAGCTTCTGATTGAGGGCGTGACCGGTCTTGAAGACCGTCAGCGCACCGATCACCGGTCGGCCGAGCAGGGCCACGTCGCCCAGCGCGTCGAGCAACTTGTGACGCACGAACTCGTCGGGGAACCGCAGCCCCTCGGGGTTCAGGATCGAGAAGTCGTCGACCACCACCGCGTTCTCCAGCGAGCCACCGCGCGCCAGGCCCATCGCGCGCAGCTTGTCGACGTCACGCAGGAAACCGAACGTACGCGCGCGCGCGACTTCGCGGATGAACGAACGATCGCTGAACTCGAGCGTGAACTGCTGGTCGCTGATGAGCGGGTGCTTGAAGTCGATGGTGCAGTCGATGCGGAAGCGCTTGGAGGGCGAGAAGGTGGCGTGTTTGTCGCCATCGGTCACGGTGACCGTCTTCTTGATGACCAGGAAGCGCTTGGGCTCGCCCTGGTGGCGAATGCCCGCTTCCGACATGCGCATCGCAAACGGAGCGGCGCTGCCGTCCATGATGGGCACTTCGGGGCCGTCGATCTCCATGCGGAGATTGTCGATGCCCAGACCGGAGAGCGCTGCCAGCAGGTGTTCGACGGTGGCGACCTTCGCCTTACCGAGGCCCAGGGTGGTCGCCAGCGAGGTGTCCGTTACGAACTCGGAACTCACTGGGATCGTGGGTCGACCGGGCAGGTCGATACGGGCAAAGATGAGGCCGTGGTTGGCGGGAGCGGGAAGAAGTCGCAGAACGACCTTCGAGCCACTGTGGAGCCCCACACCCTCGACCACGACCGCCCTTTGAAGTGTTCGCTGCTCGAAAGCGCCGGCCATGGTGATTCGCGCCCTTCTGATTGCCGGTCGAATGACCAGCGTGATGCGGCGCGTTGAGCAACCGATATGCCATGAAATGCGCGCTCTGGTGAGCAAAAACCTCGCGGAATTGCTGAGTGGATTATTCATGCACCACTCTGTTTTTTGCCGTTCATGACAAAGCTGACGCGTTTCTGAGAGGTTAGCTCGCACGACGCGCGTGTCATGGTCTCAAAAAAGGTCGCCCTGAGTGTCGCGCTTGGGGGCCACTTTGCCGAAGTACTCGTAGGAATGGAGGGTCGCCATCCGGCCCCGGGGCGTTCGGTGGATGAAGCCCTCCTGAAGCAGGTAGGGCTCGTACACATCTTCGATGGTGTCCCGTTCTTCTCCCACTGCAGCGGCGATGGTCTCCACGCCGACCGGGCCCCCGCCGAACTTCTCGATCACCGTGAGCAGGATTCGACGATCCATGTGATCGAGCCCGCTGGCGTCGATGTCGAGCCGACGCAGTGCGTTGTCGGCCAGGTCCTGGGTGACCACACCCTGCCCTTCGACCTCGGCGAAGTCGCGCAGGCGGCGCAGCAGCCGGTTGGCGATGCGGGGCGTGCCGCGGGCGCGCGAGGAGATCTCTTCTGCGCCTTCACGCTCCAGCTTCACGCCCAGAATGCGCGCTGAGCGGATGAGGATCTTCTGCAGATCGGCCGGCGTGTAGAACTCGAGGCGCTCCTGAATCTGAAAGCGATCGCGCAGCGGTGAAGTGAGCAGGCCGGTGCGGGTGGTGGCGCCGATCAGCGTGAAGGGCGGCAGATCGATCTTCATCGCGCGCGCGGCGGGGCCGGAGTCGATGGTGATGTCGAGCCGGAAGTCCTCCATCGCCGGGTAGAGGTACTCCTCGATGGTGGCGGAGAGCCGGTGGATCTCGTCGATGAACAAGACGTCGCGGGGGCCGAGGTTGGTGAGCAGGCCGGCGAGATCGCCCTTTTTCTCGAGCGCAGGGCCCGAGGTGACGTGCAGCGTGCTCCCCAGGGCGGTGCTGATGATGTGGGCCAGCGACGTTTTGCCCAGGCCGGGCGGGCCCGAAAAGAGACAGTGATCGAGCGACTCGCCGCGCGCCTTGGCGGCCTTCACGTAGATCTTCAGCTTCTCCACGACGCGCGACTGACCGACGTAGTCCTCGAAGGTGGCCGGTCGAAGGCTCGCTTCGAGGCGTTGTTCGTCGTTGGCCACGACGGGGTCGAGGGGATCTCCAGTTCTCCGTGTCATTGGCGCGCGAGCTTGTAGCATGGCGCGCATGCGAACCTGGTTGTGCTGTGTCCTGGCGCTGGCCTCGGGGTGCATCGTTCCGCGCTCCATGACGATGGGCCAGATGGCGGCGCCCGTCGGCCGAGGCGCCACCGATGTCGGTGTTCACACCGGCCATGTGGGCGACGATGTCGCGGACGCGCCA
>JANODF010001001.1:0-3485 GCA_031412555.1 Archangium sp. | reverse complement strand
TTCCTGCAGCTCCGCCAACTGCCGCGACAGATCCTCCGCCGCATCCATCAACAACTTCGCGTTGGCCTCGGCCTGAGCGTGCGCCTCGCGCGTGCTCTCGAGCAGCTGCTGCGCCTCCGACAGATCCCGCTTGAGCGTCTTCTCGATCTTCGGTTCACCCAGCGCGCGATCGAGCTTCTCCTTCGTGGTGCCGACCCGCTTCTCGTACTTCTGCTCATCGCGGGCGAGCTCGGCGCGCAGGGCGAGCAAGGTGGCCGCCGACTTCCGCACCTCAGCGCCCTGCCGATCGAGCGAGCTGATCACCGCGTCGAACACCGCCAGCGGGTCGGTCGACTTCGAGACCACCGGCTTCTTTTTGAAAAACCCGAACACGGACGCGGACCTCAGCAGACCAGACGAATCCGCGCGACCGCCTTCTGAAGCCGCACCTCGGGCACCTGCACCCACTCCAGGTATTTGGGCAACGGCATCCCGTAGACCTGCAGCAGGTGCGTCAGCAGCGTGACCGCCTCGGCGCGACGGCCTTCCGTGGGCGCGAGGCTGACGGCTTCGGCGATGGCCTCCAACACGTCGACCACCCGGGGCAGCTGCGGCGGCGCCACGGCGTTCGCGCGCGGCGTCTCGGGGAACAGGGCGTCGAACTGCGACTCCTGGCTGGCGCTCTTGTGCACCGGCCGGCCCTGGGCGATCGCCTCCAGCGCCTCGAGGTGAGGCACCAGCTTCTCGAGCGCGTCGCTGGTCACCGCCACGTCGGCCGGCAACAAGGTTCGCCACGCGGAGTCGAAGTCGGTGCGCGCGAGCTGAATCTCGGCATCGGAGACGTGGTGATAGAACGCGCGACCGCCCGCATCCCGCTGCTCGACGATGAGCGACCGCAGGTCGGGGTTCTCTTCACCCAGCGAGATGAAGCTCAGCGCGATCTCCAGGCCCTCGTAGGGCCTTCGCGTCTTCCTGATGAGCTCCAGCTCGACGCCATCTTCTCCGTCGGTCACCAGCACCACGGTGGCCCGCGCCAGGTAGGGATCTTCACCGCGCGCCCGGCCGATGGAATCGAAGGCCGAGACCAACGCGAGCGAGATGTCGGTCTGCCCTTCTGCCGGCGACTCGCGGAACAACTTGTCGATGTGGCGCGAAGCCGCGTCGCCGCTGTCGATGCGCACCAGCTCGGTCGGCGCGTCGTTGAAGAACGAGAAATAGAGCGGGTCGAACGGCAGCCCCGCCTTCGCCTTCACGCGGATCGCGTTGAGCTCGGACACCAGGATCGCGTCGCGAAACCGCGCGCGCGAGCCGTGCATCGAACCCGACGCATCGAGCACGTAGACCCGCACCGCCGTCTTCTGCGACTTCTTCGGGCGCGGGGGAGGCTGTTCTTCCAGGTAGGCGCGCACCATCTGCCGGCCCGAGGCGAGGTCGAGCACCAACGAGCCGGGGTGATCGAGCACGAAGTGATTGAGCTGATCGAGCGAGTTGGTGGGCTCGTAGGTCATCAACTGCGTGGGGTATGGCACGCGCCTCTGCACCGGGCGTTTGCTGCGAATCTCCGCCTCGACGATCTCCTCCGACAGGGAGTCCTCCACGTCGAAGTACCGCGCGCAGCCCGCCGCCAGCTCCAACGCCTTGCGTTCGTCGTCGTCGAGCTCGAAGGCGAGCTTGGCCAGTTCAGAGGCGAGCTGATCATCGAGCCCTTTCCGCCCACCCGGAGCCAGCCGTTCAGTGGCCAGGTCCCGCGGCCCATCACGCCACCCGATCGACCGCATCGCCTCGGCCCGATCGACCGCGGGAGCGAGCGCCCCCTTCTCGCTGATGGAGAGCAGCGCCGCGCTGGCGGTCTGCGCGAGCTCGGCGTCACCCGCTTCGATCGCCCGTTCGTAGAGCGCCCGCAGGCTGCGCCACGCCGTCGACGGATCGCGCCGGGCGGAGTGCCGCACGTGGCGAATCAGATCATCGAGCGAACGCACCGCCGGAGACGCCCTCACCCGCTCCCGCGCCGCCCCCAGCTCGAGCCGCAGCCGCCGCGAACGATCGCGATCCCCTTTCGCGTCGGCGCCCATGCGCAGCACGATCTCGTACGCCAGATCGAGATCGCGCCGTTTCTGCGCGGTGTCCCCCGTCTGCTTCTGCGCCCGTTCTGAGAAGAACTCGGCGAGGGCGAGCCGCGCACTGGTGGGCGCGAGCCGATCGGTCGTCCGAGGCCGGTGGAAGATCTCGAACGGCACGTTGGCCGCGTCGAACACGGCGGACACCTTCACCACCCTGCCCAGCCGCCGGAAGTCGAGCTCGAGCGTCGAGCGCAGGTCAGCCGGGATCACCTCGAGCGCGGCCATGCGCTCCGCTTCGGCGAGGGCGAGCTCGAACTCGGTCAGTGAAGCATCAGCGCGGGCGCGTAACCCCACGCTCAGCGCACCCAGCTTGCCCTTCGCCGAACCCAGCTCCCGGAGCAGCCGCGCATCGGCCACGGTGTGCACGCCGGCCCGCTCGAGCTCCGTGTCGAGCGCACGAAGCGCCTCGAGGGTGACCTTCCCGTCGTCGCGCAGGAACATCATCTTCGCCCGGCTCAAGAAACCCAGCGCAGGCGGGCGCCCTTCGCGGAGTGCGTCGAGCCGGTCCTTGAGCTGGTTGAACCGATCGACCGTCATGGCTCACCGCCGGGGCGTGCGGGTGTCGATCAACCGCCGGGAGAACCGCGAGAAGGCCTCCTCGCACTTCCTCGATTCATCGAGCAGCGAACGAATGACCTCGGCGCGCTGACCACTCTCATGACTCAAACGCGCGATCGCCGAACCGAGCCGCACGAACTCGCCTTCACGCGTCACCAGCAACGGGAAGCGGCTCTTCACAAGGCCATCGAAGGCCTTGTCGGCGTCAGCGGGCGAGCGCAGCTTGTCGAGCGGCAACGCGGCCTCGACGAGCGCCCACCAGGTGGAGAGGTAGCGCACTCGCACGCCCAACGACTGCACCTCGGCGTTGGCCACCAGCTCGCGCGCTTCGGGAGCCAGCGGCACGGCGCCAACGGATCGCAACAAGTCGTCGATGCTCTTGAGCGCGTTGAGATCACCTTCGATCGCGTGGGCCGAGAGCTGCTGCCGGTAGAAGGTGTACGGCTCACCGCTGAGGATCTTGGCGGCGTCGGGAGCGACCACCTTCGGCGCGGTGAGCCCCTCGGCGTAGCTGGTGACCCGGCGCTCCACCTCGTCCCGTGCGACCCGCAGGGCCGCATTCGGTGAGGCGCCTTCGCGCGCGAGGTTGTCCACCACGCCCTGCATCATTCGCAGCAGCTGCTCCAGCTTGCCGAAGGGCTGCACCGTCAACACGTCGCGGGCGTACTGCTCTGCCAGGGGCGCGAGCAGCTCGACGCGCAGGCCTGCGTGGGAGGGCGAGAGCTCCACCAGGCAGCGCTCCAGCTCGCGAAGGCGGCGGCTGTCTCCGATGAGCAGCTCGAGCGGTTCCCCTTTTCGCCCCGACTGGCTCTGGGCAAACGTGCGCGT
>JANODF010001000.1:0-5517 GCA_031412555.1 Archangium sp. | reverse complement strand
GCGACGCGGAGCTGATGCGGCAGACTTCGCTTTGAAAGATCGGCTGATTGCCGTCGATATCGGCCGTCACGCGCACTCCGAACGACTCCGCCTTCACGCCGTAGAAGTTGAGCAGCTGCAGCTTGAGCGCCTCGGCTTTGTTCTTCCCCACCGACTGCTTCACGTAGGCCTGCGCGAGCAGGTTCTTCGACTCCACCCGATCGAAGTCGATGAAGACCAGCGTGGCGTCGAGGTTGCGGCAGAGCACCGCGGCCGTCGAACCGAGGGCTCCCACACCGCAGAAGACGATGCGCATGGGAGCCCCTTACTGAAGTCACGCTCCGAACGGCACCTTCGGGCGCAGGTAGATCCGGTGGCCACCCTGCAGGCGATCGACCACGAAAGCGTCGAAGGCGGCGTCGTTGAGGTGGGGCAGGGCGAGGCCCGGCACGTTGCCCGAACGCACCACCTCGATCGCGATGCGCCGGATGTCGGCGTCGGAGACGTGGTGGTCGAGCTCGAGCGCGTAGTCAGCCGAGAGGCCGTTGTAGGTGATGTTCAGGGTCGCCATGGTGTGTGCCTCCGTTGAAGCGGAGTTGACGTGGTACCGCCCTCACCCTGACCCTCTCCCAGAGGGAGAGGGGATCTCGGTTCAGCCGAGGCCGTCGGCGTTCTTGAGGTCCTTCAAACGCAGGCCGTTCTTCTTGAGCAACCTGTAGAGCGACTGCATCGACAGCCCGGTGCGCTCCTCGGCCTGCTTGATGTCGTAGCCGCACTGCTTCATCACTTCGGCGAAGTAGTGCTTCTCGAAGTCGTTGAGCACCCGGTCTTTGGCCTCGTGGTACGCCAAGCGCACGGCCACCTCGAGCAGTGACGTGCGATCGGGCCTTCGATCCGTGGGCACCAGCAGCTCGAGCCACGAAGAATTTCCCGTCGCCTGCATCAACGCGCCCCGCTCGAGCACGTTGCGCAGCTCGCGCACGTTACCCGGCCAGTCGTAGCCCTCGAGCAGCGACAACATCTGCGGCGAGAGATCGATCGGTGTCGACAGGCCCTTCACCAGGTGTTTGGCCAGCAGCGGAATGTCGATCTTCCGCGTGCGCAGCGGGGGCAACCGCACCCGCGCCACGGCCAGGCGAAAGAACAGCTCCTGGCGGAACCGCTGTTGCTGCACCTCTTCGGCGAGGTTGCGTGAAGTGGCCGCGATGATGCGCGCGTCGAGCTTCTTGCCGCCCGGCAGCTCCTTGCTCTCCAGGATGCGCAGCAAGCGTGGCTGCACGGCGGCCGGCACCTCAGCCACCTCGTCGAAGAAGATCATCCCGCCCTGGGCGGTGGTGAACGCGCCGTCGGGGCCGAACAGCTCGCGATCGGCCGCGGCCTCTGAGAGCATCGCGCAGTCGACTACGCGGAACGGGCCGAAACGCCGCACCGAGTAGGCGTGCACCGCGCGCGCAGCGAGCTCCTTGCCGGTGCCGGTCTCGCCTTCGATGAGCAGGGTGACGTCTTCCCGGGTCACCCGGCGCAGCTCCGCGAAGATGATGCGCATCGCTTCGGAGACGCCGACCAGATCGCCGAACTGCTCACCGCCATCGAGCTCGACCTCGGTCTCTCTGCTTTTCTGCTTCACCGTCAGGCGCGTCTTGCCCAGGTCGATCTTGTCGCCCGGCTCGACGAAGGCCTGCAGCGTGAGCCGCCCCGCGAGGAAGCTGCCGTTGCGCGAGCCGAGATCCCGCAGCAACAACCCGCGGGAGGTGCGCTCGATCTCCAGGTGTTTGCGGCTGACCGTGGAGTCCGTGAGCACGAGGTCGTTACCCTCGTCGGAGCCGACGCGAATCAGCCCCGAGAGCGCCGAGATCGACTTGCCCTTGTCGGGGCCTCCGATGACTTCGACGGTCCACTCGCGGATGGGAACTCGGGTGATGCTGTCACCCGGGATGGTCACCGATTCGGTGGTCTCAACCATGAGGCCCAGACCTTAGCCCTACGGAATCACCGCGTCCCGCTCGTTCCCACCGCGGCCGACGCGCACCTCCACCGGCACCCCGGTGAGCCGTTTTCGCGCCAGCACCTGGGGGAGCGGCGGCTGGCCGTCGATGGAGAGGAGCAGGTCGCCCGGCTGCACCGAAGCGCCCCCGGGTGCGGCGAGCACCAGCAGCGAAGGCCCCGTGCGGGCGAGCTTCGAGGCCTGGCCGTCACTGAGCCAGGGCGACAGAAAACGGGCCCGCGCCTGCATCCAGATCTCCGCCTGCAAGGCGTCGGTCTGAGCGGCCGCGGCGTCGGGTTGGCCCGCGGTGATCGCCGGTGACAAGGCGAGGGTGAGCCCCGAGTCGCGGGCGGCCGGCCGTTCGATTTCCCAGCGGCGGGCGATGCGGAGCGCCTCCAGGGTGAGCCTCTCCAGCAGATGGGTCATCGGCGCCGCGTCGTCGTACTCCTCTTCACCGGTGGGCTCGGCGAACGGGTCGATCACCACCTGGGCGCTCAGCTCCGCGAGGATCTGCCGGCTCGAGGGGTGGAGCAGCTCGACCGTGAGCAGCCACGTTGTCTCCTGGCTCGCCACACCGCCCTTCGCGCGGCCTTTGTCGTCTTCCCGCTCCTGGGTCGACGAAGCGAGGCGTTGTTCGACCGTGGTGCGGATCAACACGGCCTGATCCACCGGCAGCGCAGAACGAGCCAGCAGCGGCACGGCGGTGTTCCCCAACCACCCCGGTTCCTCCCAGCGGGTGATCTGCACCTCCGACGGCCCGACGAAGGCGAGGCGGTCGCCGCAGTCACGCAGCCCGACGTCGACCTGCCGCTGGGCCAGTTCGAACCGCCGCCAGCCCGGCGCCTGTGCCCCGGTGATGCGCACCGGGGTGATCACCACCGCGCTGATGCGCAGGGGGCTCTCCGGCGGCCGGATGGTCCTGGTGATGCCTGCGGAACACCCGATCAGCGCCAAGCAGAGACAAACCAGCAGAGGTGAACGCATCAAGGCGCGCAGGTTAGAAAAAAAGAGTGCCGGCCTGTTCAGCATTCCTCCTGCGAAGCACGCCCCCGGGAGCCTTGCGGCAGCCTCGGATCTTGTGTCGGGAGGACCGCAAAAAGGCCGGCACTCCCCTCATGAGTACCATGGCAAACAGGGGTTGGGCACCTCCCGATATGTCAGGATTCAAGCCGTTGAAATCAGTGTTATTTCGAGCCATAAGGCCGCGTGCGCGAGCTGCTGACACCCGCTTTGGCGGGGCTCAACCCCAAGGCCTACACGGCGCATTTCCGCCGGCTGGAGCCTGACGATCAGCGGCAGTACCTGGGCGCGCTGGCGGTCGACGATCTCAAGACCCACTTCCGCACCCTGGGCGAGACGGCCACGGTCGGTCTCTTCCTCACGGTCGACGCGGAATCCTACCGGCTCGATGCCACCGTCGGAGGGGCGGCGCTGGGCGATGCGGTGGGCCCGGGCTCGGTCGAGCTGCAGACCCGGGCGTTGAGCATCGGCGCGGCGCTCGAGGCGAAGGTGGTCAGCGGCATGCTGGTGACCTCGCTCAACCTGCTTCCGCAGACCGAGAGTGCGCTGGCGGCCCTGCGCTGGGTGCCCAGAACGTTGATCCTTGCGGGTGACTCGGGTGGCCTCGACTGCGCGCCTTCATTGGGCTGGGCGGTGCGTGGCTCGATCGGCGACAGCGGCACCTTCTACATGCCCAACGAAGCGCTCCTCTGGGACGAACGGGCGATCGTCGAAGATCGTCTGCGGGGCCTCGCCACGCGTTCTGGCGCAGTGCTCGACGTGCGCCTGGGCTGAGTGCTCCCTCTCCCTCTGGGAGGCTGTTGAAGAAGGGGACTCCGCCTGCAGGGTTGATCCCACCGGTCCTCCCGAGAGCAGTCGAGGGAGCACTTCTGCCTCGCGCGGCAAGTAGCCCCTCGACTGCTCTCGGGGCGAACGGTGATGGGCAGTCGAGACGCCTACTTCAACGCTCTCTCTGGGAGAGGGTTGGGGGTGAGGGCCTCGAGGCTGACTGCTGGTCAGGCCTGCAGCTTGCCCTCGAGCTCACCCTGGCGGTGCAGCGCCATCATGTCGGAGTAGCCGCCGATCGCTTCTCCGCCGATGAAGATCTGCGGCACGGTGCGCCGGCCTCCGCTCAGCTCGACCAGCTTGTCGCGCATGGCCTGGTCGTCGGTGACGTCGATGCTCTTGAACGCCACGCCTTTCTCGGTGAGGAAACGTTCGGCCTGGCGGCAGTAGGGGCAGTACTCGGTGCTGTAGATGACGACGTCTTTCATGGGCTGAGCAATAACGCCCCGCCCGGGAATGACAACGCCCTCACCCTGACCCTCTCCCACAAAGGGAGAGAGGATCTCACGACACACAACGGCCCCCGATCCTTGTGAGATCGGAGGCCGAGGTGCTGTTCAGCAGCGTGAGACGGGGACGACTTACATCCCCATCCCGCCCATGCCGCCCATGCCGCCGCCCGGAGGCATCGACGGGCCGTTGTCCTCACGGGGACGCTCGGCGACCATCGCTTCGGTGGTCAGCATCAGCGAGCTGACCGAGGCCGCGTTCTGCAGAGCGCAGCGCGAGACCTTCGCGGGGTCGATGACGCCCGCGGCGATCAGGTCTTCGAACACGCCGGTGCCGGCGTTGAAGCCGAACGAGCCAGAGCCTTCTTTGACCTTGTTGACGATCACGGAGCCTTCGAGGCCACCGTTCGCCGCGATCTGGCGCAGCGGCTCTTCGACCGAGCGACGGATGATGTCGACGCCGAACTTCTCTTCAGCGGTGACGGAGATGCCGTCGAGCGCCTTGAGCGCGCGGATGTACGCCACGCCGCCGCCAGGCACGATGCCCTCTTCCACGGCCGCGCGGGTCGCGTTGAGTGCATCTTCCACGCGAGCCTTCTTCTCCTTCATCTCGGTCTCGGTCGCAGCGCCGACGTTGATGACGGCCACGCCACCGACGAGCTTCGCCAGACGCTCCTGCAGCTTCTCCTTGTCGTAGTCCGAGGTGGTCTCCTCGATCTGCGCACGGATCTGCTTCACGCGAGCCTGGATGTCCTTCTCCGAGCCGGCGCCGTCGATGATGGTCGAGTTGTCCTTGTCGACCTTGAGGCGCTTGGCCTTGCCCAGGTCGTTCAGGGTGACGTTCTCGAGCTTCAGGCCGAGATCTTCGGCGATCAGCTTGCCGCCGGTGAGGATGGCGATGTCTTCGAGCATCGACTTGCGGCGATCGCCGAAGCCGGGCGCCTTCACGGCGCACACGTTGAGCACGCCGCGGATCTTGTTCACCACGAGGGTGGCAAGCGCTTCGCCTTCGATGTCTTCAGCGACGATGAGCAAGGGCTTGCCCGAACGCGCGACCTGCTCCAGCACGGGCAGGAGATCCTTCATCGAGGAGACCTTCTTCTCGTAGATGAGGATGAAAGGGTCAGCCAGCTCGACCTCCATGCGGTCGGGGTTGGTGACGAAGTACGGCGAGAGGTAGCCGCGATCGAACTGCATGCCTTCGACGACGTCGAGGGTGGTCTCGAGGCCCTTCGCCTCTTCGACGGTGATCACGCCTTC
>JANODF010000999.1:0-2012 GCA_031412555.1 Archangium sp. | reverse complement strand
GAGGGCCTCATCAACCTCACCGGCAGCGAAGACGATCTCTGCTCGCAGTCTGCCGCCGATGCGCTCAAAGAAATCACCCGCGCGGGGTTCGGCACCAACCCCTCGGCGTGGACCGCCTGGTGGGCGCGCGCTCGCGACCTGCGCCGCATCGAGTGGCTGGTGGAAGCGCTCGACGCAGAAGACTTCGACCTGCGCTTGTCGGCCATCGAAGAGCTCTCCCGCACCTTCGGGGACAACTTCGGCTTCTTCGCCGACGGCCCCGAAGCCGAACGTGCCGGTGCGATGGCCCGGTGGAAGGCCGTCGTCTCGTCGCGCGCCGATCTCGATCTCTGAAGTCAGCGCACGAACAACTGAAGGCCTCCGTCGACGCCCACCACGAGCGCTCTTCGCCCGGAGGCAATCGCCGGCCGCGCGGCTTCGTAGGTTGCCGCGCGGCCGTTGCGTCAGCGACTACGGGTGGCTGGGCGGGGGCGCGGGCGGCTTGGTGTCGAAGCCTGCCATCATGCCGTCCAGCTGCTTCTCGGCTTCTTCCTTCGAGATGCCCATGCGCTCCTGGACCTTCCCGAGGAATTCGTCCTTCTTCCCACCGAGCAGCATCAGATCGTCATCGGTCAGCTTTCCCCACTTCTGTTTGATCTGGCCGCCGACCTGCTTGGCCTGGCCTTTCAGTTGATCCCAATTCATGTTGGCTCTCCTGGTGTGAGCCGACGCCAGATGCGCCGGGCCGGAGGGGTATTGCAGCGGAGCGGCCACTTCAGAGCGCCCCCGCCCGTTTGAGCTGGCGAGGCGAGCTGTGGGTGCATGGGCGGGCTCCACCGCTGAACCCCTTCATTCCGGGAGTGCACGCCTTGGAGCGGAAACTGTTCGGCCGCCAGCGAACAGGGTGCGCAAGCGGGCGTCGTTTCGACGCAACGAAGCTGGAAGTGATCCAGTGGCGGCGAAGCGTGAATCAGTCGTTTCGAGCGCTCTCCGCCTCGCGCGAGGGAGAACACCAGCCACGGTGGCTGGTGCGCCCCTTCGTGCGGACTGGTGACGAGCGAGGTCGAGGGTGGTGCGTGGTCAGGCGGGAACAGCGACAGGCCCGGCGGGACGCTTGGGAGCTCCGGGGACGAGCGTCTTGAAGCGGGCGGAGATGGCGGGCTGGGTGATGAAGGCCAGCCGGCCGGCGTTGATGATGGAGTCGATCGACTTCTCCACACGCTTCTGCAGCAACAGCCGCTCGGCAGTGGGCGACTTGCGGGTCTCCTTCTTCGCTTCTTGAAGTGCGTCTGCGGTGACCAGTGCGCCGCGCAGTGCCCGCGCTTGATCGACGTCAGCGGTGAGCAGCCCCGCACCGCGGGCGGCGTCGGGGTAGCGCGCAGCACCATCGATGAAGGCCTCCAGGGCGGAGACCACGCTGGAGACCTTGCCGGGGTTGAGCTTCAGCTTCAGCCCGAACGCAGCGCGTTGGGCAGCAGCTGCGCCACTTCGGCTGACCGCTCCGCGGGCGGCGCTGAGGAACTCGAGCGCGCTTTGCGCCGCGCCGTCCTGATTGCGGGTGGCCTCCCGCAGACCTTCCCGGGCGAGAGGCACCGCGGCGCGCTTGCCATCGAGCGCGTCGAGATCGGCCGCGAGGCCATCCAGCAAACCCGCTTCGAGACGAGGCTCGATCGCTGCCTTGTTCTCCTGCGCCAACGCCAACGCCGCCCGTCCGACGCGCGGCAGATCAGACAGCGACCACTTCGCCTTTGCAGCCATGTTTGGAACCCCCGTTGCAGTGTGTACGACAGGCGGAGGCTCGCGAACTGGGCCTCCTGGTGTCAAGCACCGGCGGTGAGGTCGACGAGTTCGCTGGCGGTGCTGATGCTCTTCGGCATTACAGTGAACGAGACCGTCGAGCACCGGCTGCCGGTCTCCGGCTCCACCGTCTCGTGCTCAACGCCTCGCGGCATCACGGCGAACGGCACGCCGCTCACCAGCTCACAATGACCGAGTTGACCACCAACTGCTCAACGCCTCTCGGCATGCGGCGT
>JANODF010000998.1:0-1820 GCA_031412555.1 Archangium sp. | reverse complement strand
GGTGACGAAGCCGGGCCGCTACGGCAGGCCGCTGGCTGCGGTGGTGCTGAGGGTGAGCGGCCCAACGGGCCACGTGCACCGGACCAGCGGAAGGGCGGAACGGCGGAAGGGCGGAAGGGCGGTTCGCCGCGCCGGTGGGTCTGAATACGCGGGGTTGGGTTTGCGGAAGAGCGACTTTGGGCCGGTTGGTCCGCTTGGTCCGCTTCTCGGTGTGTTTGGGCCGGTGTCAGGCTGCGTGCTTCGCGTTGAGCAGCTTCTCGATTGAGGCCGACAGGCCGTCGAGGGTTCGATCCAGGTCGACGACCTGAATGTTGAGCACGTCGCGGTAGAGCTGCGCCCGCGCCTTGAGGGTGTCGAACGCATCGAGCCGCCGCACGAGGGTCGACGTGCGCTCGGGCGGCTGCGCGAGGAAGGATGCGACCTCGGCCTTCAGTTCGGTGAGCTCGGACTCGATGGACTTCGAAGCTGCGTCGCCGAGGGTGCGGTGCGCGTCTGCGGAATCGTGCACAGGCAGCAAGTAGAACCGGGACGAGCCCATCGACTCGATGGCGCCCTGCAGCCTGCGCATCGAGTCGGCGTAAACCGAAGGGACCCACCAGACGCCCCCATTCTCGCGAAGAAGAACTGCGCTCATCGACTGCAGCGCGCGGGTGATGGTTCGTCTGACGTCATCGGTGGTGTAGGTATCGCGCAGCTCCGCGAAGCGCGCCTTGATGGAGACGACAAGGTCGTGCGTCGGGTCGTCGGTGCCAACAGCTGCGGTCAGAAGATCGAGCGTGACCTTTGCTTGCTGCGTGTACGAGAGGGTTCCGTCGTCATGCTTCTGCTCGTGCACGATGGCGAACACGACAGTCGCCTCGTCATCGACTGCAAGCCGGATCAGTCGATCGCCGATTCCGACCGCCGTCTCCCTCGCAGCGAGCTTGAACGCCTTCTGCACAGTGGTCGGCTCGGGAAGGAGTTGATGCGGCAGACCCGTCTGCTTCCACTTCGACTCGAGGTCGCTGCGGCTGATGGCGGCGTCGGTGAGGCTCCACCAGGAAACATCTCCGAGGTGAGTGCCGCCGGTGTTCAACGCGGTGACGATGCTCTTCAAAGCTGCGTTCATGGTTGTGCCTCTGCGCCGGGCGGCGCGGTTGGTGATGGTGGTGAGACAGGGGGGCTACGGGACTGAGTTGCTGCGAGAACCGCCACGGAGCTAGATCCGCCGGTCAAGGAGCCCGTAGATGCCGAAGAAATCCAAGGTCGAGATTGAGGATCTGTCGTCAGGCGGCAGCTTGGGAGCATTCGCTCCAGAGCTGGAGCGCCGCTACAAGATGGCTGAGCGGCTTCAGCCTTTGATGACCCCCGAAGAGAAGGAGGTGCTCGAGGGGCTCGAGGACGATCAGGAGCACGCCGACTTTTTCGACAAGATGGCCGCGAAGTACGGCGTTCTCGTTTCCGCGTAGTTCGACTGACGACGCCTACGCGGCCAGCTTCTCGGCCTGCTCTTCAGCCCAGCCCCGCGTCGACAGGAACTCGATGTGCTTCGCCGTCACGAAGGCTGCGCCGCCGCCGAATGAGCCGGGCCGCATCTTCGAGCACGTGGTTGCCCAGGAGAACGAGAGGCAACCGCGCGGGTGGAACTTCTCCAGGTACTGCTGAAGGAACGCGGCGACCAACTCCGGCGTGCCCGACTCGTCGGCGTAGATGTGCATCTGGGCCACCCAATCGGACGTCTTCGCGCTGGGATCGCGGATAGACCATTGGAAGTCGCAGTAGTCCCAGCCCTCGGACAGAACGATTTCGCCGAGGTCTCCGAGTTCGCGGGCGAGTTGCTT
>JANODF010000997.1:0-1883 GCA_031412555.1 Archangium sp. | reverse complement strand
ATCGACGTGCTCGCGCAGACCCGCGACAATCTGGGATCTTCATGGGGCTTGCTGCTCGCCTGGGATGATAGTGACGGTCGGCCGCATCGGTGGGCGATGCCTTTGTCGCTTCTCGCCGGTGACGGCACAGAAATTCGCTCCAATCTGTTGGACCGTGGTTGCTACGTTGGCCCCTCAGCTAAGGCGCGTGGCAAACTGCTGGAGTTCCTCGCTTCGGTCAAAATCGACACGCGAGCCCGTGCCGTCGAGGGCGTCGGCTGGGCAGATGGCGCATTTGCATTGCCCGACCGGACGATCGGCGACACGCCTGCACACAGGGTGATCTATCAAGGCCCGTCCGCGTTCGATCACAACTACCGCACGTCCGGCGACCTGAAGCAGTGGCAGGATGAAGTCGCGAGATATGGCGTAGGAAATAGTCGGCTGGCGCTGGCGCTTGCTTCAGCCTTCGTCGGTCCTCTCCTTTCAATTATCGGCGAAGAGGGCGGTGGCGCGCACTTTCGTGGTGGTTCCTCGACGGGCAAGTCAACGGCTCTCGGCGCTGCGGCCAGCGCCTGGGGGCCGCCAGCCTATGTTCGCCAGTGGCGGGCAACCAGCAACGGCTTGGAGGGCGTCTGCGTGCTGCACAACGAAACGCTGCTCTGCCTCGACGAAATTGGCCAGCTTGACCCTAAGGAGGCTGGCTCGGTAGCCTACATGATCGCGAATGGTTCGGGTAAATCGCGGGCTAGTCGGTCAGGATCTCTGCGCTCGTCAGCCGCTTGGCGAGTGATGTTCCTGTCGTCCGGCGAGATCAGCCTCGCCGAGCTTGCGGGGCGTGATAGCCGGGGTGGGCGCCGTTCGGCCGCCGGGCAGGAAGTCCGCATTCTCGACATCGAGGCTGACGCCAAGGCAGGATATGGTTTGTTTGAAACCCTTCATGACGCCCCCAGCGCCGAAGCGCTCGCACGCGCCATCAAGGATGGCACAACAAGGTGCTACGGGGTGGCTGGGCCAGCATTCCTCGCGCACATTGCCGGACATATCGACGCATTTGAGAAGGCGCTGAAAACGGGCATTTTGGACTTTACGAAAAACGTGGTTCCGGCGGGGGCTAATGGTCAGGTTCAGCGCGCCGCACGTCGTTTCGGTCTGATTGCCACTGCTGGCGAGATTGCCGCTCGGATCGGCATTCTGCCATGGCAGACCGGGGAGGCCAGTCGAGCAGCGGCGAACATCTTCAGTGTATGGTTGGCAGGCCGCGGCGGGGCAGGCGCAGCAGAAGATCGGGAGGCCTACTCAAGGGTTCGTGGCTTCCTTGAGGCTCACGGTTCGTCACGTTTCGAATCCGTCGAACGCGACATCAATGCACCGGACCAGCGCGTGATCAATCGTGCAGGATTCTGGGACATCGTTGACGGCGCACGCGAGTATCTCATTCTGCCCGAGGCATGGAAGAACGAGATCTGCTCGGGAATGGATGCATCGCGCGTGGCCCGCGCGCTGGCCGAGCGCGGCATGCTGAAAGTCGATAGCGCGGGCAAATACTCGATCCCGCGCAATCTGCCAGGGATGGGCAAAACACGAGTCTACATTGTCACCTCAGCGATTTTCGGAGGCGACGATGCCTGATCTGTCACTGGCTTGGCTTGAGTCATTGCCTGATCTGCGTGTTCCGGGTGTTCCGGGTGTTCCTCCGCAGATTTCCGCGGGTTTTGCTGGAACACCTACAATTTCAGATCGTGTTCCAGGTGTTTCCGCTGTTGGTCCGGAACACGGCGGAACACCAGTCAGGCACACTCGTGTTCCGGCTAAGTCATTGATAGATATCGGGGAACACGCGGAACACCTTGGAACACCTTGTGACAGTGTGATGCTTGCTGGTCAGGCGGGTCGCTGGGCTG
>JANODF010000996.1:0-5813 GCA_031412555.1 Archangium sp. | reverse complement strand
CAATCTGGAGCAGGTGCTCTCGGCCTTGAGTGCAGCGCACGAAGCGGGCGTGGTGCAACGCGACCTCAAGCCGGCGAACGACTTACTCGTGAAGGAGGCCAACCTCTTCTACGTGAAGCTGCTCCACTACGGCCTCGCGCGCCGCAGCCAGCAGAACGTCACCCGCATCGCCGGTACGCCCGACTACATCTCGCCCGAACACGCGCGCGGCCGGCCCGCGGGTCCTCCGGCCGATCTCTACGCGTTCGGCGTGCTGTGTTTTCACATGTTGACCGGGCAGCTCCCCTTCATCGGCACCACGCCGATGGAGGTGATGGAGAAGCACGTTCACTCGCCGCCGCCGATCCCCCACGAGCTGAACAAGGAGATCCCCAAGGCGCTCTCCGAGCTGATCCTCAAGCTGCTCGCCAAGGAGCCCGGTGAGCGGCCCGACGCGGTGCAGGTGAAGGCCGATCTGCGCGCGGCCACCAAGCAGATGCGCAACGCCACCACCCAGATGAGCCTGATGGCCATCGAGCCGGTGGTCGACGATCCCCAGGCGACCGGTGGCGAGAAGAAGCGCGCCCGCGAGCTGGCGGTCTCGGCGCAGGTGGCCGATCTCAAGCGCAAGGTGAGCCGCCGCTGGCCCTGGGTGCTGGGCGGCGTGGTGGGCCTGTGGTTCGCGGCCGTGCTGACCTACGTGTTGTGGCCCGCCCCGGTGGAGCCCGTGGTGCCGGTGGCCGTGGGGAAGAAGCCGCCCCCCAAGACTGATGGGCCCCTGAAGAACCCCATGTTGGCGCGGGTGGACCCGCCTTTGGTCACGCCGAAGGTGAACCCCACCGTCGATCCGGTCGACGTCAAGAAAGACCCGGGCCCAGATCCGGTGGCGGTGGACCCCTCGTTGGTCGAGGAGGTCGACGCGGGCGAGCCGGTGCTCGAAGAAGACCGCGACGCGGTGCTCGACGACGTCACCATTGGCGATCGCAAACGGGCGCGCCGCATCGACATCACCCTCGACGACATGCTCAGCGTCATGCGTCAGGACTCCGAACGCGCCGAATATTACGAGAAGGCCGTCAGCCGCGTGAAGAAGGCCTGTGACGAGGCGAACACGCTGCGTGGCATCGACAACTGCGAAGACGAGCTGCTGAAGCTCAGCGATAAGTTCTACAAGTAAGGCCGGGGGCCCCCGGTCTTTCTGTGGATCAGTCTGCGCCGATTTAGGTGTAAGGCAGGGGCATCCATGGCTCGTGACGCGAAGAAGATGAGCGCCCCGGCGAAATCGGCGAAGGCGGCGGCCAAGCCTTTCAAGGCGCTGGTGACGCACTCCGAGGAGCTGCCGCTCGACAAGAAGCTGCTGTTGTCGATGCACGACACGATGGTGAAGGCGCGCTGTCTCGAAGAGCGCCTGATCGCCATGTACAAGACCGGTCACGGCTACTTCTGGATCGGCGGGCCCGGTGAAGAGGCCTTCAACGTGCCGCTCGGCCTGTTGATCAAGAAGGGCATGGGCCCGGCCTTCGACTACCTCCACTTCCACTATCGCCAGTCGGCCACCCTGCTGGCGATGGGCGAAGAGCCGCTGGGCGCGATCCGCCAGATGAAGAACACGGCCACCGACCCGTACTCGGGCGGCCGCAACTTCGCCGGTCACTTCTCCAAGAAGGAGTGGAACATCACGCCGGTCAGCTCTCCCATCGAGGTGCAGTACGCGATGGCCCCGGGCACGGCGCTGGTTCAGAAGCGTTTCGGCGGTGATGGCATCAGCATCGTGACCGGCGGTGACGCGGGCACGGCCGAGGGCGATTTCGCCAGCTGCCTGGTGTGGTCGAGCCGGCCCGGCCAGGAATTGCCGGTGTTGATCCTGGTGACCAACAACCGCTGGGGTATCTCGACGCCGTACGAGCAGACGCAAGGCGTGGAGCGCATCAGCGATCGTGGCGTGGCCTTCGGCATGAAGACCAAGACCATCGACGGCAACGATCCCATCTCCGCGTACCTCGAGCTCAAAGAGGCGATGGAGTACGTGCGCACCGAGCGCAAGCCGTACCTGGTCGAAGCGCGCGTCTCGCGGCTCTACGGGCACTCCTCGGCGTCGGGCGCGAACTTCGCCACCAACGAGGCCGACTGCATCACCGTGTTCGAAGCGAAGCTCGAGAAGGCCGGCATGCTCACCAGGGAGCAGGCCAAGGCGGTTCGTGATCGCTACACCGAAGAGCTGGCTGACCTCGCGCGCGCGGTGAAAGAGGAAGCGTTCCCCGACGGCAGCACCATCTGGGATCACGTGTTCCACGGCGAGCCCGGCCGCGATCCTTTCGCCTGATTTTCTAAACCTCTTTCAGAACGAGACGACCCCATGGCCAACATGGCGCAGGCAGTACGCATGGCCCTTCACTTCGCCGAAGAGAACCTCGGCGTGACGGACATCTTCGGAGAAGACGTGGGCATGCCGCTGGGCGGCGTGTTCACCTGCACCCAGGGGCTCAAGACCACCTGGAATACGCCCCTCGATGAGCGCGGCATCATCGGCGCGGCGATGGGCATCGCGATGGCCGGCGGCAAGCCGATCGCCGAGATTCAGTTCTGCGATTACATCTTCAACACCATCGACCTGCTCAAGCTCGCCGGGAACACCCAGTGGTCTTCGAACGGTCAGTGGAACCTGCCGATGGTGGTGATGACGCCGGTCGGCAGCGGAATTCGCGGCAGCATCTACCATTCGCACTCCATCGACGCGACGGCGACCCACATCGCGGGTTGGAAGATCGTGATGCCCTCGACCCCGCTCGACGCGTACGGGTTGTTGCTCTCGGCCTGCAAAGAGACGAACCCGGTGATGTTCATGATCCCCAAGGCGCTGATGCGCATCCGTGGGGTTGAGCTGATTCCCGGCGAGCCGGGTGAAGACAAGGCGCTCAGCAAGCTCATCGACGCACCGCTGGGGGATCGCACCAAGTGGACGCCGCAATGGCCTGCGCTGGAAGACGTCTCGATTCCGCTCGGCAAGGCGAAGACGGTGCGTTCGGGTTCGCAGCTGACGGTGGTGAGCTACGGCCGCACCCTGCCGTTGTGTGCCCAGGCCGCAGAAGTGCTCGCGGCGGATGGCATCGATGCCGAGGTGATCGACCTGCGCACGTTGTGGCCGTACGACTGGGAAGCCATCAAGGCGTCGGTGGAGAAGACCGGCCGGGTGATGTTCGTGAACGAAGACACCGAGGTGACCAACTTCGGTGAGCACCTGGTGCGCCGGGTGGTCGACGACCTGTTCTTCAAGCTGCTCGCGCCGCCGAAGCTGCTGGCGGGCAAGTTCCTGCCGGGCATCGGGTTGGCTGATCCGCTCGAGTTGGCGTCGGTGCCGCAGCAGAGCGACATCGAGAAGGCCATGCGCGCGCTGGCCGCCGTTCAGCCGTAAGAACAAGCCAGACGCGCACTCTCACTCTCTCGCAACGCTCTCCCTCTCCCCGAGGGGGAGAGGGTCGGGGAGAGGGCTGTCGGTCGCTGATACGGGTCAGCGTGGCCAATTCGAGGAGACAGAACCCAAGCCCATCAAGATCGGCGTGGGCAACCTCATCGAGAGAACGGGTGGACGATCAACGACGAGGAACCCGAATCCCGTTCTGGTCGCCTCAGAGAGGGCCTTGAGGTGTGGCCATCTGACCCTTGGATCGCCGTACTTGCAGATCCCCGCTGGCAACGTGTCTTGGTCCGACACGGGGACCAGTCGCTCACCAAAGTGAATGAGCAAATCTCCCTCCAGGGTCTTCACTGCAAACCCATCGGGGTTCTGAACAGGTTCATGAGCTTGCCGCTGCTCACTCGCAGGTCCACGAGCCTTTGTTCTTCGGGTGCAGCCGGTAGGTCTTGCCCGATTTCACGCACTTCGTGCACGCCTTGGCCGCGCCTGAGCCCGCACCGAACTCTGAGTTACAGCCCGCAGGCGAGGTGATGGTCGAGCGCGCCCAGGCGATGCAGCCAACAAGGAGCGTGGACAGGACGACGCCGCGAAGCACGGTGGGGATGGTCATGCCCTTCAGACCACCACATCAACGTGCTTCGTTCCAACATCCCCGCTCAGTTCGTGGTCATCACGTTGTCGTAGAGCTTCTGGAACTCTTCGAGCTTCATCTTGAACACGCCGTCGTTGGCGCCGTTGCCCGCGGGCTCCGACTCGCCCCACGGATTGCGGATGATCAGAATGCGATCAGTGCCGACCTTCTCGTAACCGAGGATCGAGTACGCGTGATCGCCGAACACGCCGGTGTTCGTGTAGTTCACCGGCCCGCCGTCATCGTGCGTGCCCGCAGCGACCGGCTTCTTCGCGTCGATGGCCGTGGTGATGGTGCGCCACACGCTGTCGGGGTTGCCCGCAGCGTTGGTCGAACGGCCCTGCGCGCCCGTGAAGTCTTCGAACACGTCAGCCGATGAGCCGCCGTTGCCGATCGCGTCGTAGCTGCCCTTCCACTGCGCGTAGGCCTTCTCGATGATCGGGTACCACATCTCCATCTTGGTGGGCTCGGAGCTGTTCGAGCTGTGGCCGTACAGCGGGCCGCCGTACGAGCGCGCGTACAGCTCGCCGTCGACCTTCACCGCAACGTCCTTGGTGCGCCCGGTCGCCCAGTCGCGCTCCTTGAAGGTCACGGTGTACGTGCCGTCGCCGTTGGCCTTCACCATGTTCTGGATGAGGTCCGGGTTCATCTGCGCGATCGAAGCGACCGCGGCGGGGAAGTAGCAGTTGCCGATCTGCCCCTGCTGCGCGTCACCGGCCTTCACGCCGTCGGCGAAGAGCGGCCCGGTGAACAGCTTCTTGCCGAACTTCGGGGTGCCGTCCGCGTTCATCTCGTCCTTGTGGAGCGCGGGGTCGGGCAGAACGTCGCCACCCGTGGTGCCACCCGGCACCGAGACGTTGCCCACCGAGGTGCGGAAGTCGGTGTTGTTGGTGCCATCGGAGGCGGCCACCGCGAAGGTGTCGCCGGCCTTGCCCTTGAGCTGCACGCCCGCGGGGAAGGTGCCTTCGCCGTTGAGCACGACGACCTGCTTCTCGCCGGTGCGCGCGTTGGTGAACTGCACCCTGGCGCCGGGCTCGGAGATCTGGCGGCTGCCGTTGATGTTCTCGACGTTGATGGCGCCGTTGGCCCCGGCGGTGAGGCCGATGCGGAAGACGGCGACCTGGGCGTTGCGGGTGTCGGCGGTCTCGGCGGTGTTCGCCTTGATGTTCACCCAGTCAGAGGTGGTGCCATCGGCGTAGCGGGCGCGCATGCGGATGACGTCGCCTTCCTTCATCGCCATGTCGCCTTGCAGCTTGGCGCCGGTGAACTTGCCGGTCGCGTCGGCCTTGCCGATCACGAAGGTGTCGTCGGTGTGGTACCGGCCGCTGGGGGCGGTGGTGAGGTTGATCGCCTCGATGGTCGCGCCGGCCTTGGTCAGACCCGAGATGCCGTTCGCCTGATCGGTGCTGATCTTGAAGTTCGCCACACCCACTTCGCCACCGGGCGTGGGGCCCGGAGGGGGCGTGGTACGGCCGAGCACGGCACCCAGAAAGTCTTTGGCCGAGGGCTCGAGCGGCACGGTGCCGGCGTCGAGGATGCTGGCGAGGTCCTTCTTCTCTGCGATCGACAGGCCCTTCTTCGCGATCTCCACCTGCTGATCACGCGAGACGCCCGGCTTCTTGAGCTCGGTGAGCGTCTTGGCTGCCGTCCAGCCGCTGCGATCGCCGATCTCGGCGAGGATTTGAAGCGCCTGATCAGTGCCCAGCTTGAGGTTCGGGTTGGTGCGCTTCTGCGCTTCGAACGACGCGTACAGAGTGGCCAGCTTGCGGTCAGTGATCGTGGGCATGG
>JANODF010000995.1:0-5956 GCA_031412555.1 Archangium sp. | reverse complement strand
CCGGGTGTTTCTTCAACTCGGCCGCCAGCTCGATTCTTCGGCTCTCCAGCTCGGTGCGTGCGCGCTGATAGTCGAGCAGCGGGTTGCCCGCTTCAGCCGCCAGCACCAGAGAGAGGAGCGTAAGCACGGCGCTTCGACGCCGGGCCCTTCTGGATCGGTTCCGCTACTCGATGAGGCCGATGTTGGCGCCGCCCGAGAAGCCGTTCTGCGAGCCGTTGAGGTCGCCGTAACACCAGACCCCGGCATCGAGGCTGTAGCGGAAGGCGTAGCGCAGCCCGACGCCGCCATCGGTGGGCAGGGCGCTCTGGTACTCGTTGTTGTTGCCGGAGATCACGTTGAAGGTCGCCGGCTGCCACTTCCACGCGAAGCCGGGATCTTCCGTCTCCCGGCCGATGCCCAGCTGCGCGATGAACGGCGTGGCTGCGTTTGGAGTCAGGCCGGGCTCGTAGACCTGCCCGTAGATGCTCGAGCCGCCGTCGGCGGTCGCAGGCGCCTGGAGGTTGCAGAAGTCGAACTCGGCGTGGTTCGTCACGGTCACGTCGTACTGCTGGCTCACCTCGTAGCCGCCGACATCCGAGCCGTTCAGATCGCAGTAGGTCCAGATCACGCCGTCGAGTGACGCGCGCGCTGAGACGGCGCGGCCGCCGGTGTATGCGGGGTACGCGGTGAGGGTGAACTCGTCATCGCCCGCGACGTCGCCCGAGAAGCTCGCTTCTTTCCAGCCCCACAACGCGCTGGTCGAGGCGTTGTCGTTCACCGGCCCGGTGCCGATCTGCATGCGCAGGTCGGGTGAAGCGCCCGCGTTGCTGGAGACACCGGGGATCAAGGTGCGCGCGGTGGCGGTCAGCGACGAACCGCTCGCGAGCGAGAACGCAGACACGGTGCTGAGGCGGCACGATTGAATGAGCGCGCTCGCCACGCTGAGCCGGCCTGCCTGCGCCAGCTGGAAGCCGTTCTGCGAACCATCGAGATCGCAATACACAGGCGCCCTCGCGCCGACCTGCACCCGGTAGGCGACGGCGGCTGAGCCGACGCTCGAGGGTGCGGTGAGCGTGGCGGAGTAGCGATCAGACGTCGTCACGTCGCTCGTGTACGAGGCGGCCGTCCAGTTGGTCCACGTGGAGGGAGCGCTCCCCGGTGCACCCGAGCCGAGCTGCACGGAGAGCGGCGTGCCCTGACCCATGGCCTCGGTGAGCGTCGGCACGTTGATCAACACGGTGTACGGCTGGCTCACCGCGTTGGGCAACACGGTCTGCAAGGCGTTGGTGCTCTCCAACACGCAGTTGGTCACGTCGAAGGGCGCGGCGGTCAACGCACCGAGCTCGTTCTGCTGCAGCCCGTCGGTCGAGCCCGTCTTGTCGCAGTATGTCCACGGGCCACTGGAGACCCTGAAGCGATACGCGTACGCCCAGCTGCCCGGAGCAGGGCCGGTCAGACGCGCCTGGTACTCCTCGCCGCCGCCGGTCACGTCGATGTTGAAGGCGCCCGCAGACCAGCTCCACGAGGCGTCGGTGGGAGGCGTGCTCGCGGACCCGTAGCCCAGCTCACCTTCGATGCCAGCGGCCGCTCCGTTTGCTTCCGTGAGGCCGGCCACGAACACCCGGCCGTAGACGAAGTCGCTCTGCCGGCCTTCGTAGCTGGTGATCGCGTGAGGGAACTGCAACACGCAGGAGTCGACGCCGATCGGCTGCACCGTCAACGTGCCGGCCTGGGCTTCGGTGAACCCGTTGGTGGTGAGCCCATCAGCGTCGCAATACGACCAGGGCCCATCGGCGTGATTGAAACGGAACGCGTATTTGTACGTGCCATCGCCCGGGTTGGGCAGCTGCGCCTGGAACTCGTCGTTCTGGCCGCCGCCCGTGTCGGTGTTGAAGGCGGCGGCAACCCAGGTCCACGTGGCGGGGTCGGTGCCGGCCTGGCCGTAGCCGATGGCGCCTTTGATGCCCGCGCCTGCACCGGCCTGTGAAGTGACCGCGGTCTTGAAGACCTGGCCGTAGACGAGGGGGCCCATCGCGCTGCCGCGCAGCGCAACGGTGGGCGGCGCTTCGACGACCTCGCCTCCGAGCTTGCACCACTCGACGGAAGCGAGCGCGACCGTCACGCGCGAGAGCTGTGTGGTGAGCACACCATTGGCCGAGCCGTCGCGGTCCGCGATCGTCCAGGTCTGGCCGTTGTCGACTGAGAACCGCGCGGCGAGGAAATAGATGAGTTGCGTGCCGGTGGTGGGCGACGGCAACGACACCGAGCCGGAATAGGAGTCGCGCAGCTTGTCGCCCGAGACAGGGCCATCGACGTCGCCCAGGTACACCGCGTCGGTCCAGGTGAAGTCGGCCACCACCGGCGTGGCGCCGACCGTGGTGCCGAAGCCGACCTGCGCGCGTACGCCCGTGCCCTGACCCGTGCCGTTGGTGACGGTGGGCACCTGCACGTGCGCGATCACCGGCACGCTGACGGTCGAAGCGCCGCTGGTGTCGGTGGTGTCCGCGGGGTTCTGCAGGATCGCTTCGGTGATGGTGAGCGTCGTGGTGGTGCCCGTGAAGGTGAAGGCGTTGGCGAGCGTGCTGGCGCGACCTCCGGGGTTGGTCACCGTCACGCTCACCACGCCCGCGCTCGAGGCAGGCGTCACGGCGATGAGGCGGCGATCGCTCTCGAAGGTGGCGGCGGCCGCGAGCGCGCCGAAGGTCACCGTCGAGCCGCTGACGAAGTTCGTGCCGTTGATGGTGACCGAGGTACCGCCTGCGATGGGGCCGGTGACCGGCGTGAGGGAGGTCACGATCGGTGCCGGGTTCGATCCCCCGTCGGGCATCGGCATCGGTTCAGGACAACCAGCGAGCACAACGACCAGAGCGGGCGCGAGGATCCGTTTCACGGGCTGGGGTTTAGCACGGCTCCTTTTGGGGAAGGCTGCCGGCAGGCCCAGAGACCGACGCCCAGGGCGAAGAGCAGGCTCTGCCCAATCATCTCCGGCTGGGTGAGGAGAAACGGGACGACGCCCATGAGCTCAGGTCGCATGTAGACGAGGCCCTCGAGGTTGCTCGGGCTCGGCGCCGCCGCCGCCAGATGCAGCAGCACGAAGAAGAGGGTGAACAACACGAACACCCGCTTCGGTGGCCTGAACGAGCACAGCGCTTCGTGGAAAGGCAGCAGTGAAAGCGAGATCAGCAGGCCCCGCGCGAAGAGCATGGGGAACTGCCACCGCATCACGTGGCTCCACTCCGCGGGGTTCGACTCGCTCCGCAAGAACGTCGCGAAAATGGCGTCGTCACCCACGTAGAAACGCTTGGTGAGCAGTTGATACGCGAGCGCTCCGGCGAACAGATACGCGACGCTCGAGATGAGAGTGACCTTGCCGACGAACCAGAGCGGACCCTGTGAAGTCGCCATGGCGTGCCTCCATGTGGGGGCGCAGCAAGACGGTGGCCACTGCTTTCGGGGAGTCTTCGGGCGTTTGGCGGCGCAGCCGGTGCAAGACCTGCAGGCGCCTCGCACAACCTGCGCGCTCAGCCCTTCACGGCCCCCGCGGTGAGGCCACCGACGAGGAACTTCTGCAGGGCGAAGAACAAGGCCATCACCGGCGCCGAGATGATCAACGCGCCCGCGGCGAAGTGGCCCCATTCGGTTTTGTACTCACCCACGTAGCGCTGCAGCGCGACCGGCAGGGTGAATCGAGCGGTGTCGTTGAGCAACGTCGCGGCGAGAATGAACTCGTTCCACGCCTGCATGAAGCTGAACAAGGCGGTCACCGCGAGCGCAGGCCGGGCCAGCGGGAGCACGATCTTGATGAACACCTGGGCGGGTGAAGCGCCGTCCATGATGGCGGCTTCCTCCAGCTCTCGAGGAATGGTGTCGAAGTAGCCCTTGAGCATCCACACGCAGAACGGCAGCGAAGACGTCGCGTACACGAGCACCAGGCCGCCGATCGAGTCGAGCAGGCCGAGGGTCTGCAGGATCGAATAGAGCGGCACCAGCATCAGGGTGGCGGGGAACATCTGGGTGATCAACAGCAGCTGCATGCCCGACTGCTTGCCCGGAAAGCGGAACCGCGAGAGCGAGTACGCCGCAGTGACGGCGAGCGTGAGGCCCACCAGCGTGGTCGCGGCGCTCACCACGATGCTGGAGAGCAGCTGCCGGCCGAACAACCAGCGGCCCTGCGCATCGGTCGAGCCGAGAACGTCGCGGAAATGATCGAGCGTGACCGCTTCGGGGAACGGGTTCGCGCTCATCGAGAGCGTCTGCGTGGGCGACAACGCGAGCTTCACCACCCAGAGCACCGGGTACAGCGTCACTGCGCACGTCAGCGAGAGCCCTGCGTGAAGCGCGAACATCTTCCAGCGCGGCATCTGTCTGTTCACGTGGACTCCTCGCCCGACAGCCGTTTCGTCACCTGCGACCAGGCGAAGAGCACGAAGAAGATCAACACCGAGTACGCGGCGGCAAAGCCGTACTGCTCGTTGCGTTGGAAGGCCCAGCGAAACGCCTCGCTCACGAGGATGTCGGTTCCTCCGCCCGGCTCACCACCCGACACGAGGTAGATGATGTTGAACATGTTGAAGGTCCACACGCTGCCGAGGATCACCGCGGGCAGCAGTGCCGGCTTGAGCAGGGGCAACGTGATGCGGCGGAACTGCGTCCACTTCGAGGCGCCGTCGACTTCGGCCGCCTCGTAGAGATCGGTGGGGATCGACTGCAGCGCGCCCAGCGAGACCACCATCATGAAAGGAAACCCCAGCCAGGTGTTGGTGATCACGTTCGCGGCGAACGAGGTCGACCACTGGGTGAACCAGCTCACCGGCTCGATGCCCAGGTGGCCGAGGATCGCGTTGATGGCTCCGAACTGCTGGTGGAACATGCCCTTCCACATGAGCGCGGTGATGTAGTTCGGCACCGCCCAGGGAACGATCAACAGCACCCGGTACACGCCGCGGAGCTTGAGCAGCGGCTCCTTGAGCAGGATCGCCAGGAACAGCCCGATGCTCACGTGCAGCACCACGTTCGCCAGCGTCCAGGCGAGGGTCACGACGAGCGTGAAGTAGAACGAGAGCGGCTCGCTGATCCGATAGCCCTTCGAGGTGAGGATGTCGGTGAAGTTCGCCAGCCCGACGAAGGTGTAGTCGCCCGCGTCGTGGTGGAAGAGCGAGAGCGAGAGCCCGATCACGAATGGAATGATCACCAGCACGAAGAGCCCGGTGGCCGCCGGCGCCACGTAGAGCAGCCCACGCCCTGCCTCGGGGTAGCGCCTCGCGAACGTCTGCCCCTTGCCCTTGCGCAGCTGCCAGCCGGTGAAGGCGACGAAGCCGATGCTCAGCCCGATGATCCACGCGATGGGGCTGGTCTCCGGCGGAGTCTCGCGATTGAGCGCGCGATATTTCCGCTCAGCCAGCGGGCTGGCCTCGGTCGGAGAGACGCCTCCTTGCAGGACCGCCCGCAACGCGAGCTTCATCGGCTCCCACACCCGCGTCATCTCGAGTGAGTTGGGTGTGGGCTTTGCGCGCTCTGCCACGGCGCGGAAGGCGGAGATCATCGAATCGGCGGCGACCTCTGGGTCGTCATAGGCGGCAAGCTCCGCCGGGATCTGGCGGCCCTGCTTCACCCGCGTGAGGGTCGCGCTGCCAAGCGATAAGAACTTCGCCAGCTCCTGCGCGGCCTCGGGTTGAGTGGTGCGCGAAGACACGAACGCCGCCTCCACCCCGAGGAACGGCGCCATCGGCAAGCCCGTCTCGGAGACGATCGGCAAGGGGTGAATGGAGTAGGTGACACCCTTGTCGATCTCGCCGGTGAACCAGGGGCCTGAGATCACCATCGCGGTGCGATTGTCGTTGAACAGCGTCTTCACCAGCGCGCCCGAGACTTCCTGGGGCATGAACTTGCGATCTTGAAGTGACTTCACCCACGTCAGCGATTTGGTCATCGCGGGGGTGTTGAACTGCGCGTGGCCCTCGGCGTCGAAGAGCTCGCC
>JANODF010000994.1:0-1891 GCA_031412555.1 Archangium sp. | reverse complement strand
AGGGTCGGGGTGAGGGCCTCTCTCATTGACGATGCACTTCCGAGACGAAGGTGAAGGCGAGCCGCTCCTGCTCCTGCACGGTCTGGGAGCCAGCTCGAGAGTCTTCGACCCGCTGTTTTCTCGTCGAGGGAAGCGCCGGCTGATCACCGTCGATCTCCCGAGAACCGCGCGTTCCGGCCACTGGGCGAGTTCCACCCCCGAACACATCGCCCCCGCGCTCCTGGAGTTCCTGGATAGGCGCAAAACAAAGTCCTTCGAGCTCTTCGGGCACTCGTTCGGAGGCATCATCGCGCTCCACCTGGCCGCGCAAGTGCCGTCGCGAGTCACCAGACTCACCGTCGCCAGCACCCCGGCGCAAGGCGTGGCGTCTGAGTTCAAACAACTCCTCGCGAACCCGATGGCCGACATGACGATGGGCTGGTTCGGCCGCATGCCGGTGTGGCGGCCCGCGTTGAAGGCATACCTGCAGATGATCTGGGGCCCGTCTTCGCAGCTGAGCGAGAGCCACTTGTCGATCTACGAAGAAGCCATCAAGGCCCCCGGCTTCAGCGAAGGCATGCTCGAGGCACTGCGTGCCGTGGCGAACTTCCGCACGCCGGTGGCTCAGCTGAAGGCCGCGAAGTTCGAGAAGCGGGTGCTGTGGGGTGAGAAAGATCGGCTGGTGTCGGTGGTGGAGGGTGAACGACTGGCGTTGGCCATCGGCACGAAGCTCACCGTGCTGCGCGACATCGGTCACTGCCTGCCGGAAGAGGCGCCAGAGTCGCTGCGCGAGGTCCTCTTTCAATGAAGCTGACGACGCTGCAAGTCGTTCTGGGGATCGTCGGCAGCATCGCCTTCGCGCTGCTCCTCATCGTTTGGTTCTTCGTTGAGGCGAACGCCCAGATCAACGCGAAGAGGGAAGCGCTGTTGACCGAGCTTCCGCTCGCCCTCTCAGACGACACGCGGGTGCGCCCCATCCTGGAAGACCATCCTCTCTTTGCACCACCCACAGGCGAGGACGCCGGTCCGCTGCTCAACGAACGGCTCGGTTGGGCGGCGGAGCCGGGCGATCTGATCTCAACAGAGTGCCGCGGTCTCCTGAGAACTGCAGGCGAGAACTGGCGCCAGTTGACGAAGGAGCAAGTGTCCGGGTGCGACACCCGCTGGTTGCGCGACCTCCGCGCATGCGGACGATGGAGTTTGCGCGCGGGGTTTCGAGCTCGGATGGCCGCTGGGACACGCACAGACTTTGCGTTCCCCAACTTCATTGATCTTCAGAACGGCGCAAAACTCCACCTGATCAGGAATGAAGACCAGGAAGAGGCGGCCCAGGACGTCCGCCACCTCGCTCGTTTGCTGTTCACGCACGAGTACCTCGTCAGCGCGATGGTCGGGCTCGCCTTGCTCTCCATTGAGGCGCGCTCGTGGGAGCTTGCGGGCAACGCGTGGAGCAAGCCCCCTCTGACGGACGCTGACCGCGAGGCGGTGCGGCAGCATCTCTTCACGGCCCTGTTCGGCGTCAACCCGCTTGCGCCACAAGAGATCGTCGAGTCGACGGTATCGGGTATGCCGGGCTTTCGCCGTCGCCTCTTGCTGACGGAGCAGTCGTTTGCGCGCAACCTCACGGCGCTTTCGGAGTCAGCTGGCACCCTCGAAAGCGCGCGCTGGGAACTCGCTCATCCTTACGTCACTTCGGAAGGAGACCCGTCGCCAGCACTGACTTGGCCGGCGGCTTTGGGTGGAGCGATGGTCAAGCGTCTGGCCCCCGAGCGCTTTGCTCAACTCGCGATTCTGCTGAATCAGGCCGATGCCCTTCCGGCACGAGGGCGTTGGGCGAGCGGCCAGAGCGAATCGATGGACCGCCGTCAGCAAAGATAGGGCGCGGGCCACACCCCCACCCCCACCCCCAGGG
>JANODF010000993.1:0-1914 GCA_031412555.1 Archangium sp. | reverse complement strand
GAGCCCTTGCCGGGTGCTGCTGGTCAGCTCGGGTGAGGTGTACGGCGCTGCCGCTGGTGCAGGCCCGATCACGGAGCAGGTCTTGCCTGATCCCATGAATGTCTACGGCGCCACCAAGCGGGCAGGCGAGATCATCGCGCTGCAGCACCGGCACCAGGGCCTCGACGTGATGATCGCCCGGCCGTTCAACCACATCGGCCCCGGGCAGACGCCCACCTTCGTGTTGCCGTCGTTCGCGCAGCAGCTCGCCGCCGTGCCTCGCGGGGGCAATGTCACGCTCGAGGTCGGCAACCTGTCAGCGGTGCGCGACTTCAGTCACGTGCAGGACATCGTCGACGCGTACGTACTGATGCTCTCGAAGGGCAAAGCGGGCGAGATCTACAACCTGGGTTCCGGCGTGGGCCGCACCATCGAGTCGATGCTGCAGCTGCTGGTGGCGCAGTCGGGCCGCGAGGTGACCGTGAAGGTCGACCCGAAGCGCCTGCGCCCGGTCGAGATTCCTTCGCTGGTTGGTGACGTGCAGAAACTCGCCGCGCTGGGGTGGATGCCGAAGCGCACGGTCGAACAGGCGCTGGCAGAAGTTCTCAGTGAGATGGAGCAGCGCGCGCGCTGATCAAGTCGACAGGCCTCTCACGTGGGTGGCCACGCGCATCGCGTTCGCCATGATCGTGAAGGTGAGGTTCTTCGAAGGCAGCCGCGGGAAGGTGGCCGCGTCCCCGATGAAGACTCGCCGCGTTCCGTGGAGCAGGCCCTTCACGTCGGTCTGGTACGGGGCCGTTTCCCCAGCGACCATCGGGAGTGGCCCGGCGTAGTGAATGCTCGCCCCTGCCTTCGGGAACTGACACAGCCGCGTTGAGCTGAAGTAGCCCATTCGGCGCAGGCTCGAGATCATGTGCTGCTCGAGTCGCCCGAGCTTCTTCGGTGCGTAGTCAATGGCCAGCGCACCATCGGGCCTGAGCTGCACGAAGTTCTCGGGAGACGGTGCGTCTGGATAGAACGTCTGAATCACCGTGATCGCAGGCACCAGGTACTTGAGGGCCGCGAGGTTGCCGGTGGCGCCCAGCGGCATCTCGAAGAGCAGATCGGCGCGCAGCGTTCCCATCAGCCCGTAGACCGAAGACTGAATCGGCTCGTCGGCCAGCTCGCCCTCGTAGATCATCACCAGCTCTGCGCCCGGAAATGCCGTGAGATCCGCAGGAACTCCGATCTTGTCGGGGCGAACGAAGGGCGTGAAGCTGATGGGGTTGTCCAACACCGGCAGTCTGGTTTTGAAATCGGCGTTCGAGCTCAGCACGATCTTGGCGGTGTTGATGGCCCCCGCGGCGAGAACCAAGTAGCGCCCTTCGAACGTCTCGAGCGCGCCTGACTTCAGATCCCTCGTGTGCACCCGAACCCCGTCTGGCTTTTCCACGTAGCTGACGACGAGCCGGCCGGGGGCGTAGGTGATCTCCTGACGGCCGAGCATTTCGTCGAGCGTGTAGCTGGGGTTGTAGACCGCCGGAATATTCGGCTGAAAGAAGTCCTGGCTCAAGAAAGGGTACGCGGCGCGTCCGTTGTGCGGCTGACTGAGAATGGCGGCGCGCAGCCGGCCCACGGTGAGCCCTTTGGTGCGCAGGCGCTCCCGGCTCTTCGCGTAGCTCCCCAGAAAACCGGCCCCCTGAGGGCTGAGCGGAAGCGGGGGCAGCAGTCCTTCGGCAGAGCCGAAGGAGGGCGACAGATCATCTGCTTCGCCTGAGATGCCGATGTGCCGGGTCAGCACGTCGTAGTGCGGCGTCAGATCTGCGGACGAGATGGGAAAGCCGTTCAAGTCGCGGTCGTTGAATCGAAAGACGCCTGCGCCCCACGCGCTGGCGAGGCCTCCCCTTGCGTAGCTGCTGTAGAGCTCGAACGTCTTGCCCTGCGCGGGTGTCTCTG
>JANODF010000992.1:0-5341 GCA_031412555.1 Archangium sp. | reverse complement strand
GTCTTCACCCAGGGCTTCACGGTGACGCCCAGCTCGACGGCCTTCTTCGCCAGCAAGCCCGCCGCCAGCAGCACGGAGGGGTTGCTGGTGTTGGTGCACGAGGTGATCGAGGCGATCACCACCGCGCCGTTGGTCAGCTCGTAGCTCTGCGCGCCCTGGGTGACGACGGCCTTCGCGGTCAGCTTCGCGTCGCCGTCCTGCACCTTGAGGATGTCCTTCACGTTCTTCGCAAACGACGTCTTCATGTCTTTCAGCAGCACGCGATCCTGCGGGCGCGCGGGGCCCGCGAGGCACGGCTCCACCGTGGAGAGATCGAGCTCCAGCGTGTCGCTGAACAACGGATCCGGAGTCGACGCCGTGTGGAAGAGGCCCTGCTCCTTCGAGTACGCCTCGACCAGCGCGAGGCTCTCCGGTGAGCGCCCCGTCAAACGCAGGTAGTCGATGGTCGCTGCGTCGATGGGGAAGAAGCCGATGGTGGCGCCGTACTCGGGCGCCATGTTGGCCACCGTCGCGCGGTCGGTCAGCGGCAGTGCGCTGATGCCCGGGCCGAAGAACTCCACGAACTTTCCGACCACGCCCTTCTTCCGGAGCATCTGGGTGACCGTCAGCACGAGGTCGGTGGCGGTCGCGCCCGCGGCGAGCTTGCCGGTGAGCTTGAAGCCGATGACCTGCGGAATGAGCATGGTGATCGGCTGGCCCAGCATGGCCGCTTCGGCCTCGATGCCGCCGACGCCCCAGCCCACCACGCCCAGGCCGTTGATCATGGTGGTGTGCGAGTCGGTGCCCACCAGCGAGTCGGGGTACGCCGCGCCTTCGGGCGACTTGAAGACACCCTGCGCGAGGTACTCGAGGTTGACCTGGTGGCAGATGCCCGTGCCCGGCGGCACCGCGCGGAAGTTCTTCAGCGCCTTCTGGCCCCACTTGAGGAACGCGTAGCGCTCGGTGTTGCGCTCGAACTCGATGTCCACGTTCTCGCGGAAGGCGGTGGTGGTGCCGAACTTGTCGATCATCACCGAGTGGTCGATGACCAGGTCGAGCGGGCACAGCGGGTTCACCTTCTGCGGGTTGCCGCCCATCGAGGCGAGCGCTTCACGCATCACCGCGAGGTCGACCACCACGGGCACACCCGTGAAGTCCTGCAGCAGCACGCGCGCAGGGCTGAAGGAGATCTCGGTGTCGGGCTCTGCTTTGGGGTCCCACTTCACCAGCGCGTCGACGTGCTCCTTCTTCACCACGCGGCCGTCTTCGAAACGCAGCAGGTTCTCGAGCAGCACCTTGAGCGAGAAGGGCAGCTTCGCGACGTTGGCGAATTGGGCCTGCAACGTCTTGAGCGAGAAGATGTCGTACGGAACGCCACCGACGGGCAGCTTGGTGCGGGTCTTGAACGTGTCGATCTGGGCCATGCGCAGGCTTATTCCGCCGCGGGCCCCCGCGCGCAATGATCAAAAACGCGCTTCACAACTCCATCTGCTGCCACTCGTAGTCCGCCCGGCCCTGGCAGGGGTGAGCGCGGGTGGGGAAGAAGTCCTTGATGTGGCCCAGCTCGTAGCGGGCCTGATCGTACTTGCCGAACTGGAAGGCCGACTTGCCCTTGAGCAGCAGCTCGTTGCACTTCTCGTCGAGCGCGCGCAGGGCCTCGTTCATCTTCTCGCGTGACAGCTGGTACGTGTACGGCCGCTTCTCCCTGGGGATCGCCTCCAGGGTCAGCCACGCCTCGCGGAAGTTCTTGTACGCGTCCCAGCGGTTGCTGGCGCCGATGTCGCGCTGCTCCCACTTGAGCTGGCCGCGCCGGTACTTTTCTTCGGCGTCGGCAATCAGCCCCACGTCGTCTTTCTCGGGCAGCACGGCCACTTCGATCCACAGGTTCCAGATGCGCCACGGGTCGGACTCGGGCGGGTTGCGCACGTTGTCGAAGGTGACGGTGTTGATCTCGTTGCGTTTGATCAGGTGCGCGGGCACCAACACCTCGAGCGGTCGTTCGTTCGCGTCGAGCGTGTCGGGTGGCAGCCAGCCCAGCTCCACGCCGTTGACGGTGATCGACACCTCGTCTTTCGAGTTGATGTCCCTGGCCATGTAGTGAACGACGGCCATCACCTGCACGGGCGACTTCACCTCGAAGTCGAAGGTCTTCGAGTCTTCCCGCTCGTAGTCGACCCCGTCACCCAGCCCGAAGCTGGCCTCGTTGGGATCGCCGAAGAGCGCGTCGGGCTCGGCGGCTTTGGGCCGGGCCTTCTCGGGCATCAGCGCGAAGACGAGCCCCGCGGCCAGGCCCAGGGTCACCAGGCCCGTCACCACCGAGGCGGCGATGCGTTGGTTCCTGTTCGCCTCGAGCCACCAGAGCTTCGCTTTGCCCAGGGCACCTTCACGTTTGAAGCGGGCCTTCTCGGCAGCAGACAGCGAAGGGCGTTCACCCGAGACGCGCGCGAGCCGGGGGCGGCCACCACCGGCCACCTCGACGCCTTCGGGCAGATCGTCCTCGCGCACCGCGAGCTTGGCGGACTTCTTGTTGGGGTCGCTCTTCCGCGCGCTGGGGAAACTCGGTCGAGGCCCCTTGAGCGCGGGCATCATCTGCGTGCTGCGCCGGCCCATCTCGGCGACCTGATCGCGGCTCGCGTCTTTGGGCATCATCGCCACGCCCTTGTTGCGCGACTTCTTCAGCTCCGACATCGAGACCACGCGCGTGTGCGCGCCGTCTTCGGACGAGTTCTCGGCGGTGGGGCCTTCGGGCTCGAGATCGACGGGCTTGAAGTTGAAGACCACCGGCCCCATCGAGATGGAGTCGCCGTCTTTGAGCAGCTGCTTCTTCGCGATGATCGCGCCGTTGACCTTGGTGCCGTTCGACGAGCCGAGATCCTCGATGAAGAGGCTCGCGCCCTCGAGGAGAATGCGGGCGTGTTTTCGCGAGACTCCAGCCTCGTAGAGGATGACGTCGCACTCTGCGGTGCGTCCGATGACGACGGAGTCCTGGTCGAACTCAAACTCCCGACCGGCCTCTTTGCCCTCGGAGATGACGAGCTGAAAACCCATTGAATCAGTAAGACCTTAGTGACGCGGCGGCGGCTTCGGCAACAGCACGAATTGCCCAGGCCGGCTCCAGAACGGTTGCATTTCCACCGAATGACAGAAGCCAGCGCGTCAGCCAGCGCTCTGAATCGCCCGGTACGGTGACCACCACACTCCCATCCGGCTCCAACACGGCGGCATCACCAAAACGTTCCTGCTGGTACGGCGCGAGCTCGGGGCTGAAGCGCACCCGCACGGGCTTCTCCACGCCACTGCTTCCCGGGAGCGTGTGCGCCGCCGTTTCTTTCGAAGGCTCGAAACGTTCCGCCAGCAGCTCGAGGGCCCCGATGCGATCGACGCGGAAGAGGCGCACCCCACCACGCGTCAGGCAGAACGCCGAGAGGTACCACTGGCCCCGGTGACTGAAGAGTTCCTGCGGGCGCACCCGGCGACGTTCGGCCTCGCCCCGGTTGACCCCTGCGTATTCGAGGGAGATCTCGCGGTGCTCCAGGATGCCCTGGGTGAGCACGGAGATGCTGTCGGGCGCTTCGGTCGCCACGTCGAGCTGCCGGGAGATCTCGCGGAAACGCTGCAGCGCTTGTGGCGGGAAGGCCTTCTCCAATTTTGCGAGCGCGGAGTGCAGCGCCCCACCCGCTGCGGGCTTGAGCAGGGCCGCCGACGCCGCGAGCGCCACCCCTTCAGCCGCGGTGAGGCGGGGCGGGGCGGAGAGGCGCTGGTTGAGGTGAATGAAGACGCGATCTTCGTCGACATAGACATCGATGAAGTCGTCGGGCTGGAACGGCGGGCGGCCGACCAGGGTGAGCAGGTCGAGCTCTTCGAGCAGCTCTTCTTTGGTGACGCCTACGGCCTGCGCCACTTCGTCGACGGTGCGGCCGGGGTTCTTCGAGACGTACGGCACGAGGAACAGCAGCCGGCGCAGCCGCTCGTAGGCCTGGGTCCGTCCACGTTCGGCGGGAGGCGGGCTCATGCTTTCTCCTGATGTGCATCGAGCACGCGTTGCGCCAGTTCCTTCGCGCGCGCCACGGCCTTCTCGGGCGTCAGGATGCGGGCGTTCGAGCCGAGCGAGAGCACGTAGGTGACGAGGCCGTCGAGATCGGTGGCGGAGATGCTCAGCTCAGCGGCGCCCGCCTCGGTCCTCGTCGCTTTCGCAGGGAACAGTTGTTCTGCCAGCGGCGAAAGCTCACCCGCGAGCCGGAGCGTCACGTCGATGGGCTCGTGGAACTTGTGCTGCCAGGGCCAGGTCGCCACGTAGGCGTCGAGGCGGAAGTCTCTGGGAATCTCGAAGTCGGCCACGCGCGGCTTGAGCGCGTTGATCTCGGCGCGGCGAATGCGGTGCACCGCGAAGGTGCGTGCGTCTTTTCGCAAGTGGCACCAGCCGACCAGGTTCCAGATGCCGCGGCGCAGCGCCAGACCCCAGGGGTCGACGCGTCGTTTGGTGACGGTGCGGGTGTGCGGCGAGAAGTAGTCGAGCTCGACGGACTTCTTTGCGTTGATGGCGCCCCAGAGCAGCTCGAGGCGGCCGGGCAATTCACGCGCGTCGGCCACGCCCCCCAGCTCGAGCCGCACGCGCGGGGCGGGCAGCGGGCCATCGGCGAAGAAGCCCACCTTGCGAAGGGCGTGGGCGAGATCCTGCCGGCCGGGAAAAGCGCCCGAAGCGAGCGCCGCCGAGCCGGCTGCGTAGAGCACCGCCAGCTCTTCCGGAGTGAGCCCGACCTCGGGCAGGTAGTACGCGTTGCGATCGAGCACGTAGCCCGCCGGCCGCTCGTCGGTCTCGTGCAGGTGGGTGAGTGGAATGCCCAGCTCGTGCAGCTCGGTCTTGTCGCGTTCGAACTTTCGCTGTGCCGCGTCTTCAGAACCCGCGTACTCGTCGGGGAAGGCGTCACGCACCTCTTCCCAGGTCACGGGGTGCGTCGCGTCGAGGAAGAGCGCGACCAGATCAAGCAGTCTCTCGGTTCGGTCCACGTCGGCGTGCATCCTCGCACCAATGGCGAATCGGGGCGTCGTGAAACTGTCTCCCTCTCCCTTCGGGAGAGCGTTGGGGTGAGGGGCTAGCCAGGCTTGACGCCCAGCCGCTCCAGCGCGCTCATCAGCCGGTCGAGGTCACCCTCATCGTTGTACACGTGCGTGCTGATCCGCAGACCGCCGCCCCGAGCCGTGGTCGCCACCTTCGCTTCCCGCAGCAGCGTCCGCACGACGTCCATCGGATTGCCCTGCACGGGGATGACGCAGATGCCCGACAGCGTGGAGGGATCATCCACGGTCGTCGGCACGAAGCCGGCCGAACGCAGCCGCACCCGCAGCTTCGACTGCAACTCCA
>JANODF010000991.1:0-2091 GCA_031412555.1 Archangium sp. | reverse complement strand
GGTGGTGCGCTGGCGGCGACGGCTGAAGGTCTCGACTTCATGCGCTCGTACATTCCGCCCGGCTCGTCGTGGACCTGCGCGGGCATGGGCCGGCACCAGCTGCCGTTCGTCGAGCTGGCGGCAGAGCGGGGTGGCAACGCGCGCGTCGGTTTGGAAGACAACATCTACGTCTCGAAGGGTGTGCTGGCGAAGGGCAACTTCGAGCTGGTGGCGGAGGCAGCGAAGCGGGCGAAGGCGAAGGGCCGCGAGCTGGCCACGCCGCAGCAGGCCCGCGAGCTGCTCCGCCTGACGTGAAGACGAACACGACACCTGCCTCCCTCTCCCCCGCGGGGGAGAGGGTCGGGGAGAGGGCTGTCGCGCTTCTCATCTGCGCATTGCTTCTCTCCTGCACCGAACCCAGCGAACCCGAGATCCTCGATCGCACCGGCACGGTACAAGGGCCCATCACCACCACCGCCGCCGGCGACGCCTGGGTCTTTCTCTATCGCCCCGGTGAAGGCCCCCCCGGAGCACCTGCCGAACCCCGTGCCGTCACCGCGGTCAGCGCCAAACGCCTCGAGTCCGATCCCCGCTACGTGATCGCGAACGTCAAACCCGCGCCGTATCGCCTCTTCGGGATCCTCGACGTCGACTCCGACTTCGACGGCACCATCGACGTGCTCAGTCAACCGACCGCCGGTGACCGCGTCAGCACCCCGGTGAACTTCCAATCGCAACCCGGCCGGGGCGCCACGGCCGCGCTCGAGCTCGACAAGCCGGTCTTCACCGAGCCGCCCGCTTTCTCGCTCGAAGGCCAGGCCGACGACGACGTGGTGCTCGACTTCGCCCTCGACGCGATCACGCCACTGACCTTGCTCGCCGACCCGGTGGACCGCTTCGACCCGAAGAAGGTCGGCTTCACCTTCGGCCTGCTCGACGTGGACGGCGACATGCGCCCCGACGACGCCGACGGCGACGGCACCCCCGATCTCTCGCTCCAGCTCTTCCTGCGCTGGCTCCCCCGGCCGGGGCAACTCGCCGCCAACACCACCGTGATCATCCCCCTGGCGTTCGATCCCTCACCTTTTCTGCGCACCCTCGAAGGCCGGCTTGACACCACCGTCACCGCCAATCGCCTCCAGGTGGTGATGGTTCCGGTCGCCCAGGCGCTGGGGCCCTCCGAAGACGGCGGGGCCGGTATTCAGCCTTTCGGAGCCCCTCCGGCCGGAGACTACGAGCTGGTCGCCCTGGCGGCAGGAGGCCAGTTTTGGCGGTTGCCCAATCAGCTCCCGGTGGCCTCTCAAAACCTCCGCCTGCACATCGATCGAGTCTCTCGCTGACGACTTTCAGAGACCTGACATAGACTCCGGGAGTCCCATGACCGTTGCCCCGGAATCCGATGCGGTCATCGTGAACCCTTTGAGGGCGAGCGGCCTGCTGGACTCCATCGGCCTCGAACGCGCGCGCGCCCACGTCAAAGAATCGGGCGGGCTGCTCTCCGACGCGTTGTTGCGGCTGGGCCTGGTGAAGGAGGGCGACTACCTCCGCATCTTCGCCGAGCTCTATTCCACCCGCTTCGTGAAGGCGGAGAAGCTCAAGGGCATCCGCCTCGACGAAGGGCTGCTGGAGCGCGTGGGGGTGCGGAGCGCCGAGCGCCTGCGCATGTGCCCCATCCACTGGGACGCCGCGAAGATGGAGCTGCACGTCGTCGCCTCGGTGCCGCTCTCTTCGAGCCTCGAGCCCGAGCTGCGGCAGATCGTGGGCGCCAAGAGCATCGTGGTCTACGTGGCCACCACCGGCGCCGTCTCCGCGCTGATCCGCCGCGCGTATTACCGGCAAGACGACGCCTTCAAAGAAGTCACGGCCAACGGGGCGGGCCCGCCGATGCCCCCGGTGCAGAAGCCCAGCGAGACCTACGACGACGAGGGCCGCGAGCAGACCGGCACCAACATCGAGAAGCCCAACGTCCAGGTCTCCGCCGAGATGGGCGCCTCCGTGATGGACGACCCGCCGCCTTCGGAGACGACCGAAGGCAAGACGGTGATGGTCAACCTCGAGGCGCTCACCATCGCGACCCTGCGCCGCGAGAACGCCCGCTATCGCATCGCCCAG
>JANODF010000990.1:0-16285 GCA_031412555.1 Archangium sp. | reverse complement strand
GACGAGGTAGCCCGCCGCGGTGAGCCACGCGCCCGGGAGCAACGCCGCCGTGATGAAGCCCGCGATGAGGAACCAGAAGAACTCGAGAATGGGCCCCGTCACGGCGCCGAGATCTCCGACGAAGAAACGGTATGAGAGCAGCCCCACGGTCTGCACCAGCATTCCGAAGACGAGCATGCGGAGCATCTGACGGTTGAGCGGCGTGCTCGCGGCTCGCCACTTCCACGCGGCGAGCAGGAGCAACACCACGCTCACCCCCGACATCAGCGCGTTGAACAACATGTCGTACGACGGGAGGTCCTCGAAGAACGCCTTCGCCAACAGAGGCAGGGCGACCCACGGCACGCTCGCTCCCAGCGCGATCAGCACCCGGGTGGTGCTGCCGGTGTTGGGGTCGAGGCTCTTCTCCAGGGCTTCCAGGCGCGCGCGTTCGGCGTTGCCCGCAGCGACGGCGCGATCCACTTCTGCCTGCAGCTCGGGGTCGGGCGTGACCAGCTCGCTCATCAGTGACTGCGCCGTACGCGCGGAGCCGGAGACGAGCTGGAAACGCACCATCGCCCTGACCGCGTCATCGAGGCTGTTCCGGGCGCGCTCGTTCTGGGCCCAGACCCGCAGGGCCTGCTGAAAGCCGAAGCGGCACTCCGAGAAGAGATCGAACACCCGGCGGGGCTCAGGCGTGGGTGCGGCCAGCAGCGCGTCGAGTTCGGCGAGGCGGCGTTCGGCCTGCGCAGTGAGCTCGAGGGAGCCCAGGTGCGCGAGGAAATTCTCCAACGCCACGCGCACGGCCAGCGCGCTCTCGGGGCGCTGCTCGGGGTTCACCTCGAGGCACCGCAGCGCGAGCGCGGCCAGCTCGACGGGCAGCTCCGCGGGCAGGGCGGGGGGCGGGGCGAGCACGCTGGCGGCCAGACCCTCGGCGTTGGAGCCCTGGTGCGGCGGGCGGCCGGTGAGCAGCTCGAAGAGCACCGCCCCCAACAGGTACACGTCGGTGCGCGGGGAGAGCACCGCGCCGGGGCCTCCGAGCATCTCGGGCGCCATGTAGAGCGGGGTGCCGGCGAGCTGGCTCGAGGGGCCGGGGGCGATCGCGATGCCCCAGTCGCAGAGGTAGACCTCGCCGAAGCCGCCCACCATCACGTTGTCGGGCTTCACGTCGCGATGCACCACGCCGCGCGCGTGGGCGTAGTGAAGCGCGTTGCAGACCTGCAGGAGGATGCGCAGGTTCGGCTCCAGCGGCGCGCGGCCCGGCGGGTGTTCGCGCAGGAGCGAGGCCCAGCTCTGGCCCTCGATGTGCTTCATCACCAGCACCGGCAAGCCCTCGGCGTCGAGGCCGAGCTCGTGCACCGGCACGATGTTGGGATGCTCCAGAGCGCCGGAGAGCCACGACTCGGACAGCAGCGCTTCGATCTCCGCCCGCGTGGTGTGACCGGGTTGCAGCCGCTTCACGGCGACCTTCCGGCCGAGCGGTACTTGCGTGGCCAGGTGCACCACGCCCATGCCGCCTTGTCCGAGCAGGCGCTCCTGTTCGACGGCCGGCGCGGGACGGCCAAGCTTCTGCAACAGCTCGAAGATTCGGGCGCCGTGGCTCGCGGTGGCTTCGCGGACCAGCGTCTTGTCTTCGACGGATTGGGTCGTCTTCTCCACGGCAGGTGAAGACATAGCTCGACTTCGTGCGGGAGGGACGGTGGGCTGGTCTCATGTTCATCGGCCACTACGCGCCCGCGCTCCTGCTCAAGACGAGCGCACCGAAGCTTCCGCTCTGGTCGCTCTTCGTGGCGGTCGAGGTGCTCGACTACCTCTGGAGCGCGTTCGTGCTGCTGGGCGTCGAGCACATGCGCATCACGCCCGGCTTCACCGAGAGCAACGCGTTCGATCTCTACGACATGCCGTACACGCACAGCCTGGTGGCGACGATCGGCTGGTCGCTGCTCGCGTTCGGAGTCACGGTGCTCTGGCAACGAAACCAGCCCGGCCGGCTCTGGAGCGGCTTCGTCATCGCGCTCGCGGTGGCCTCGCACTTCTTGCTCGATCTGCCCGTGCACGTGCGCGACCTGCCGCTGGCGGGGCCCGACTCGCACAAGCTGGGCTTCGGGTTGTGGAGCAACCGCACCGGGGCGCTGCTGCTGGAGACCTCGCTCTTCGTGGGCTCGGCGATCGCGCTGAGCTTCTCGACGAAGTGGAAACCGAGACGCTCGTGGTGGGTGCTGGCCGCGGTGATGACGGCGATCTGCGTGGTGAACTATTTCCTGCCGGGGCCCAAGACCCCCACCGAGCTCGCGCTGAGCGGGCTGGCTTTCTACGTGCTCTTCCCGATCCTCGCGTGGCGGGTCGAGTTCACATCGGGCGCAGCGTCTTCCCCATCGCCAGGATGATGTGCCACTTGCCGTCCTCTTCCTTCACGAGGCCCAGCGTGTCGCTGCAGTCGAACTGCTTGAGCTTGTAGTTCTCGATGGTCGAAGCGACGCAGGTGAAGCGCACGGTGGCCGACTTGCCGTTGGAGTCTTCGTTGTAGTCGTCGATGGTGAGGTCGACGTCTTTCCAACCGTCGAACATCGCGCTGAGCCGGCCCGCGGGAGACGAGCCCAGCTTCTGGCGCGACTCGACGGCGAGGGTCTCGGACATGGCCTCGAAGTCTTCGGCGACGGCGGCGTTGAAGAACGATTTGACGCTGCCCTCGGGCGAGCCCTTGGGGCCCCGGCACGAGGTGAAGGCGATCAGGGTGACGGCGAAGAGGAGTGCAGTACGGGGCGTCATCGGCGCCGCATTGAAGCACACTGATGACCGAAGTCCCCTCTCCCTTCCGGAGAGCTCAGGGTGAGGGCCGAACCTCGCTGACCGTCACCACGTAGCCGGGAGGCAGCGTGATCGACTTCACCACCCGCTCCACCTCACCGCGTTCCAGCCCCACCTCCAACTCCACGGTGCGCTGCCGGTTGACCCGCAGCATCGCGGTGGGCGCGAGGGTCTGGCTGATGGTCATCACGCTGCGCACCGACCGCCCATCGGGCAACACCGCGTCGTCGAGCGAGCTGCCTGCGTGCACGGAGATCTGCGTTCCATCGGCGAGCCGGCCGGTCGTCACCCCGCCCATGGCCAGCCGCAGCGCCATGGCCAGCCCCTTCGCACCGGGCTCGGCTTTGATCACCTGCTCGGGGCCCAGCTGAGGCCACGCGGCGCCCAGCCAGCGGGTCTTCTCCACGGCGAGGGCGCCGCGCAGCTTCTGGGCAACCTCGGTGAGCTGCTCGAAGTCAGGCCCGCTCACTTGCACGACGGAGTGAAGCTCATCGACCGAACGCAGCGCGAGCCCGGGCACCTCGGCCAGCTTCGGCTCTTCGACGAACGACAACGAGAGGGTGTCGCCTTCAGCCGTCACGGTCGCGCTGGGATACCGGTTGCTCAGGGCGCGCATCGCCTCGTTCACTGAATTTCCCGCGGGGCTCAGGAAGGTGGCCGCCCGCACCACCTGCAAGGGAATGAGCTTCACGGCGGCATGGTCCGGCAGGAGCAACTCGGTGCCGGGGCTGATCACCACCGTGAGGAGAATGTCGGCCAGCGTCGTGCAGCTGCCTTGATCGCCGCTGACCTCGAGCTGTGCGACTTCGTTCAGCCGCACCCCATCGCGGATGACCAGGTTCTGCAGCGCTTCGACGTCGGTGCCTGCGGCGCGCACGGTGATGCCGGTGGCGTCGAGGCGGCCCGAGGGCAGGTTGACCGAGTCGTGCTGGAGCGCGTTGACCACTTCTTCAGCGGGCAGCCCGAGCGCGGTCAGCCGGGCGGGGTCGAGGGTGATCCTGAGCTGCGGCTCGAGCGCCCCACAGGTCTTCACTTCGCGCACGCCCGCCTGCACCTCCAGCTCGTGGCGCAACACGTCGTCGAGCCAACGCGACAGCTCGATGCGCGACATGGTCTCGGCACGCACCAAAAACTGCTTCTTCTGCGGCTGTGCGTCGAGCCTCTGAACGTACGGCGCCTCGACGTGGGGCGGCAGCTCGCGCAGCGTGCGGCTCACCGCTTCGTGCGCCCGCACCACTGCGTCGGCGGAGTCCAGTCCCACGGTGGTCGCGCGGACGTTGATCACCACCACGCCCGGCTTCGTGGTGCTGCGCAGCGACTCGAGCCCTTTGAGGTCAGAGAGCGCCTGCTCGAGGCGCTCGGTCACGTCACGCTCGGCCTCCGCGACCGAGAGGCCCGGCGTCACCACCGTCACCGCCAGCTCCTCGGTGAAGTGCGCGTGCTCCAGCCGGTACTGCGCAAGCATCAGCACCGCGATGATGCCGATGACGACGAACGCCACCACCGCGAGGAGCGCTCGCAGCACGCTCAGCCGACCACCTTCACCAGGCAGTAGTCCTTCTTGCCCTTCTGCAGCAGCAGGTAGCGGCCGTTGATCAGCTTGTCGGCGCCGACCATCAGCTTGGGGTCGGACACCTTCTCCTTGTTGATGGAGAGCCCGTTGCCCTGCAGCAGCTTGCGCGCTTCACCCTTGGAGGCGACCAGCTGCGACTTCTCGCTGAAGAGATCGACCACGTTGACGCCCGCGGTGAGCGCATCGCGCGGCAGCTCGGCCACCGGCACGCCGGCGCCCACGAACACGGAGAGGAAGCGGTCTTCGGTCAGCTTCATCAGCTGGTCGATGGTGCCCTTGCCGAAGAGCACTTCGGTGGCCGCGAGTGCGACGTCGAGCTCGTCCTGGCCGTGCACCCGGATGGTGATGTCTTTGGCCAGTGTCTTCTGCAGCAGGCGGTTCTGAGGGGCGGCGTCGTGTTCCGTCTCCATGCCTTCGACGGTCTTCTGGTCGAGCAGGGTGAAGATGCGCACGTAGTTCTTCACGTCCTCATCAGAGGCGTTGAGCCAGAATTGGTAGAACTCGTACGCCGAGGTGCGTTTCGGATCGAGCCAGAGGTTGCCGTGCTCGGTCTTGCCGAACTTGGTGCCGTCGGCCTTCTTGATCAGCGGCGTGGTGAGCGCGTAGGCCTCGCCCTTCGCCTTGCGGCGGATGAGCTCGGTGCCAGTGGTGATGTTGCCCCACTGATCCGACCCGCCCATCTGCAGCTTCACGCCCTTGTGCTGGTACAGGTGCAGGAAGTCGTAGCCCTGGATCAGCTGGTAGGTGAACTCGGTGAAGCTCATGCCCTCGTGGTCTTTGCCGCTGATGCGCTTCTCCACCGAGTCCTTCGCCATCATGTAGTTGATGGAGAGGTGCTTCCCGGTGTCGCGGATGAAGTCGAGGAAGTTGATGCCCTTGAACCAGTCGTAGTTGTTCACCATCTCGGCGGCGTTGCTGCCGGAGAAGTCGAGCAGGCGTTCGAGCTGGCGGCGTTGTCCGGCCAGGTTCTGCTCCAGGAGATCGGAGGACAGGAGGTTTCGCTCCTCCGACTTGCCGGAGGGATCGCCCACCATTCCCGTCGCGCCGCCCACGAGCACGATGGGCGTGTGACCAGCGCGCTGAAAGTGCAGCAGCGTCATCACCTGCACCAGGTTGCCCACGCCCAGCGAGTCGGCGGTCGGGTCAAACCCGATGTAGCCGCGCACCTTCTCGGAGCTGAGCAGCTTGTCGGTCTCGGGCATGAACTGGTGCAGCATTCGGCGCCAGGTCAGCTCTTCGAAGAAATTGGTGTGGCTCATGAGGTTGGGCCGGGACTAATCCGAGTCTCCGGCGCGCACAACGAACACGCGCCTCAGGAGCGCCCGGTAACTCGATACGCAACTCATGCGTAGGCCGGGCATGACCGTTTTCGCGCTCGTTGCCGTGCTTGGCGCCGTGCCTCAGCCCGTCGAGCTCGGCAAGGTGCCCTGGCTGCGTGACTTCGAGGCCGCGGTTCGCCTGTCGAAGGAAACGAAGAAGCCCTTGCTGGTGCTGTTCGACGAGGTTCCGGGTTGCGACACGGTGCGCGGCTTCGGACGTGAGGTGTTGTCGGACGCGCAGGTCGTGTCCAGAATCAGCCGCGACTTCGTGCCTGTGGCGGTCTTCAACAACGTGGGTGGGGCCGACGCGAAGGTGCTCCAGTCGTTCGGAGAGCCGGCCTGGAACAACCCGGTGGTGCGCATCATCGACGCGGATCGCAAACCGCTCGCGCCGCGTTTCGACGGCCCCTACAGCCTCGAGGCGTTTCAGCGCGTGCTCGCCTCGGTGCGCGCCGTCGAGAAGGTCACCCTCTCCGCCGCCTGCTTCTGGGAGTGCGAAGCGCGCCTGGGCACACTCGACGCGGTGCGTGCTTCACGCGTGGGCTTTCTGCAGGGCGAAGAGGTGGTCGAGGTCGAGTTCGATGCGAAGGTGCTCAATCGCACCCAGTTCGTCGCCGAGGCCACGAAGTTGGAGTGCGCCAACCGCGTGTTCACCCCGAAAGAAGCAGAGTCGATCCGCTACTCGGAGAAGGACACGAAGTACTTCCTGCGCAGCTCCCGTCGCTCGATGGACGGGCTGAGCGAGCAGGAGAAGGTGCGGCTCAACTCGGAGCGCTGAACCCGCCGCGGACCCAGTCGTTGGCCACGTCGCGGTTGAACTTGTAGTTCGCCGCCACCCGGTGCTTCGCCACGACCTCGCCGGCGTCGTCGGTCGCGCAGAGTACGCCGTAGGGCTCGTACTCGTCGGGCACCAGCTCGAGTGTGATGCCGTACCAGCGGCCATCCCAGGCGATGTCGAGACGCTTCTTGAGCGCCTGATCGCGTTGGCGAGCCGAGCGGTCGAGCACCTCGGAGGCCGTCTTCACGAACGTGGCGAAGGCGGGCTCATCGAAGGGCTTGGGGTTCTTCTTGTCTCGCCCCATCACCCACGGGCTGATGAGTGCGGGCTCGGAGAGACCGTCTTTGCGGATCTCCACGGCCCAGCCTTCGTCGCCTTCGTTGGGGATCACCCGTGCGGTCCAGCCGTTCCTGCGCCAGAGCGTGGGCTCCTTGATTTCTGCTTGTTGGTCGCTCATGCCCACCCTCATACACCACTGCACCGACATTCAGTGGTCCGTGGTGGTGGCCAGCGGGCGATCGAGATCCTCGTCGAGCTTCGGCCACGCGAGGTCGTAGACGTGCGAAGCGACGCAGGCCTCGGGGAGTTCTTCTCCACCGCGCGACCTGCGTTGTGCGCGAGCCCGCACGGTGATGCGCAGCGTGCCCCCGCGCACGCGTGGGTCGACGAGCAGAGCGCCCTTGCAGCGCAGCGAAGCGCCGAGGCCAGGCGCACAGCGCGGCAACGTTCGCTCGAGTGCGGTGGCGATGGGCGCCAGCCGCTCGTATTCGCGCTCCGGAGCGTCGACCTTCACCACCTGTCGATCCGGAAAGGGGTCGAAGGTCCGCCCCCACACGAGCGCCGCTGTGCCCCCGAGCAACAACGGCACCCCGGCGGTCATGAGGTAGCCCAGCGCGAGCAGCGCGTTCGCGTTGGTGGCGCCCGTCTTCACATGCACGGGCCGGGGCTCCGGTTCATTCGTGGCCCAGATGAGCGCCGTCCGGGTGGCGGGGGTCGAGGCGGCGCCTTCGGGGTCGATGAGTGTCACCTCGGCCGTCAGTCCGTCGAGGGGTACGCGCAGGCTGTCGAACTCGACCGTCACCAGCGTCGCGCGTGTCGTGAGGGCCTCCGGCGCGCCCGGCGACAGGGTGGTGAGCTCCGCAGGCGAGAGGCGGTGCGCGCGGAGCTGCGCCCTGGCGGCGCGGACAGCGGCATCCACCACCTCGGCGTCCTGCCCGTCGGCCACCGCGCACACGGCTTCACGGTAATGGTGGTCACGCACCAGCGACGACAGCGACGGGCCACACGCCGTCGTCATCGCCAGCAACACGAGGGTCAACTGCTTCACCATGCGACCCCCCAACTGCCCACGGTGAAGGCCAGGACCTGCGTGAGCGTGTTGGCTGAGGGGAGCAGCTCCCAGGCCACCTCGACGGAGTAGATCCATCGCAAGGCCACGGCCACGCGCAGGCCGAAGGTGGGTTCGGCCGTGCGTGCGCCGAGAATCGCCGCCACCGAGAGCGCCACGCCGGGCGTGAAGTTCCAGGCGCTCGCCTTGTCGGTGGGCGTGAAGAGGTAGCTGACGCCCGCCGAGCCAAGGTGGTCTGCGGCGCCGCGGTAGGCGTAGCCGAGCTCGAAGGTGAGGACGTGATGCGGGTCCCGAGCGAGCGCCAGCGCAACGCCGCCGGCCACCCGAAACCCCCAGCTCGTCGCGCCGCTGACGGCGTCGACCGCGAGGCTGGGGCCTCCGTGGAAGGCCGCCGCCGGCAACACCCGCGGGAGCCGGTAATAGACCGGGCTCTCGCCGACCTCTTCGATGCTGTCAGGCGTCTGCGCGGATACCTGCGCAGCAATCAGCGCGACCAGGACAATCCAGTCGCGAGTGCGTCGGGCGCTGCGAGTCGAGAGCCTCGATACGAGAGCTGGTTCACGTCTGCGCATGCCAGGTGTTTAGCAATGCGTGCGCCACGGCTTCGAACGTCAGCTGTTCAGCGCGAAGCCTGCATCTCGGCCAGCTGGCGATCGAGATCGGCGCGCCGTTCACGCTCTTCAGCCTCCATGCGCGCGGAGATCGACTCGAGCGAGGCGCCCTTCTCCCGAACCGGGAGCCCGCTGCGGCGGCCGCTGCCGAACAGCGCGCGCACCACCATCACCACCGCCGCGATGGCCAGCGCCACCAGGCTCACCTTGAAGAGCGCCACGCCGACCGCGAGCGCTGCGCCCAACGCAATCAACACCAGCACGAGCGCCGGGGGCCCGAGCACCGCGATCGCGAGCACGCTCAACAGCACCACCAACCAGCCAGGCATCTTGTCTGCGTTCATGTCTCGAAGACGCGCGAGCGGGCGTTCGATTGCCCACCCTGATTTCCCGCGTCCTCCCGTGCTTCCGCTACCTTGGCCACGCTCTGCGCAGTGGTGGTGGGCCCCCGCGAAGGAATTGAACCGAAGCTCGAGGCGCTCGAGCGAGGCCCGGTGGTGCGGGCCGCAACGCCTTGATGGTGAGAGTGGAACCGCGTCGCGCAAGCCGCTCGCGAAATACAAGCCGGTGAGCGCCCGCAGCACATGTCCGTTCGAGTGCCGCGGTGACCCGAAAGGTGGCCAGTCCGCGCGTTGAGGGCGCGGCTGCCTGCTGCGTACGGTGCGCCATGCGTTGCCTGTCGTTGCCGCTGTGTCTCGCGTTGTCCTGTGGCGAACCCATCGCTCCAGTCGAGGCCGCTGCAGCGCCGCTCGCGCCCGAGCCGGTGGCCGAGGTGACGGTCATCGAAGAGGCGTTCGAAGAAGACGTGCTGTCGCTGCGAGTGCGTCAGTCGACGACGGTGCGCTCTTCACCGGACGATCGCTCGGCGCCGCTGGGCGTGCTGGCTCAAGACGTGCGGGTGACCTGGCGTGGGGCCGCGCTGGGGCCCGGCTGCGAACGGTGGATCGAGATCGAGCCGCGAGGTTTCGTGTGTGAGCGGGTGCTGGAGCCGACGCGGTTGAGGCCGCTCGCGCGCGAGCTCCCCCGGCTGGAGCCCGGTGCCATGCTCCCCGGCATCTACGGCGTGCCGATTCGCCGGCAACGCTCGGTGCGTTCGCTCTCGGTGTTGCTCAAGTTTCGCGACGAGGTCGAGGTTCGCGGCCGCACGTATTTACGCACCCGGCAGGGCAAGCTGGTCGACGCGCGCAAGGTGCACGTCAAAGAGCCTTCGGCGTTCTCCGGCATCTTCCTCAGGTACGACGGCGCGCCCTTGTTGCCGCTGGCGTGGGCGCGCTCACGCACGTCTCCCAGGGCTTCCATCGCGGTGTGGAGCGCGCCGGAAGACGGCGAGCTGCTCGGCGTGCTCGAGCCCCGCACCGCCGTGCCCATTCTCGGGCAGAGCGAAGACGGCGTCTGGGCGCGGGTGGCGGAAGACGCGTGGATCTCCTTCGACGACCTGCATGTCGCTCGGGTGATGGCGCCTCCGCCTGAGGTGAAGCCCGGCGAGCGCTGGGTCGATGTGGATCTCACCGAGCAGGTGCTGGTGGCCTACGAAGGGCAACGGCCCGTCTTCACCACCCTGGTGTCGAGTGGCGCGGCCAACCCCACGCCCGAAGGCGCCTACCGGATCTGGATCAAGTTCTCCGAGGCCGACATGCAAGGCGATGCGGGCGATCATCGCTACGCGGTCAGCTCGGTGCCGTGGACGATGTACTTCCACAACGACTTCGCGTTGCACGCCGCGTACTGGCACGACGGGTTCGGCGATCGGCGCAGCGCGGGGTGCGTGAACTTGTCGCCGCTCGACGCGCGCGCGCTGTACCAGTGGACCTCGCCTGAAGTGCCGAATGGGTGGTCGATGTCTTACGCGACGCGTGATTCGCCTGGGTCTCTGGTGCGCATTCGGAAGACGGTCTCGGCGTTCGGCGACGCTGTCGTCCCTCGGGTGCGGGCACTGAGGCCGCCTCGTACTTCGACGGTGATCGCCAAGAGCCGTTGATCTCGGTGGGCGCCGTTCGCATCGAGCGAAGTCGAGATGCCACTCGAGTGTGATGCGGAGGTGCTCCCTCGACTCCGCTCGGGAGGACCGGTGCGAGCGCGGCTCTGAGGCTCGCGCGCTCATTTCTGACCGTCACCAAGGGAGAGCTCTGCCACCACGGGGAGATGGTCGCTCGCCTGGCTGGCCTGCGTGCCGCATGAGACGACCGTGAAGTGCTTGCTCGCCCAGAGGTAGTCGATGCGCGTGATGGGGAAGGCCGAGCTCCACGTCTTCGCGAAGCCCCCGCCCTTCACGTCACAAGAGTCCTGCAGCGACTTCGCGAACACCTCATACGGTGCGCTGCCCGAGTCGTCGTTCATGTCCCCCATGACCACCACCGGGCCATCGGTGGCGCTCGCCAGCGCGAAGGCGGCTTTCGCCTCGGTGAGGCGCGCGGCATCGCAGGCATCGGTCTCCTTCTTGTCGCGCAAGGGGAAGGTGACGGTGAAGTGCACCACGATGACGCGCACGTCGCCTTCAGGTGTCCGCACCACCGCGTCGAGCAGCGAGAGCCGGCTGCCCTTCACCTTCACTCTTCTCGCTTTGACGATGGGGTGCTTCGAGAGCAGCGCCAACCCGAACTCGCCGCCCTGGTAGGGAAAGTGGGGCGCGTAGAACACGTTCATTCCGAGCGCCTTTGCGAGCTTCGCCGGTTGGTCGACCTTGCCGGAACGTCTGGTGCGCTGGTCGACCTCCTGCAGCGCGATGACGTCGGCGTTGGCGGCGGTGAGCGTCTCGGTGATGCCCTTGAGCCCGCGATCGCCCGCGAGGATGTTGTAGGTGACGAAGCGCAGCTTCTCCTTCTCGACGAGGGGTGGCCCACTGGCCGCGGCGATGTGGCCAGACAACAACGAAATCAACAGGAGCACGCGCATCGCCCAGTCTCGTGCAAGCCGCCCGCCACGATCGGCTGTGCGCTTCAGCGCACGACCACCGAGAGCCGCTGACTGTTCGCCGACCAGCGAATGACGGCGAAGGCGGTGACGCCATCACGCCGGCGAGCGCATTGAAGCCGACGTCACGCAGATCGTAGTGGCGGGTGGGCAGCAGCGCCTGAATGCCTTCGTCGAGCCAACCGGCCGCCAGCGTGAAGAGCGCCGCGAAGAGGAAGCGGCGCGAGGGGCTCCACTCGGGCTTCGCTGCGAAGAAGGCCAGCACGCCGACCGCGCCGTATTCGAGGAAGTGCAATTTCTCTTCGGGGCTGCTCATCGGGAAGATCACCGTGGCGTAGACGAGCGCGACGCCCAGCGTGGCGAAGATCGTGCGCGGCCCCAGCCAGGTTCGATGGCGCAGGAGGAAGGCGATGACCCCCAGCCCGGCCACCCCGAAGGCCGCGGCCACCGCCAGGCGCAACAGCCCCGCATCACGCAGCACGTTGGACACCTGCCGCGCGACGGACAAGGTGCCGTAGAGGCCCAGCAGCAGGGCGGCCAGCGCGATGCGGGCGGTACGCGGCGTCATCGAGGCAAACCATGCCACTGATTTGGTCTTGGCTGATCGCGCGCGCGCCCCGCTGACTGCGGCTACACCGGCCCTCGTGAGTACCCAAGCGCGTCTTGTGGTGTTGGTGCTGGGCCTGGGGCTCCTCATCGGGCTCGCGAGCCTGACCGGCATACGTGAGTGGATGACCGAGGAGCGCCTGCGCGCCGCGGTGACGGCCGCCGGTTGGTGGGGCCTCGCGCTCTTCTTCGCCATCTTCACCGTGGGGCAGTTGCTCCAGGTGCCTGGCGTGGTGTTCATCTTCGCTGCCCGCGCGGCGTGGGGGCCCCTGCTGGGTTTTGCGGGCGCCTACGCGGGCGCGGTCATCTCGGCCACGCTCGTCTTTCTGCTGGTGCGCTCCGTGGGCGGCAAGGCGCTCGCGGAACTCACCTGGCCACCCGCTCGCCGGATTCTGGCCGGCCTCGAGAAGCGCCCGGTGCTCACCATCGCGGCGTTGCGGGCGGTGATGATGCTCACGCCCCCGCTCAACTACGCGCTCGCCCTTTCGCCGGTGAAGCAGAGCCACCACTTCATCGGGAGCCTGCTGGGGTTGGTCGTGCCGGTCGCGGTGGTGGTGTTTCTCTCCGAAGGCGCGCTCGCGCTGGTGAGGTCGTTGGGCTGATGCGCGCGATCCGGATGAAGTCGTACGGTGGCCCCGAGGTGCTCTGCCTGGAGCAGATCGCAGCTCCCGTGCCCGGGCCTGATGACGTGCGGGTGGCCGTGCACGCGACCTCGGTCAACCCGGTCGACTTCAAGATTCGGTCGGGCGGTCAACGCGCGGTGGTGTGGCTCGACCTGCCGTGGACCCTGGGCATGGACGTGTCGGGCGAAGTGCTCGAGGTCGGTGCGAAGGTGAAGGGCTTCAGGGTGGGAGACCAGGTGGTGTCGTCTCCCAGCCACCGGCGCATGGGCTGTTACGCGGATGAGGTGATCATTCGTGCCGACGAGGTCGCGCTCAAGCCGAAGTCGGTGAGCCACGTCGACGCCGCGTCGTTGCCGCTGGTCGCGCTCACCGCGTGGGATGCGCTGGTGAGCGCGCTGCAGGTCGAGCGTGGCCAGCGGGTGTTGATTCAAGCCGGAGCGGGCGGGGTGGGTTCGGTGGCCATTCAGATCGCCAAACACCTGGGCGCCGAGGTGCTCGCCACCTGCAGCGCTTCGAACGTCGAGCTGGTGAAGAAGCTCGGGGCTGACGTGGTGATCGACTACCGCGCTGAAGAGTGGCGAGAGGTCGCGCGCGGGTGTGACGCGGTGCTCGACTCACTGGGTGGTGACGCGCTGCACGGCGCCATCGCCACGGTGAAACGCGGCGGCCGGGTGGCCTGCATCACCCCGGGCCTGCCGGAGTTCACCGAGAAGTACGGCGCAGTGCTGGGGCTGGTGGCGTTTGGCGGGTGGATGGCGGGCGTGATGCTGCGGGCGCGCGTGCTGCGGGGCGTCAAGGTGCAGCTGGTCACCCGGGCCGCGAATGGCAAGAAGCTCGGTGAGGTGATGCGGCTGGTCGAGCAGGGCGCACTCAAGGCGCTCATCGACCGGGTGTATCCGCTGGAAGAAGCGGCCGAGGCCCACCGGTATCTCGAGACGGGCCGCGCCAAGGGCAAGGTCGTGTTGTTCGTGCGCGCCTGAAAAATCCGCTTCGATCAGGGCACCGGCGCCCTGACATTCGTGCCGCAAGGGGTGGCCGCCGCTCGGAACTGCGGAGTGCACCCCATTTTGCACAGGCGTCCCCCATGCCTTCCGCCATCCGAGTTCTTCTCGTCTCCGCCGTCTTCCCGCTGCTGGGTCTGGGCTGCCTTCCTCCGCTCTGTGATGGGCCGGTGCCGCCTCGAGATGTCTGCCACGTCGCCGACGCGGGGCCGCTCGCGCCTGATGCGTCTTTCGTGTTGGAGGCCGACGTCTCCGTGATCGGCGGGCAGTGCGACGTGAGCGTCGATGGCGGTCAGATCGAGCTCTTCGTCACGGGTGGCTCGTGCGCCAGCGGCGGCCCCAACGGCATCCGCGCGCCAGGCTCCACGGTTCGGTGCACCATTCCTCCGCTGGCCGCGGGCAACTACGTGGTGAACACGCAGCTCGGCTCGGGGTTCACCGTGGCAGACGTGGGTGACGCCGGCATTCGCCGCTGCTTCTGACCGTTCGCTTCGAGCGCAGTCGGTGAGCGGTGGTGTGCGAGAGTCGGAGGACCATGAACGCCATCCGATGTCTGACTGGTTTGTGTCTCGCCGTCGTTGCCTGGAGCTGCACGCCCCCATGCGAGACCATTTTCTCCAGCCCTCAGACCGCCTGTCATCGTGCTGATGCAGGGGTGATCGTGGCTGACGCGCCGTTCGTCATCGAAGGACAGACCTACGCGAGCGGAACGTGTTCCGTCACCGTGGATGGCGGGCAGATCAACTTCGCGGTCGATGGCATGTCGTGCTCGCGTGCAGACTCGGAACGCGCTGCGCCGGCGGAACCACGCTTCGTGAAGTGCAACGTGCCTGCGCTGCCCGCTGGGACGTACACGATCAGGACGGGTACGCCGGTCACCTTCACCATTCCCGAGTCGGCTGACGCGGGGGTTCCGACGTGTCCGTGAGAATCGTCGCGGCTTTCAGTGTGTTTTTCACCAGCGTGAGCTGCTCACCGGAATGCGGGCCACTGCCCCCTGCGCCCCAGCAGATTTGCCTCAGCGGGCAGAGCGGAGAGATCGTCCCTGACGCGGGCTTCGTGCTCGAAGCGACGGGCCCGGTGATCGGCGGCACCTGCCAGGTGCGCGTCGATGGCGATCGGATCGAGCTGACCATCGCGGGCCAGACCTGCAGCGGTATCAGCGGAGGCAGCGCCAGGCCCGTGGCGCCGAGGGCCACCTCGTGCACGATTCCCCCGTTGGCCGCGGGCACGTACACGGTGAACACGCCCGGCACGACGCCGCTTCGGGTGGCGACTTCGGGTGACTCGGGCGTGCCCGCCTGTCCGTGATTTCGAGGCCCTCACCCCGACCCTCTCCCCAAGGGCCCGAAGGGAGAGGGAGACAAGCACTCAGGCTGCTTTCGCGACCGCGACCGACGCGTTGTTCTCCATGAACGCCGCGGGGTCTTCCACCATCTTGCGCAGCAGCTCGAGCGACGTCGCGCAGTACAGCCCGTCTTCGATGCGCTCGTCGAAGGTGTACTTCATCGAGCACATCTTCTTCACCGTCACCGCGCCCGTCTCATCGGCCACCGGCACCAGCTTGGTGCGGCCCAGCGCGGCGAAGAGCGGAATGTTGCCGTACTCGTAGAGGTGGTGGAACGCCGACTCGAGCTTCACGCTGCCCAGGTTCGCGATGAACATGCTCGCGTACATGGGGTCGGGGTGAATGAAGCTGCCCGGCAACAGGTTGACCGAGTCGAGCCAGCGCACCACGCCTACGCCGAACCGCAGCAACATCGCGGGCAGCTTGAGGAAGAGCGAGAGCTCCTTGTCCATGTGGCTCTTCTTGTCGCTGCGGCCTTCCTTCACGTCACCGTGGATGAAGGCGACCGTCTGCTCGAAGGTCATGGTGGGGTCGAACTTGCGCTTGAGCACCACGATCGGTGCGCCGTCTTCCATCGACTTCTTCGCGGAGTACGAAATCCACACGCCGTCGCGCTGGTACACCCGGCTGCCCACCACGAAGCGGTTCATGCGCGGGCGAACGTGGAGCACGTGCGCGATCGCCCAGGTGAAGAGGTGGAAGACCGTGATGCGCTTCTCGTGCGTCGCGTTCCACTGGTCGATGAACTTCTGCGTCTTGGTGAGGTCCAGGTCCTGCTCGAAGTACACGGCCGACTCGGTCCGCGTTTTCATGAGGAACGGCATCATCTGGCGGAAGGGGGCGACGTCGGTGGCGAGGAATCCGTCGGGGCGCTTGAAGAGGGGCATGCAGCGACGGTTTGCAGGTCGCGGGCCGGGTTAATGTTGAGTTGTTTCAATGGCTTATGCGCATGTGGAGTGAGCAAGGTTCACAGGGGTGTGCAGGTCGATGCACTTGGCCCTCACCCCGAGCCTCTCTCAGAGGGAGAGGGGGTCCTCCTGATGACGTATGGAGGGAAATCAGGCTGCCTTCGATACTCCTTCAACCAAGCCGCTCCACTCCCGGAGCAGCCCACGAAGGAGTGACACCATGGCGAAGCTCAACAAGCAGATGGCCCTCAAGAAGTCCCGCGGTCAGGGCATGACGGAATACATCATCATCGTCGCGCTCATCGCCATCGCTGCCATCGGCGTGATCACCCTCTTCGGCGACAACATCAAGGCGCTGTTCGGCATGTCGGCTGACGCCCTCGCCGGCGACACGCAGGTCGAGAAGCGCACCAGCAAGTCGCAGGGCAAGCTCGAGAAGAAGAAGCTCACCGACTTCGCCAAGGAAAACGCGG
>JANODF010000989.1:0-6014 GCA_031412555.1 Archangium sp. | reverse complement strand
GGGCACGAGGCCCGCCTGCATGAACTGACCGCGGGCGATGCCGATCTCCGCAAGCGAAGCCCTGGCCTCCCGGTTGTTGATCAGCGCCAGGCGCACTGCTGCATCGGCGGTGAGCGGCTGCGCGAGAAGGCGATCGACCTCCTCGGGTACTGCCTCGGGTGTCTCCAGGCGCGGAAGGTCGAACTCCGCAACGGCGCCCCTTGCAGTGACCGTGCGACGAATCGAGGCGAGGTCTTCGTTCAACCCCGTGGTGGCGCAGCCTGAGGCCAGGAGCGAAAGAAGGAAGGTGGGCTTCATCATTTCGCCCCCGGGTTCTGGCTGAGGAAGCTGCGTCGGCAAGAAGACGAGCAGAACCAGTACTGAGTTCCGTTGACCTTCAGGGTGCCGCCCTTCGCGGTTTTCGGATCGATCTTCATCTTGCACACGGGGTCGGTCACCATGGCCTCCGGCGCTGCCGCGGGCTTCTGCGTCGCTGGCGCAGCAGGTTCGGGCGTCGCTGAACCGCCATGCTGATGATGCTGATGACCCTCGTCCTTCTTCTGCTCGGGTTGGGGCGCGGGAGCAGGTTCTGGCGTCGGCGCTCCGCCATGCTGATGCCCTCCTTCGGTGGCGACCTCGGCGCACGGTGAGCCTGATGCGGTAGGCAGCCCGCAGTTCGGCGCAGCCAGAGGGTCTTCGGGCGCCAGGGTGCTGGCGACTGCAAGGCGCACGGTTTCCGGCTCGGGGGCAGCCCGAGTCTGGTGAGCGGAGGGACCTGCGCAAGCGGCCGGAAGAAGCAGAGCGAGAAGGACTCGAGGTGACATGACGGCTCCGAGACGGAGGGAGAAGGTTTTGGAAAGTGTCGACTGGAAGACGCGACGACCAGCTGCGAATTACACCTAGGCCGCAGGCGCTCTTTCGTGACACGTGCCCTGTTCGTCAGGGCCTAACGCGCCTCGACCGGCTTCGCCTCGCCGAGGATCTCGAACGCCCTCGCCATGGGTTGGCCCAGGCAGGCCTTCAGCATTCCAAAGGTGTGTGGTTGACCGAGTGTGACTCTCCCAACCAGCAGGCCCCCGCGGCCCAGCAGCGCAACGAACCGGCCGCGCGCAGGTTCACCCATCAGATGGCAGGTCTCATCGCCTTGGTGCTCGCCACTGAACTGCAGCCTCTTGCCGAAGAGTTCGGTGCTCCCCGATGGATTCGGAAAGGTGGCTTCCATCGCACCCACGGCATTCTTGCCCACGGAAAAGCCGTGTTGGGCAGCAAAGCCGTAGCTTTCCACGCGCATGCGGCGGCCCAGCGATGGGCTCCAGGGTGAGGCCACGTCACCGGCGGCGAAGACGCCTGGCGCTGAGGTCCGGCCGAACTCGTCGACGACCACGCCGTCGCCGAGCGCGAGACCGCTTCCTGCGAGCCACCCGATGGCGGGCTCGGCTCCGAGCGCGACGACCAGGAGATCAGCCGCATGGACCTCTCCCGAGGTCGTCCGCACACCTTCGACGCGGGTCGCTCCGAGCACTCGTTCGACCTGCGTACGAAGCCGCACCATGACGCCCATCGCTTCGATGAACGGAGTCAGTGCCGAGCCGGCCAGAGCTCCGAGCGAACGCGAAAGCAGCGCGCTTCCTCTTTCCAGAACTGTTGCGTGAGAACCGCGTTCCTTCGCGGCGCTGGCGACTTCGAGACCGAGTAGCCCACCCCCGATCACGACGACGCGCGACCCGGGCCGCATGTCTTCGCGCAGGGCGATCGCCTCTTCCCAGGTGCGCACGGAGCGCACGCCGGGCAGATGCGCGCCGGGTACTTCGAGGCGTCGTGGTGAACTCCCTGTGGCGATGATCAGACGGTCCCACGGGACTGCGTCACCCGAGGAAAGCGCGACGTGCTGCTTCTCGAGCGAAAGAGCCGTTGCGCTGACTCCACGGCGCACTTCGATCCGCTGCTCGCTGTAGAAACTTTCGGGCTGCAGCCAGAGCGAGGGGAGGGTGACGCGCTCGTCTCTAAGGACCTCCTTTGAAAGCGCCGGCCGCTGGTACGGCCACGCCTGCTCGGCGCCCAACATCAGCACCGGGCCTGCGTGGCCGTACTCACGGATCGCCTCCGCTGCGCGACTTCCGGCCAGGCCAGCGCCCACGATGACGATCGAGCCTGACATCTTCAGGCCGCCCGCGACTCGTAGCCTGCATCGCGCAGCGCACTCACGAGGCTGACGATCTTCACCCCCGCGACGTGCTTCACCACCACCTTGCCTTCGCGCAGCTTCACCTCGACCTGATCGACTCCGTCCACGTCTTTGAGGGCGGTGCTGATGTGGTGAATGCAGCTGGGGCAGGTCATGCCGTCGACGCTCAGCAGGGTATCCGTGGTGTCCATGTGCTTCTCCTTGTGTGACTCGCGGACGAAGTGTTCGCGGTCGAGAAGGAGACGAGTTCGGTTTCCGGGCATTACACCTCGCCCCGAAAGTGACGGTCGTTGAGTCACCTGTAATGCCGCGCAGCGAGCCGCGTCCTTCCGCTTCAGGAGGGACACCATGTCCACGAACTCGCAGGTGCAGGGACAGGAAGAAGTGCTGAAGGTGATGGGGATGACGTGCGCGGCGTGCGTGCGGCGCATTGAAGGGGCGCTGAGCAAGGTCACCGGAGTTCATGCGGCTTCTGTGAACTTGATCACCGAGAAGGCGACCGTCCGCTTCGATCGTTCACTCACCAGCATGACCGCGCTCGAGCAGGCCATCGTGAAGGCCGGCTACGGCGTCGCGCAGCAGGCACCTGCCGAAGAAGAGCCGGCCGCACCTCAACTGAGCCAGCTGGAGGCCACTGAGCGCACCGAGCACGAGCAGCTCAAACGAGACACCATCGTGGCTGCGCTGCTGGCCGTGCCGCTGTTGGTGCTGGGCATGTCTCACGGCGCGATCCCGGGCGCCGACGGGCCGGTCGGCCGTGTGGTTCAGCTGCTTCTCGCCACGCCGCTGGTCTTCGGTCCGGGGCGTCGATTTCTGGCGCTCGCCTGGAAGGTCACGCGTCACGGTGCAGCAGACATGAACACCCTCGTCGCCCTGGGCGCGCTCTCCGCGTGGGGTTGGTCGACGGTTGCCGTGTTGTTCCCTCAACTGTTTCCCCACGCGGAGCATGGTCACCGGCCGCACATCTTCTTTGAGGCGGTCGTCGTGATCGCCTTCGTGCTCGCCGGCAAGATGCTCGAAGCGCGCGCCCGCCGACGCCTTTCGGATGCAGTGCGAGGGTTGCTCTCCAAGCTGCCACCTGAAGCCACGCGGTTGGTCGACGGCATCGAGTCGAAGGTGAAGGTCTCCTCGCTGCAAACGGGTGACGTGGTGCTCGTGCGACCGGGCGAGAGCGTGCCCGCGGACGGCGAGGTGCTGCAGGGCAGCTCCGCGGTCGATGAGGCGATGTTGACGGGGGAAGGTCTGCCCGTCGAGAAGCGGCCTGGCGACCAGGTCTTCGGCGGCACCGTGAACGCGCACGGTGCGCTGACCGTGAAGCTGATCCGCACCGGTGCCCACACCGCGCTGAGCCGGATCGTGCAGGCCGTCGAATCAGCACAAGGCAGTCGCGCGCCCATCTCGCGCCTCGCGGATCGGGTGAGCGCCATCTTCGTGCCGGTGGTGCTGGTCATCGCCCTGGTCACCTTCGGCGTGTGGTGGGCCCTCGATCCGACTGCGGCGGGGCTTGCGACGGCCATGCAGCACCTGGTGGCGGTGTTGGTGATCGCCTGTCCTTGCGCCCTGGGCCTTGCGACTCCCGCGGCTGTTGCAGTGGGCACGGGCCGCGGCGCCGAGTTGGGTGTGCTGGTCAAAGGCGGAGAGGTGCTCGAGTCACTGAGCCGCGTGCAGACGGTGCTGCTCGACAAGACCGGCACGGTCACGTCCGGGAAGCCGACGCTCACGGACGTGGTGGCGCTGGGCGATGAGGCTGCATTGCTCCGGAGGGTCGTCGCGGTGGAGAAGCTCAGTGAGCACCCTGTCGCGAAGGCGGTGGTCGAGGGCGCAGAGGCGCGGCTCAAGGAGCGCGTGCCTGCGGCTCAAGGGGACTTCTTCAACGAGCCCGGCGCAGGCGTGGAGGCGGCTAATATTCGCATCGGCACGAGGGGCTGGCTCGAGCTCGCTGGCATCGATCCGACTCCGCTCGAGGCCCAGGCCGACGAACTCGCCTCTCGGGGCCGCACGCCTTCCTTCGTCGGTGACGTGCCCTCCAAGACGCTGCTCGGGCTCGTTGCCGTGATGGATGCACCGCTCCCTGAAGCCAGGGCGGTGATCGATGCACTGAAGACGCTCGGACTCGAGGTGGCGCTGGTGACCGGCGATCGACGACGCACCGCGCAGGCCGTCGCGAACGAGCTGGGCATCTCCCGGGTGGAAGCCGAGGTAAAGCCAGAGGGGAAGGCGGCCGTGGTCGCGAAGGTGAAGGCGCAGGGGCGGGTGGTCGCCATGGTCGGTGACGGGATCAACGACGCACCGGCCCTCGCCGCCTCCGATGTCGGCATCGCCATTGGAACGGGTACGGACGTCGCCGCAGCAACCGCAGATGTGGTGTTGCTGCGTGGAGGAATCTCGGCGCTGCCCCGGGCCATTGGCCTGGCGCGAGCGACGCTACGCAACATCCGCCAGAACCTGTTCTGGGCCTTCGTCTACAACGTCGCAGGGATTCCTCTGGCGGCGGGTGCGTTGGTGCCGTTCTTCGGTCTTGAGCTCTCGCCCGTCTTCGCCAGCGCTGCGATGTCGCTCTCGAGCCTGTCTGTGCTGACCAACGTGCTGCGGCTTCGCCGCTTCGGGGTGAAAGGCTGACCTGTCACGCGATGGGCGGCTCACGCCTACCCGCGCATGAGATCATTCTTTTTCGGAGCGGTGGTTGTCTTGGCCGCGGGCTGTGCGGCGTCACCGCCCGGCAAGGCCGCGGATTCAGAAGCGAACGTTGAGGACGCGGGCCCAGCCGTCGAAAGGGATGCAGGCACGGACGCGGGCGCGGGCGCTGTCGACGCGGGCCCGGCAATTCCCGGAGCGCCTGTCGTGACCTCCGTCTCGGTGGTGACTCACGGCACGATGGCCATCAACTGGCAGCTCCCTGCTTCGGGGTGCTCGACGTTGACGTTGCGAATGAAGGTGGGAACCGGTGCTTACTCGACGGTTCGTTCCCTGACGGGTGTCGCCACCTCGACACAGTACAGCCCGGGTCACGCCAGCGGCACGTACTGCTACCAGCTCACCTGCACCCTGCAGGGGCTCGAGTCGGCTGCCTCGAACGAGCGGTGCGCGACCCAATGAGAATCGCGCTGCTGATTCTTGCCCTCGCTGGTTGCGGGCAAGACAAGACCGAGCCCCGAAAGTATCCGCCGACAGGGCAGACGAAGACCTTCAACCTCACGGCCCGCGACGTGGAGTGGACGGTTGGGCCCGGCGCCGTCTACCTGGCCTGGACCTACGATGGAACGGTGCCAGGGCCGCAGCTCGACGTCACGGCAGGCGACACCGTGGTGATCAACCTGAGCAACGAGAGCAACCACCCCGTCTCGATCCACACACACCTCGTCGAGTTCGAGCAGGCGCAAGACGGCGTTGAAGCATCGTCGTGGGCCCAGCCGGGACAGACCGTCACGGTGACCTGGAAGACGAGCTACGCGGGAGCGGTGCCCTACCACGACCACGCCGATGAGGGCCTTGGTGTCGGGCGCGGGCTGATCGGTGCGCTGGTGATTCACGCGCCCGACGAAGTGACAGCCAATGAGCACGTGGTCGTGCTCACGGACCTTCTCCCGGAGTACTTCAAGACGCTCCCGGGCGTGGCCGACCCCATCACGGGCGAGTTTCCTGACGCCGGCACCTACCGGGGGGCGCACCAGTACCTGCACACCATCAATGGCAAGGCATACGAGGAGTCTGTGCCTCACTTCACCGGCACCGTGGGTGAGCTGAGCCGCTGGCGCATCTTGAGCATCGGGCAGGAGGTCCACACCTGGCACCTGCATGGCCACCGCTGGGTCGACGGAGATGGGCAGCTGACTGACAACATCCAGCTGGC
>JANODF010000988.1:0-7518 GCA_031412555.1 Archangium sp. | reverse complement strand
GGCACGCTGCGCGTCGGCACCGGCGTCACCAACCCCGACAACGGCGTGGTCAGGGCGAACGGCTTCAACGTGCCTTCACTGCTGGGCATCGGCCGCAGCGCGCCGTACCTGCACGACGGTTCGCAGCTGACCCTCGAAGAGCGGGTGATCAGCAACGTCGGTGACCGCCACGGCGTCACCTCGACCCTCTCGTTGGAAGAGAAGAACGACCTGGTCGCCTACCTGAAGTCGCTCTGAGTCCAAGTAGCGCTGGGGCCCTTCGGCCCCGGCGTGACACACTCTCAAGTCGATGAACTGCTCCTTCCTCATCGGCCGCTTTCTGCTGGTGGGCGTGCTCCTCACTGGAGCCGCCTTCGCCCAGTCTCCTGAGGACGAGTGGGGCGGCATCAAGCCGACGCCGCCTCCCGCCTCCACGGACACCGCGCCTCCGCCACCTCCGCCGGCAGTCGCTCAACCGCCGCCTCCCGCGCCGGTGTACGCGCCGCCCGCTCCAGCAGGCGCTCTACGGCCTCGCCCCGTAGTGTTGGCCCGGGTGCGGCCGCCTGAAGAGCGCAACCTGGTCTCGATGGCCGGCTCGCCTTCGCTGGGCGCCGGCAAACGTGGCCAGATGGTGCTGCTCGGTTTTCCCATTCTCACCCTGCGCGCGTTGTTCGGCCTGACCGAGGCGTTCGATCTCGGGCTGGCCTTCGACACCTATTATTTCCTGATGAACGAGCCGCGGATCGTCGCGCGCCTGGCCCTGGTGAAGGGTGAAAACTGGTCGCTCTCGGCCAGCCTCGAAGGTGGCTACGCCTTCTTCGCCCAGCGCGCCTCGCGCGAATCACGCAGCGCGCGTTGGCTCACCGGCCGCCGCAACATCAACGTCTCGCCGGCCCTGCTGCTGGCCTACCAGGGCAGCAAACCGCGCGACGCCCGGGTGTTCTTCGAGGGGCGTTACCTGCTGGCGTTGGACACCGAGCCCTACGCGACCGACCCTCTGGTGGGCGTGCCTCCGGCCATCGTCGCCGGCCACAACGTCTCGATCAAAGGCGGGGCGGAGATCCCGTTCTCCTCGAAGACCTCCTTCGTCTTCTCCTTCGGCTTCGACATCCACGGCCGGGAAGAAGACTCGGTGGTGATGCCGGGCGCTTCACTGGGCCTCGTCACGTCGCTCTGAAGGGCGCTAGAACGCGCTCGGTATGAAAAAAGCCACGGTCTTCGGCGCAGGCAGCTTTGGCACCGCCATCGCTCAGGTGCTCACGGCGAACTTCGATGAGGTGGTGCTCTGGGGCCGGGACGCGGCGCTGGTCGAGGTGCTCAACCGCACCCATCAGAACGCGAACTACCTGCCCGGTCTCGAGCTGAACCCGAAGATCCGCGGGTCCACCGATCTCGAGGAATCGGCTCACGGCGCCGAGCTCATCGTGGTCGCCACGCCTTCGCAGGCCACCCGCGATCTGCTGGGCAAGACGCAGAACCTGTTCCCCAAACACGTCCCGGTGGTCTCGGTCGCCAAGGGCATCGAGAACGGCACGTTGAGCACCATGACCGAGGTGCTCGAGCAGTGCCTCCCCGAGGAATACCACCCGCACATCGCGGTGCTCTCCGGGCCGTCTTTCGCCAAGGAGATGGTGCGCCGGCTGCCCACGGTGGTCACCATCGCCAGCCGCTTCGAGTCGACCGCGCTGGCGGCGCAGGCCATGTTCAAGAGCGACGTCTTCCGCACGTACACCTCGACCGACGTGGTGGGCGTGCAGGTCGGTGGCGCGCTCAAGAACGTGATCGCCATCGCGGCCGGTATGTCCGACGGCCTGGGCCTGGGTCACAACTCGCGCGCGGCGATTATCACGCGTGGGCTGGCGGAGATCACCCGCATCGCCGTGCGCATGGGCGGCAATCCCCTCACGCTGTCGGGCCTCGCGGGGCTGGGCGACCTGGTGCTCACCTGCACCGGCGAGCTGTCGCGCAATCGCACGGTCGGCTTCGAGCTGGGCCGCGGGAAATCGATCGACGAGATCTTGAAAGAGATGAAGCAGGTCGCCGAAGGCGTGAAGACGGCGAAGAGCGCGCGCGACCTGGCGCTGAAGGTGGGCGTCGAGCTGCCCATCTGCGAGCAGGTGTACAAAATCGCGTGGGAAGGCGGCTCGCCGAAGGCCGCGGTGGCCGAGTTGATGGGCCGGACGGTCAAGAGCGAGTTGGTGTAACTCCCGGAGTGTCATGACCATTCAGAGAACGTTGTGCGCCGCGCTGCTTCTCACCATCGCGGGCTGTGATTGCGGCACCCAGACGCGCAAGTTGTTCCCGAAGATCGAGGTCCTCGATGAGATGGGGAACGCGCGGTCATCGGTCGACTTCGGTCAGGTGCAGCTCAACTTCACTGCGACCAAGAAGGTGCGCCTTCGCAACGCCGGCGCCGCGGTGCTGACGCTGGAGAAGGCGGTGTTCACCAACCCGCTCTTCGCGCTCACAGAGCCGATGCCCATCACCATCGGGGTCAACGGCGAGTACGAGCTGCCGCTCGACTTCACGCCCAGCGTCGCTGATCAGCGGGAGACCGGCACCGTCACCATCACCACCGACGATCCCGAGAAGCCCACCGTGCAGCTGACGCTCGCGGGCACCGGTGTCACGGCGACTGCCGTGCTCCAGCCGACGGCGCTCGACTTCGGCGAGGTCTACGTCGGGGAGATGAAGGAGATCACCGTCACGCTCACCAACTCGGGCTCGAACGAGCTGCCGGTCACCTCGGCGGCCTTCAGCGCAGCCGTCGATCCCAGCGTCACGAGCAACCTGATGGGGTGGGTGAAGACGTTGGCGGGCGGCGAATCGGTGATGGTGACCGTGCGCTTCATGCCGACTGCTGCGGTGCTTCTGAGTGGCGAGCTTCAGTTGGTGCTGCCTGCGGGCGTGGGGAACAAGACGATTCCCATTCGGGGCTCGGGCATCCAGGCGCTGCCGAAGCTGTGTTTCAAGTTCGACGACAGCACCACCGAGTCGTGCACCGACGGCACCACCGGCATGAGCCTCGACGTGCGCTTCGGCAGCTTGTGCGACGGCCGGGTGTACCCGATCGACGGCGGGCTGAACTGCGAGCTCGATGGCGGCGCCGTGCCTTACGAGCGCACCGGTCAGATGTTCGTGCGCAACGATGGCAACACGCCGGTCAGCTACGCGCTGACCATTTCGGCCGGTCAGCCTTTGCGGTGTGATGGCGGGGCGAGCATCGACTACCGCTACGCCAACGCGCCTGCGCTCGCTGATGGCGGCACGCCGACGCCTTTCACGCTGCCCACCTTCAAGCTGCCCAACTCGGTCAACGATCCGCGCGACTGGAAGACCGCTCCGGTGGCCGTCACCTATCGCCCGCGCTCGGTGTGCCGCGGAGGGGATGACACGGATCTCTCGACCATCATCTGGACCCGCCAGGGCGAACCGAACAACACCCGACGGCCGAACACCCTGCTCGCCACGCTGACGGGGAGTTCGTTGCTCTCGGATCCCGTGCCGTTCCCGGTGACGTTCACCGGCAACGCACCGGTGCCGCAGGATGTGTCGCTGGTGACCAACACGGGTGACGGGCCGATGCGGTTGCTCTCGGCCGAGCTGTGGCAGTCGGAAGATGGCGGCAGCACGCCGACCATGCGGTGCTCGGCGGTCACTTCGGGGCCGTGCACGCACTTCGCGTGGGTGCAGGGGCCGACGTTGCCGGTGCTGCTGGAAGGGACGAACCTGCCTGGCGGGCGCATCAGCAAGAACGTGGGCCGCATCTCGTACGGCACGCTGGATGCGGGGATTTATTATCCGCCGTCGCAGGAGCAGCGCGTGTTCGCGATCGTGGAGACCACCGATCCGTATTCGCCGACGGTCACCGTGCCGATCATCGGGCGCAATCAGTAGGCGCCGATGCTCTCCCTCTCCCTTTGGGAGAGGGTCGGGGTGAGGGTGCTCGTCCCGCCCCGCAGCTCGTTTCAAATCACCCGGTCAGGCCCTTCATTCGCCAGGTGGTGACGCGCGACGTGTCGGTGCGCGACTCGACGATGTTGGCCTCGGCCATCTCTTCGAGCAGCTTGAGCATCTTGCCGCCGGGCACATCGAGCAGCGTGGCCAGGCGCACGGCCGTCAGTCCGTACACCTCACGGCGCAGCTGGCGAATGACCTCGCGCTTCATCTCTGCCTTGGCGATGCCGTCGACGTCTTCGCTGCGCCAGGCGGCGATCACCCCGAAGGCGATCAGCGCCACCACTCTCACCGCGATGATGGGGTAGATGATGTGGCTGTTGTTTTCGAGCAGCTCGAAATACTTCACTTCCGCAGAGCCGACCGGCTTGGTGTAGCGGGGCTGGTCGCTGGGGAGTTCGGGGAGCAAGAGGACGGCGCGAATCAAGAGTGCTTGGAACACGGTTGAAAAGTGTACCCAAACCTCCAGTTAGGAGAAGGTCACAGTCCGTGGATCTCGTCATTGGCAACGCCACCGTCATCACCATGAACGCTTCGCGCGAGGTCTTGCGCGACGCGGAAGTGGTCATTCAGGGTGATCGGATCGTCCGGGTCGGCCCCCGCAAACGGGGTGGAAAGACCGGCCTGCGCCGCTCCATCGACGCCAGGGGGCAGCTGGTGCTCCCCGGGTTGATTCACAGCCACCTGCACGCCTGTCAGACCCTTTGCCGCAATCACGCCGACGGCATGGAGCTGCTCGACTGGCTCCGCGATCGCATCTGGCCGTTCGAGGCGCTGCACGACGCTCAGTCGCTGCGCGCTTCGGCCGACGTGACCTTCCTCGAGTGCATCCGCTCGGGCGCCACCTCGGTGCTCGATATGGGCACGGTGCGTCACTACGACTCGGTCTTCGAGTCGGCGCGCGACGCGGGCATTCGGCTGGTGGGCGGCAAGTGCATGATGGATGCGGGGCAGGGCGTGCCTGCGGGCCTGCGCGAGACCACCGAAAACTCGCTGGCCGAATCCATCCGGCTCATCGAGAAGTGGCACGGCTCCGAGGGAGATCGCCTGCGGTACGCGCTCGCCCCCCGCTTCGTGCTCTCGTGCACCGAGAAGCTGCTGCGCAAGGTGCAGGACATCGCCATGGAGCGCGGCGTGCGCATTCACACCCATGCTTCCGAGAACGCCACCGAGTGCGACGTGGTGCGCGAGAAGACGGGCATGGACAACGTCAGCTACTTCCACTCGTTGGGCATGCTGGGCAAACACACCACGCTCGCTCACTGCGTCTGGCTGACGGCCGAAGAGCAGCGCATTCTGCGGGAGACCCAAACCCGGGTGGCCCACTGCCCCAGCGCAAACTTCAAGCTCGCCTCAGGCACCGCCAAAGTTCCCGAGCTGCTCAAGCAAGGCATCGTGGTGGGGCTCGGCGCCGATGGCGCGCCCTGCAACAACAACCTCGACATCTTCATGGAGCTGCGGCTCGCTGCCCTGATTCACCTGCCCCGTGGCGGCCCCACCTCCATGAGCGCGCTGCAGGCGCTGGAGATGGCCACCTTGAACGGTGCCAAGGCGCTCGGTCTCGAAGGCGAGATCGGCGTGCTGCAGGAAGGCGCGCGGGCCGACGTGATCACCGTCGATCTGTCGGGTGCGCACGCCACGCCCAGCTCCGACGATCCCATCGCCACGCTGGTCTATTCGGGCCAGAGCCGCGACGTGCGCGACGTGGTGGTCAACGGCGAGGTGCTGATGCGGGAGCGCCGGCTGCTGGCCGTCGACGAAGCCGCCATCCTGGCCGAGGGCCGGGCGCAGTCGGCGCGGTTGATCGCCCAGCTCGACTGACAGCTTGTTGGCAGGCCCGGAAATGAGTCGTGGACCCCCGCAATGACTGGGAAATTTCCTGAATAACCTCGCCACCTTGTCAAATGGCGCTGGCTTTGCTTAAGCCGGTCGGAAGTTCAGGTACCCCATCGGGTGCTGACAGTCTCTTGCCGGGAGAGCGTTTTTGAAACTGCGCAGGTTCGGGACAGCGACGGTGGTGATGCTCGCGCTCTCGAGCTGCCAGTGCGGCCCCCTCGATCTCACCCCCGACGGCGGTGAAGAACCGATGGTCACCCCGCCGAAGCCTGACTCCGGCGTGGTGGTGCTGCCCCCGGAAGTGATCCCCGAGCGGTGGCCCGAGACCTTCGCCAGCGAACCCTGCCCGCCTGAATCGTTCGGGGTGGACTCCGACGGTGGCGTGGTCGGCCCCACGGATGCGGGGCTTCGCCTCGGCATCTGCATCGCGCTGCGCACCCTGACGGCCGACGCCTTCCTCGACGGGGTGGCGGAGACCAAGCCGGTCACCGTGCAGTTCATCGCCGGTGGCTACCAGTCAGAGCTCGCCCGGGTGCCCGATCCCCAGGGTGTGTTCCAGGTGAAGGTGATGCGCAGCCGCTACGACATCCTCCAGCACCAGCCGGGCGGGGTGTGGCCGTACTTCGAAGGCTTCATCGATCACGGCACCGCCGACATGACGAAGGATCAGCAGGGAAACTTCCGCGCCACCTCGCACCTGCTGCGCGGCGCGGTGCGGTTCGGCGGCCTGGCCTTCAACCCGAGCATCTTCCCGCAGGACGTCTGGTTCAATGCCTACGGCACGCCGAACTGGCAGCAGTCGATGGTGACCAGCCAGGGCGGCAGCTACGAGCTGCGGCTGCTCGAGGGCTCCTTCCAGCTGTTCCTCAACACGCCGGCCATCTCGCTCTTCGGCACCGAGCTGCGGAACTTCTCCGTCACGCCGGCCGCGAACCTGAACTTCGATCACGACCAGGAATACGACATCGACATTCCATCGTCGGTGCTCGAGGGCTCCATCACCATCGACGGGCAGCCGCTGCCTGATGCGCGGCCGGGCTCGGACTACAGCATCACCTACACGCGGCCGGGCGACGCCGACGCGACCATCTTCTCGCACCACGAAGGCGGGCTGGCGGGCTTCACCTCGCTCATCCCCCGGGGCTCTTATGGCACCACGCTCGACTTCAACGGCGTGCCCAACCCCACCTTGCCTTCGCGCATCTTCGGCAAGTCGCTCCAGTCGTCGGTCGACCTGCGGCAAGACGCGGCGCTCAACGTGAACTTCCCCACCCACGCGATCGAGGGGAGCATTCTCATCGACGGGGTGCCGCCGCGCTCGAACCCCAACTACAATTTCCAGCTCTACATGTTCGGCCGCGCAGGGGCGACCGCGGGCAACAGCTTCATCATGTACGAGGTGCCGCTGGACTCGAGCTCGTTCCGCATCAAGGCGTTTCCCGGGCTGTACTTCACGATCCTGAGCCTCGACGAAGGGCTGTCGGAAGGCCTCGCTTCGGGCTTCTGGGTGGTCGACCAGTACTTCCAGCTGAACGCCGATCGGTCGATGCCCATCTCCATCGAGACCGCGCGTCTCTCGGGGCGCATCACCATCGACGGCAAGCCTCCGATTCCGAACCGCCGGGTGGGCACCTTCACCTTCCGCAACCGCGCGATGCAGGGCCAGTACAGCTTCTTCCAGAAGGGCTTCGAGGCCGGAGAAGACGGCTCGTTCTCGGTGAAGCTGCCCAAGGGCGAGTACGAGGT
>JANODF010000987.1:0-16128 GCA_031412555.1 Archangium sp. | reverse complement strand
TCGAGCGGCTCGTCGGCGCCGGTCAGCACGCCCAACGTCTCCTGCGCGCGGATGAGAGAGCTGAGGGAAGTCTCGAGCTGGGTGGTGCTCACCGAGAACTCCTGCGCTGCGCGGAGCTCGTCGATGCGCGTGCCCACGCCGCCGACGAAACGTTCGTGCGCGAAGTCGAGGTGCGCTTTGGCTGCGTCACGGGCGGTGGTGGCGGCGAGCACGGTTCTTCGCTGCGCGAGGACCGCGAGCCACGCACGGGCGGCGTTGAGTGCGACCTGCCGCTTCACGTCGTTGGCAGTGGCGCGCGCGGCGTCGGCGGATTGGGAAGCCCGGTACCACTGCGCCCAGCGCGGTGTGTTGATGAGGGGCACGGCGATCTGCAGGTTGGCGGAGAGTTGCTCTTTACCGAGCACCAGCCGGTCGGGAAGCCGGCGATCGTCGTCGAGGCGCGTGTAGGTGGCAGTTCCGCCGAGCGTGGGCAGTGACGGCGCGCGGGCTTGCTCGAGCTGGGCCATGGCACGGGCGGCGTCTTGTTCGGCGATGCGCATGGCCGGGTGATGCGCGAGGGCGCGTTCGACCGCGGCCGCGAAACCGATGGGTTCAGGAGCAGCACCGAGCAACGTGAGAAAAATGAACGTGGTCATCACGTAGAAACCTCTCCTTGCGAAGCGGGGAGAGGTCGGTCCTGAGCCTGGCGAAGGACCGGGTGAGGGGCCGCACGTGCGCCCCTCACCCCGACCCTCTCCCCGCTGCGCAGGGCGAGGGAGACAAGTGCTTCACTTGGCATGCGGCACCTCCTGCTCGTCTTCATCAGGCATCCGTCGCGCGAACCGGTCGAGCCACGTGTACAGCACCGGCACGAAGAACAAGGTCAGCCCCGTCGACACGCCGAGCCCGCCGATCACCGCGCGCGCCAACGGCAGGTTGGTCTCACTGCCTTCGCCAATGCCCAGCGCCATCGGCAACAACCCCACCAGGGTCGCCAGCGTGGTCATCAGAATCGGACGCAGCCGCGTACGGCCCGCCTCCACCGTCGCGTCATGCAACGACATCCCGCGCCGCCGCAGCACGTTGGCGAAGTCGACCAGCAGCACGCCGTTCGACACCACGATGCCGATCATCATGATGATGCCCATGAAGCTGTTCACCGAGAGCGAGGTGCTGGTGGCCCACAACATGATCGCCACGCCAGCCACCCCGAGCGGCACGCTGAACATGATCACCAGCGGGTCGACCAGTGAACGGAACTGCGAGGCGAGCACCATGTAGACGAGGACGATCGCCAGCAGCACCGCGAGGCCCAATCCGGCGAACGCCTCCTCCTGTGCCGCCGCCTGCCCGCCCAGCCGCACCGTGAAGCCATCCGGAGGCGGCGTCTCGTCGAGTACCTGCCGCACCGCCGCGGCGACCGTGCCGAGATCCTTCCCCACCCCGACGTTCGCTGTCACGTCGATCACCCGCTGCAGGTACTTGCGCCCAATGGTGACCGGGCCACTCGACCGTTTCACCGACGCGACGGTATCCAGCGAAAGCAATCGCCCCGAAGGCGTGCGCAGCTGCGTCTTGCGCAAGTCGTCCACGCTGTCGCGGAACTGATCGCGGGCACGCACGTTGATGTCGTACTCGTTGCCGGTCTTCGGATCAGTCCAGCGCACGGGCGCAAATTGGCTGTTCCCCACCAGCGTCGCCAACACCGTCTGCGCGATGGTCTGCTCCGAGATGCCCAGCACGCCGGCCTTCTGCCGATCGACCTGCACGTCGAGCTGCGGGTAGTTCTCTTCGCGGCTCAGCTGGAGATCCGACAGCAACGGGCTGCCATCCGCGGCGGAGAGCTTCTTCATCTTCTCCAGCAACAGCTTCGCGTAGACCTGCCCTTCTTCGACCTCGTAGCCGAGCACCTCCACGTCGATGGGCGCCGCCGAGCCGAAGTTCAAGATGCGCTTCACGATGCCGCCGGTCGAGAAGAACACCTGCACCCCGGGCAGCGAATCACCCAGCGTCGCACGCACCTTCTCGCTGGCTTTCACGTCCGAGATCTCCCGCTGCGTGCGCGCCACCAGGTTGACGTTCACGTTGCCCGCATGAGGCCCGCTGTTGCCGCCGAAGAGCCCACCACGACCCGCCGGCAGACCCGAGGTGGAGATCATGGTCGTCGCGATGCCCGGCGGCGAGTCGTCCGTCAGCCCGAGCGCCTTTCTGATCGCGCCTTCGACCACCATGGCCACCTCCTCCGTCTTCGCCGCCTTCGTACCGATGGGCGTGCGGAAGCTGACCGACATCTGCGCCTCGTCGGTCTCCGGGAAGAACTCGGTACCGATGCGCGTGAAGAGCGAGATCGACGCGATGCTGAAGATGAGGATCGCGCTGAAGGTCAGCAGGCGATGGCGCAGCACCGCCTCCAACGCGCGCGCGTAGGCGTGATCGAGCCGGTCGAGCGCCCGGGTAATGCTGCCCGCGATGCCCGGCGCCTTCGCCACGTCGTGCGTCTGCAGCCAATACATGCACAGCAGCGGAGTCACCGTGCGTGACACGAAGAAGCTCATGATCAGCGCGAAGCTGATGGTGAGCGCGAGCGGGATGAACAGGTTCCGCGCCACGCCCTGGAGGAACAGCACCGGAAAGAACACCACGATGGTGGTGATGGTGCTCACCAGAATGGGCATCGCCACTTCCTGCGCCGCCGCGATCACCGCCGCGCGCCGTGATTGGCCCATGCCCAGGTGCCGGTGAATGTTCTCCAGCTCGACGATGGAGTCGTCGACCAGTCGCCCCACCCCGAGCGCGAGGCCACCCAGCGTGAACACGTTGAGCGACTGCCCGGTGAAGTAGAGCAGCACGAAAGTGCTGATGACCGAGAGCGGGATGGCCACCGCCACGATGCCGGTCGCGCGGAACGAGACCAGGAAGATGAGGATGATGAGAATCGCGAAGAGCCCACCCTGCAGCGCCTCGTGCTGGAGCGAGGTCACCGCCGCGCGGATGTACTTCGACTGATCGAAGCCGACCGCCAGCTTCGCGTCAGGAGGCACCCCGCGCAGCTTCGGGAGCACCTCTCTGATGGCGTCGACCACCGCGATGGTGTTCGCCCCCGGCTGCTTGACCACCCGCAGGTACACGCCCCGCGCACCGTTGACGCGCACGATCTCGTTCTGATCCGCCGTGCCGTCTTTCACCTCGGCCACATCGCCGACCCGAATCACCCGGCCCTCCGCTGACGCCGCGCCCACCGTCACGTTGCGCAGCTCTTCGAGCGAATCGACCTGCGTGTTGGTGAACACGTTGTAGTCGCGCCCTTCGGTCTTCAGGCTGCCCGACGGGAGCAGCAGGTTCGACGCACGCACCGAGGTCACCAGGTCGAGAATCGAGAGACTGCGCGCCCGCAGCGCATCGAGATCCGTCAGCACCTGCAATTCACGCTGCCGTCCACCACCCGGCGTCGCGCTGGCCACACCGGGTACGCGCTCGAGCTGCGGCTCGATCACGTTGAGCGCCAGCTCGAACAACTGCTTCTCGTCGAGCACGTCACTGGTCACCGCGATCTGCACCACGGGGATGTTGGTGATGTCGAACTTGAGCGTGAGCGGCTGGCCCACGCCCGGCGGCAGCGTGTTGAGGATCTGCCCCACGCGTTGCTGCACCTCGAACTGCGCGGTGTCGAGGTTGGTGCCGTACTGGAACCACACCGTCACCAACGAGGTGCCCTGCTTGCTGGTCGACTCCACCCGATCCACCCCGGGCGCGGCGCTCACCGCGCGTTCGATCGGCTGGGTGATGGCCTTCTCCACGTCTTCCGGGCCCGCGCCCGAATAGAAGGTCGCGATTCGCACGTTGGGAATGTTGATCTCGGGGAAGAGATCGACCGAGAGCCGGTTGAGCGACACCAGGCCCAGCACGAGCGACATCAACGACATCATCAAGATGAGCACGGGGTTTCGCAACGCGAGCCGGGTGAGCCACATGTCAGGGCTCCTTCGCCTTCGCGGTGCGCACCTTCGCGCCCTCCGACAAACCATCGATGCCCCGCACCACCACCACCGTGCCCGGCTCGATGCCCGAGAGGATCTCCAGCTTCTCTCCGAGCTCTTCGCCCAGCTTCACTTCACGCCGGTGCACCACCTCGCCGTCGAGCACGAAGACGAACGCCTTCCCGTCAGACAGCTGCACCGCCTCGGCGCCCAACACCATCGCGTTGGGGTGACGGGAAAGCTCCAGCTCGGCCTCGCCGTACATGCCCGGGCGCAGCAGGCGATCGGGGTTGGGCAGCTGCAGCTCGGCGTCGAGCGTGCGCGTCAATGGATCGAACGAAGGCGCCAGCCGCTGCACCTGCGCTTCGAAGACCTGCCCGGGAATCGCATCGAAACGCACGGCCGCGTGCTGGCCCAGCTTCACGAAGGGCGCCTGCCGCTCGTTGACGCTCACGAACACCCGCACCACGTCGACGCGCGCGATGGTCAGCACCGCCCCGCTCGTCGCACCCACCAACGCCCCGGGATCCAACCGCCGGCTCACCACCACGCCGTCGAAGGGCGCCTCCAGCCGGGTCTCGCCCAGGCGCGTGGCGTACACCCCCAGCTGCGCCTGCGCCGCGGAGAGCTGCGCTTCACTGGCCGCGGCCGCGTTGCTCACGTTCTGCAGCTCCTGCTGCGAGACCAGCCCGCGGGGCGCCAACGTTTGCGCGCGCTCGAGGTTGGCCTTGGCGAGCGCTGAAGACGCCTGAGCCTGGCTCACCGCGCTCTTGGCCGACAACAACTGGTCCGGCAGCTCGGAGGGCCGCACCAACGCCAGCAGCTGGCCCTTCTTCACCAGGTCGCCGCGATCGACCAACACGGCGTCGAGGTAACCCACCGTCTTCGAGCCCACGTCGGCCTGCGCGATGGGCCGCAGATCCACCGGCGCGCGGGCCAGCACCGGCACGTCAACCACCGTAACCGGGGCCGCGACCACCAACGGCGCCGGCCGCACCTTCGCCGGAGCCGCCTTGCTCGAGCACCCCATTCCCGCCAGCAGCATCATCACCGGTAAGCAACGCATCGCCTCGACCTAACCACGTCATCGTTGCACTTCACAATCATTGCTTGTCACACCGATTGAGAGGCGAGATGGTGACGACCGATGCCCAACGCCGCTCAACGCCTCGATCGCACGGAGCGGCTCGCCCGCGCGGTGGGCCGGCTGCGCCGCGACATGAGAGCCCGCGCAGCTCGCGTGATGGAGGCCGAAGGCACGCCCCTGGTGCACTGGCAGCTGGTCTCCGCCATCGCGCATGAAGGGCTGCACTCACAGATCGCGCTGTCAGCTCGCGTGGGCATGGATCCCGCCGGCACCTCGCGCGCACTCGACGAGCTCGAGCAGGCGGGGCTGGTGAAGCGCGAACGTGATGGAGACGATCGCCGGCGCATGAGCGTCTCGCTCACGCCCAAAGGTCACCGCTGGTTCACCCGGGTGCGGGTGGTGGTGATGAGCTCGTTGTCTCCGCTGTTCGACACGTTGTCGCCGGCCGAGGCGCGCCAGCTCGAGGCGCTGCTCTCACGTGTCGAGGCTCACTCTTCGTCGCCGGGATCCATCAACGACGGGTCGGTGTAGGTGCCGCCGTGCCGGTTCATCGCGCTCCAGGTGGAGATCTTCGGAGCGATGACGGTGGCGAAGAACGAGAAGCACAACACGAAGATCAGCAGGTAGGTCGCGGGCCGCGAGGGCCGTGCACGCCAGGCCCAGAAACGCTCCTTGCGCCGCTGAAACCCCGGAGCACTCACGTACTCCCGCCACGCGTCGTCGCGCATCAACGCGGCAGAAGCGTCGTCGCCCAGGCCCTTCATCGCCATCGAGAGCATCACCCGCCCGGTGATCGTGCCCCGGCGAATCGCGAGCAATGACTCGAACGCCTTCTTCGCTCCGGCAAAATCACCACGCGCCAACCGCTGCCGCCCGCGCACCAGCTGAATCTCGCCCACGCGGAACTCGGGGTTCAGCTCTTCGGCATGATCCAGCAGCTTCTCGCCCTGGTCGACGTAACCCGCCAGCAGGCAGGCTTCGCCCATGGTGAAGACGCTCTGGATGTCGTCGGCGCCCTTGTCGAAGTTCGGCCGCAACACGTCGACGGCCTGCTTGCCCCTGCCCCGCTCCACGTAGAGCTGCGCCAGCTCGAGCCGGGCGCGCCCATCATGCGGGTTTCCCAGCAGCACGTCTTCCAGCCGGGCGGCGCGTCGCCAGCGCATCACCCACCGCACGGGATCCGGCAAGAACCCCAGGGTGAAGCGATCGACCACCAGCCAGAACACGATGAGCGCCACCGCCGAACCGAGCGGGCTGCCGGTGATGGCCGTCAAGATGAACCACTGAAAGTACCCGCTCATGACTCGTCCGCTCCCTACATCAATCTGGCGCTGATGGCTGAGTGCAGGTCGAAGCCGGTGTCCGTCAGGGCGAGGCGCCCTTCTCTGCGTTCGACCAGCCTGGCGTGAAGCAGATGCCGCACCGTGACGGCCCTCGCTTCGCTGCTCTGACCGAACGCCTTGCACACCGCCTCGAGATCGACCCCGTTCACCAACCGCAGGCCCATGGCCATGCGCTCTTCGAAGAGTTCGAGCGAGGTGAGCACTTCCCGGTTCGCTTCCGGCAACCGGCCCGCTTCCACTTCGACCAGGTACTTCTCGGCGCTGCGCTGGTTCGAGTACCGCACCGGCTCTTCCGCCTTCACGTAGCCGGTCGCGCCAGTGCCCACCGCGAGGTACTCGCCGCCCGTCCAATAGAGCGCGTTGTGCCGCGAGTGAAAGCCGGGCTTCGCGTAGTTGGAGATCTCGTAGCGCTGCAGCCCTGAACCCGCGAACACGTCGCGCACCACCCGCTGCATGGCCACCACCGTGTCGTCCGGAGGCAGGTGCACTTCACCGCGGGCGAGCTGTCTGGCCAGCGGCACTTCTTCCGCCAGTGACGCCTTGTCGAGGGTCAGCGCGTAGGCCGAGAGGTGTTCCGAGCCCAGGGAGACCGCCTTGCGCGCGTCCGACTCCACCTGCGCTTCGGTCTGGCCGTGCACGCCGTAGATGAAGTCCATCGAGACGTTGTCGAAGCCCGCAGTCCTCGCCGCGGCGAACGCACGTTGAGCGGTGGCCCCGTCATGCGCGCGGCCCAGGGTGCTCAAGGTGCTCGCCTCGAAGCTCTGCACGCCCATCGAGAGCCGGTTCACCCCAGCCGCCCGATAGCCGGAGAACCGCTCCGCATCGGCCGCGCCCGGGTTCGCCTCGAGGGTGATCTCGCAGTCGCGCGCCACCTGCAACTGCGCGCTGATCGCCTCCAGCACGGTGGCCACCGAACGGGGCGCCCAGAGCGAAGGCGTGCCGCCGCCGATGAAGATCGAGGTGACCTCGCGGCCCTTGAGCTGCTGCTGCTCCACCCGCCGCGAAAGCTCGGTGAGGATCGCCTGCGTGTACCGTTCATCGGGAATCTGCTTCGCCGCCGTGGAGGCGAAGTCGCAGTACGGGCACTTCGAGAGGCAATACGGGAAGTGCACGTACACGCCGAAACGTGCCGCCTCGAGACCGGTGAACTCGTCGACTGGCGCGCGCGGTGCCACTGACTACTTCCGCGGCGCAGCGCCCTTCAGCTGCGCCTCCAGCTTCGCGACCTTCGACTTGAGCGAGGCCGCCGCTTCGATGGCCGTCTCCGCCGACATCAGCTTCTTCTTCAAGTTGGCGTTCTCGGCCTTGAGCTTGTCCAGCTCGGCACTCGAGGCGCCGTTCGCCGGCTGCGCCACCAGGTTGGTGGCCGTGGGGGCGTCTTCGCGATCTTCGAGTTCCTGGATGCGCAGCTTGAGCTGAATCTCCTGGCCCTGCATCGCGCGGAACTCTTCTTCGATGCCCGACATCGCGCGAACACGCTGCTCGAGCTCGGCGACCTTCGCTTCGGCCGCGCGGGATTTCTGGTCGCTGCCCGAGCCGGCCTTCGACTGCGCTTCTTTCGCGCGCGCTTCGGCTTGAGCCGCTCGCGCCTCTTGCTGCGCCGCTTTGGTCTCCGCCGCCTTCGCGCGTTCGGCCGTCTCTTTGAGCCGGGCCTCTGCCTGAGTGGCGCGCATCTCGGCCGCGTGCCGCAGCTCTTCTGATTCTTTGGCGCCGCCCGCCTGCTGCCGCGACGACGACTCGAGCTGCTTGAGCTTCGTCTCCGCCGCCGTCGCGCGCAGGTTGGCCTGATTCACCATCGCCTGCAGCTGCGCACCCTGCGCGTCGGAACCCGCGGCCGACTTCTGCAACGCAGCCAGCGAAGCGCGCAGCTGATCGATCTCGTCGTTGGCGCTCGAGCTCTGGGAAGAGACGGCCTCCAGCGTGCCCTGCAGCTCGGCCACTTCGCCTTGCGCGACGGAAGCCCGGCCTTCGGCCAGCTCGAGCTCCGACTGCAACCGGCCCAGCTCGGCCTGCTGACGCTGCGTCGAGAGGTGGAGCTGCTGAAGTTCGTTGCCGCGATTCTCCAGCTCCCGGTCGCGGGCCTGGGCGGCGGTGCGCGCTTCTTCGAGCGCGGCGCGCAGCTGCTGCAGCTCTCCCTGGAGCTGAATCAACTGGGTGCGCGCCAGCCCACCGGTCTCGCGCAGCTGCGCTTCGAGCGAGCTGACCCGTGCCTGGTTGTCGCGCTGCTCCCGCTCGAGCTCGGCCTCGACCGCTTCGAGCCGGCCCTGCTGTTCATCGAGGGCCGGCTGGCGATTGGTGAGCTCGGCTTCGAGCGCTTCTTTCTCGCCCTGCAGTGAACCCAGCTGGCTCTCGAGATCGCTGGCCGCCGACTGGCGATTGCTCAGCTCGCCTTCGATGGCTTCCTTCTCGCCCTTGAGTTCTCCGACGGCCTGCTCGAGCTCGGTGACCCGCGACTGCGCCTGATCGAGCGACGACTTGGCCCAGTCCTGCTCGCTCTCGATGTTCTTGAGCTTCTCTTCGGCCGTCTCAGCGCGTTGCTTCTCGGCCTGCAGCTCGAGCGTGGAGCCGTCGAGCTCGCCCTTGAGCCGATCGACCTCCATCGAGTGCTGCTGCGCTTCTTCGGCGAACTTCGAGGCCTGCTGTTGGATCGCCTCGTACTGCTCCCTGGCCGTCGACAGCCGCCCGGCGAGCTCGGTGACCCGATCCTGCGCGTTGTGGAGCGCCTCCTTCAGACCGGTCAGCTCTTCGTCGAGGTGCTGCCGCGCCTTGCGCTCCTCGTCGAGCTGGTTGCTCGCGTCGCGGAACTGCTGCTCGACCTCGGCCAGCGCGTTGGTGAGATCTTTTCGTTCGTTGTCCGCCTCGGCGAACCGAACGACCAGATCCTCCATCTTCTTCTCGGCGGCGTCGGCGCGAACCGTGTCCTTCTCCAGCATGTCCTTGAGCAACTGGATCTGCTGGGGGTAGTCGGCGGCGCGCTGCACCTCCACCATCGCCAGCTCGAGCTGGCCCCTCATCTGCGTGGTGATGGCCCGAAGCTGCTGCGCTTCGAGATCGACCGCCTGGTACAGGGCGCGGCCTCGACCGAGCGCCTCGTCCTTGCCCTTCATGATGCCGCGGAAGACCTTCAGCTTCTCTTCGGAGTCGACCCCGACCGGAATGCGCGGCTCCGCCGGCTCTTGAAACGGATCTCCGGGCGGCGGGCGTTGGAACGCGCTGGGGATGTTGGGGATCGCGAAAGCGGGTGCGGGCTGAAGACCCTGCAACGCGCCGATCGAAGGCGACGCATTTGGGGGCACCACCGCGGTGCGCTGATGCAGCGGCTGATGCGGAGCAGCCTGCGGGTGCGCGCCCGTCTTCGGCTTGGGCGGCAGCGGCGGAGGCATTGGCGGAGGAACGGCCGGCCGGCCCGCCATCGGCGTCAACGGGGCGGCCCGCGGCGCTGCGACTGGAGCGGGGGCCTGGGCGAACCCCGGCTTCCCCGCCTGCGCAGGAAAGAGAGGTTCATCATCTTCGCCGAGCTCACTTCGTAAGCTGGCGAGAGGATCGAGATCGTTGGGCGGCATTTTTTGTACGGGACCGGCTGATCGATAGCCTAACCCCTTCCCCCCAATGCGCGAAGTTGAGAGCTTGGGCAGCAATGACAGCTCGCTACAGGTTGCCCAATGGTCTGACCGTCGTGCTCGAACAACAGCGGCACGCGCCGGTGGTGGCCTTTCAGGTCTGGGTGAAGGTCGGCAGCGCCGACGAGTCCCCCGAAGAGGTAGGCCTCGCACACCTTCATGAGCACATGCTCTTCAAGGGCACTGGAAGGCGGGGTCTGGGTGAAATCGCCCGCTCCATCGAGGCCCACGGGGGTGAAATCAACGCCTGGACGAGCTTCGATCAGACCGTCTACCACGTGGTGATGGCCAGCCGGCACGCCCGCCAGGGGCTCGATGTGCTCGCCGACGCGGTGCGGAACTCGAGCTTCGACGCAAGCGAGCTCACCCGGGAAATCGAGGTCGTCTGCGAAGAAATCAAACGCAGCCTCGACATGCCGGGCCGCCGCGCCTCCAAGACCCTGTTCGGGGAGGCCTTCAAAACCCACCCGTACGGGCGACCGGTGATCGGCTTCGAAGCCGACGTGCGCGCCCACACCCGGGAGCGGGTGCTCGGTTTCTACGGCAAGCACTACCAGCCCTCGAACATGGTGCTCTCCGCGGTGGGCGACTTCGACGAAGCCACCCTGCGCAGCCAGGTCGACGAGCTCTTCGGCGGCGAGTGGGCCCGCGCGCCCAGGCCTGCGTTCAACCGCGCGAGCGAGCCCGACTTCAGCGGCGTGCGGGTGGTGCTGCAGCGCGACGACGTCAAAGACGCGCACCTGCACCTCGCCTTCCAGATCCCGGGCGTCGAACACCGCGACACCGCCGCGCTCGACGTGCTGGCCATGCTGCTCGGCCAGGGCGACGCGTCGCGCCTCTCCCTCGAGGTGCGCCGCAAACGGTCGCTCGCGCGCGACGTCAACGCCTGGGCGTGGACACCGCGTGAACGGGGGCTCTTCGCCGCATCGCTCACCACCACCCCCGCGACGTTGTCCGAGGCCTTCGAAGAAACCGTGCGCGTGATGGCCACCCTCACCCGGGTGGAAGCCGAGCCCGATGAAGTGGAGACCATCAAGGCCCTCATCGAGGCCGAGGCCGTCTACCAACGGGAGACCGTGCAGGGCCTCGCGCGCAAGCTCGGCTACTACGAGTCGATGGCCGGTGGTCTCGAGCGCGAGGCCTCGTACTACGAGGCCATCAGCCAGGTGACCGCGCCGCAACTGCGCGAGGTGGCCGACAAGTACTTCACCTTCGATCGCGCGGTGGTGACGGGCCTGTTGCCGCACGAGACGCAGCTCAGCGAGCAGCGCGTGCGCGAGGTGCTCACCCACGTCGCCGCCCACCGCCCCGCCACCCTGCCCGCCCGTACCCTCGCCGCCCCCACGCCGCTGCGCCTGGTGGGCAACGTGCGCAAGGAGAAGCCGGGCACCACCCTCCACAAGCTCGACAACGGCGCGACCCTCATCGTGCGCGAAGAACGCGCCGTGCCGCTGATGGCCCTGCGCGCCAGCTTCCACGGCGGCGTGCGGTACGAGACGCCCGAAGAGAGCGGCCTCACCACGCTGCTCTCCCGCACCATCACCCGCGGCACGAAGACGCTGGGGGCCGAGGCGTTCAGTCACCTGGTCGACTCCATGGCCGGTTCGCTCTCGGCCATCGCGGGGCGCAACTCGATGTCGTTGCGCGGCGAGTTCTTGAGCAAACACTTCGACCGCGCGTTCGAGTTGTTCGCCGACTCGTTGCAGAACCCCGCCTTCAGCGACGAGGAGTTCGAGCGCGAACGCACCCAGCAGCTGCAAGACATCGCCAGCCGCGATGATCGGCCGTCGTCATTGGCCTTCGAGCTGTTCGCCAAGACGTTGTGGCTCGCGCATCCGTACCGGCAGTCGACCCTGGGTGAGAAGGACACCGTCGAGCAGCTCAGCCCTGCAGCCCTGCGCCGCTACCACGCGAGGTGGATGGATCCGTCGCAGATGACCCTGGCGGTGGTGGGCGACGTCGACACCGAGGTGGTGCTGGAGCGCGCTCGAGCGGCCTTGGGTGGTACCCGGGGTGGCGCGGCGGCCGCTCCGACGGTCACACCGGAGCCCGCATGGAACGGCCCGCGCGAATCGCGGCGCACCTTGCAGAAGGCCCAGACGCACCTGGTGCTCGGGTTCCCCGGCGCGCGCATGACCGACCCCTGGCGGCGCGGCCTCGAGGTGATGCAGACCCTGCTCTCGGGCCAGAGCGGGCGCTTGTTCCTCGAGCTCAGAGACAAACGGTCGATGGCCTACAGCGTGTCGGCGATGTTGATGGAGGGCATCGATCCCGGCTCGTTCAGCATCTACATGGGCACCAGCCCCGAGAAGGTCGAGGCCGCTCTGGCCGGCATTCGCACGGAGCTGGAGAAGCTGCAGGTCGACCTGGTCACCGACGCCGAGCTCTCGCGCGCGAAGGAACACCTCATCGGGACGCAAGGCATCGGGCTGCAGCGCAACGGAGCGCGCGCGGGCGTGATGGCGCTCGACGCCTGCTACGGCCTCGGGGCAGAGGCGTTCCTGCGCTACCCCGATGAGATCGCCGCGGTGACCGCAGAAGACATTCGCAGCGCAGCGCAGCGGGTGATCGACTTCCAGCGGCAAGCACTCGCGGTGGTGGGCCCATGAGGTTGGTCCTGCTTATCGCGTTGCTGGGCAGCGGCTGCACCTGCGTGACCCAGTTCGATCCCGAGTCACAGCCCTGCGAGGCCACCGCTCCGGCAGGCGAGCAGTGCACCGAAGGCTTCGAGTGTGGTGACGCCGGCCTCTGCCGAAGAGTCCCCGACGCCGGACAATGAGATCCCCTCTCCCTCTGGGCCCTCTGGGAGAGGGTCAGGGTGAGGGCGAGGACTGCGGGGACAACCACCGGCTCCGCAGCCGCTCCGCGCGAGCCCGCCGCTGCACGTCTTCCCCATCGAGCGACGCGGCCAACGACGCGGCACGCACCGCCAGCTCCAACCGGCCCTGCCGCTCGAGCACCTCCGAACGCGCAGCGACCGTCTCGGCCACCACCTTGCGCGCGCGCACCTCGGGCAGCTGCGAAGAATCCAGCGCCCCCAACGCACACCGCCAGCGTGAAAGGCCCCGCTGCACCTGGTCTTCCGCCACGTCAGCCTCGAGCTGCGCGAGCAATTGCTGCGGAGAAGTCGACAACAACGCCAGCCGCCCATCGGGGCACCGTGGATCATCGTCCGGCGACTGCTCCGCCAGCCACCACGCGCCCGGCCCGGGAGTCACCGCAGCCCCCAACCGAGGCCACCCCGCCACCACCACCCGTGAATCGAGCACGTCCGGAGGCCCCTCGCTCATCAGCAGGTCTTCCATCGCCAGGGTCGGCCCCTTCACCACCACCACCCGCGCATCGGGAAAGAGCACCGACGCTTCCGCGCCGTCGGTCCACGCGACCAGGGGCTGACGCAGCCCACGCCGCTGCAGCTCTTGCCGCACCTCGGGCTTCACCACCGGGCTGGAGGCGACCTCCATCACCGGCCCCAGCGAAAACGACGTGGCCGCCGCCAACGAGAGCAAGACGGCCAGTCCGCAGAACGCAGCCCACGCCAGCGAACGCAGCGGCCGCTCGGCCTGTTGGTTCGTCCCCTCGCGCGAAGCCGACAGCCCGTCTCCGATCAACATCGCCAACAGGGGCACGCAGCCCAGGAACAACGTCCGGGCCGAGTCGGTCCAGTTCGCCAACCCGATGGTCATCAGCACCCACGCGAGCACCGTGCCGCCGCCCCGCAGCTGAAAGCGCCGCCACACCCCCGCCACCAGTGCACCGGCGATCGCGGTCCAGAACCACCGCGACTGACGTACCAGGAACGACGCCGTGGCCGCCCGCCCTGCTTCTGAAGGCAGCAGCCCCTCCATCGGGAGCGAGCCGAGCACCACGTACCGAAAGCCGAAAACCAGCCCCACCACGAACGCCCCCGCGACCAGGAAGCGGAGTGCCTCACGCAGCGCCGGCCGGCCTTCCACGCGCGCGGCAATCCACCAGGTCGGAACCGTCGCCACGAGGAACCAGCCCGCCGAGGGCCTGAACAGACACAACGTCCCGATGGCCAGCGCGGCCGCCGTGGTCTGGCCCGTGGCCATGCCGCGGCCGGTCAGCACCGCCGCCACGCCCAGTGCCAGCACCCAACCCGAAGAACCACTGCCCAGGCCCGCGACCTCCGCCGCCGCCGTCGCCAGGCTCAACCCCAGCGCAGGGAGCGCGTCTTCGACCTGCACCGGCCTTCGCCAGACCCACGACGCACGAAAGGCCACCACCACCAGCGCCAGGCTCATCAACAGCAGCGAGAGCCGGGGCAACCACACCTCGGGGCTCGCGCCAGCGCGCAGCACCACCGCTTGCACCGCCAGCCAGGGCAGGTTCTGCGGGCCCGCCGAAGGGGTCGACCAGGCGGTCAGCCGCAGGCCCAGCCCGTCGACGATCGAACGCGCCAGCACCAGCGACTCCGACTGCTCCGCCGACAGGCCACGCGTCTGGGCACTCCAGCGCCAGAGGAACAGCCCCAACGACATGACGAGCAACGCCCAGAATGCGAGCGTCTCCGCCTTCCGACCCCGGCTGCTCATCTCTGGGCTCGTTGGGTCCACACGGCGTCGTACGGACAGGCGCAGTCGGTCACTTCAGGCTCGGGGTAGCTGTAGCGTTCACCCTTGTAGTTGCGGAACACCGTCTCGCCTTCGCCTCGTTCGATGACGTACTCCGGCTGCAAGGTCACCTTGCCTCCGCCGCCCGGGAGATCGACCGCGAGGTGCGGCACCGCCAGGCCCGAGGTCCACCCACGCAGCTGCTGGAGAATCTCCAGCCCCGCCGAGATCGGCGTGCGCAGGTGTTCGCAGCCTTCGGCCACGTCCATCTGGTGCAGGTAGTAGGGCCGCACGCGCATGCGCAGGCAGGCGTGGTTGAGCTCTTTGATGATGCGCGCCTCCGAGTTGAGCCGCCGCATCAGCACCGACTGGTTCTCCACCGGCACGCCGTGATCGACCAGCAGCTCGCAGGCCCGTCGGGCGTCGGCGGTGATCTCTTTGGGGTGATTGAAGTGCGTGATGACGAAGAGCGGCGCGTACTTTCGCAACACCTTCGCCAGCGCTTCGGTCACCCGCATCGGCAGCGTCACCGGCATGCGCGTGCCGATGCGAATCATCTCCACGTGGGGAATGGCCCGCAGCGGCGCCAGCAGCTGGTCGAGCCGTTCGTCGGAGAGCAGGAAGGGATCGCCGCCGCTGATCAACACGTCACGCACTTCGGGGTGCGCGCGGATGTAGTCGAAGCCCTGCTCGTGGGCGCTGCGGGTCAGCTGGGCTTCTCCGCCCTTGGTGATGCGCCGGCGGGTGCAGTGCCGGCAGTAGACCGAGCAGGTATCGGTCGCCAGAAAGAGCACCCGGTCGGGGTACTTGTGAACGATCGCCTCGACCGGCCGGTGCGGGTCTTCACCGAGCGGGTCGGCCAGCTCGCCTTCGCGAACGCGCGCTTCGGCACGAACCGGAATCGACTGCATGCGCACCGGGCACAGCGGGTGCGCGGGGTCGATGAGCGAGAGGTAATACGGCGAGACGCCCACCCGAAAGAGCTTCGCGGTCTCGTCGAGGCCGGCGCGTTCGTCATCGGTCAGGGGGATCAGCTTGGCGAGCCCCTTCGCGTCGTGCACCGCGTGACGCATCTGCCAGCGCCAATCGTTCCACTCCGCGTCGGTGGCGTCGGGCCAGAGCGCGCGCCGGCGCTCCGCCGGGTCGGCGGGCTGTTGCGCCTCGAGCGGGCCCGAGCGCGGCCGCTCGTCTGAAGGCTCGAAACTCACGAGCGCCTTACGCGTGCACCGAGTGCGAGAGCTGGGTGCCCTTCGCGGCCTGGTCGCGCCAGTACTGCTGGCCCGACTCGGGGATATCGAAGACCGGGTCGTAGTACTCGTACTGCTTGTTGAGTGCTTCGGGGTCGTTCATCTCGATGCCGTTGCGGTAGTTCTTGGTCCAGTACGAGATGCCCTTTTCGCGGTCGTAGTTGGCGACCTGGTGCACCCAGCGTTTGCCCACGTAGGGCACGTCGCACACGATGCGCGGCGTGGCGAAGCCCGGCATGTACCCCATGATGTCGTGCTGGAGCTTCTGCGCGGTGCCCACCGAGACCCGCCAGTGCTCGGA
>JANODF010000986.1:0-10433 GCA_031412555.1 Archangium sp. | reverse complement strand
CCCGGTGAGGGTGAAGAGCTGCACCGGCAGATCGTTCTCGGTCACCTGCAGCCCCAGATGCACTGGCGGTTCCCACGCCGTCACGCCCTGCACGAGGTAGCCGCGATCGAAGTGACAGGTGCGCCGCGCGCCCAGCTCTTTCGCCTCGAGGGCGCAGCGCAGCGGCGTGGGCAGGCCCAGGCGCATCAAGAGCGGCCGTTCACCGGCGACCGCATCGAAGGCTTCGAGCGAACTCCACACAGGCTCCGGGCCGGATTCGACCCACATCGCCGTCTGCACCGTTTCAGACCGCGCCTCCGGTTGCAGCACGCCACCGAACCCTGCCGCCATCACTGCGCCGGCGATGAACGCGATGCCGCCCAGCCCGATGTTGTGCATCAGCGGCCGCCAGCGGGTGAGCCCCCAACCGAACACGAACCCCGGCATGCCCAACGACAACGTGGTGACCGCCGCCGCCCGCACCGGTTGCTCGAGCACGGAGATCGAAAAGAGCACCAGCACCGAGACCAGGGCCACCACGCTCGCCACCATCGGACGCGCCCGCAGTGAACCGGCCGCCACGCCCGCGAAGAACGGCAACACGATGAACACGGCCTCGATGATCATTTCTGCGCGACCCCGGCTTCCGGCGGAAAGGTCTGCAAAGCGTACGCCTCGATCAGGGCTCGCTGCACGCGGGGGAACGCTGAAACCCGGGGAGGTGCGGCGCAGAAATTGCCCCTGCGCACCGTTCGCAGCGAGAGGGTTGGGGGGGAATAGGAATCGAGGGGGCATCTCGACTGCGCTCGATGCGAACGGTGTGCGTCTGTGTTCCATTCAGCGACTGAGGGCCGTCGCCGCCTTCAACCGCCGGCCGCGCCACCACAGCAGCAGCGTGATGGGTGAGAGCAGCACGACGAGCATCAGGCTCGAGGTGATGACGCCGCCCAGCCCCGCCGCCGCGAACAGCGCCACGTCACTCCCGGTCGCCTGCCCGCTGGTGCGCACGTCGAGCTGTTTCTTGATCGCCTCGATCTCCCCGGCGAGGGCTTGCTCATAGCCGAGGGCATACGAGGCAGCACCCGAGCGGCGCCCCGCCACGAAGGCCGACCAGGTGCGCTTCGGGCACACCAGCGCGCCTGCGACGAGCCCGCTGAGGTTGATCACCCAGGCCGCCATGAACGACCGGCAGCCCGCTCCGACTTCCCACGCGGAGATCTCGAACTCACCCTCGAGGTCCGTCTGGTAGCCGGTCAGCACGTGGTTGAGATCGTGAAAACGCACCGCCTTGCGCCGCGCGTCGGTGTTGGGAAACGGGAAGGGCACTGGCCCCAGCTTGAAGTCGACCCAGGCTGCTGCGTACCCGCCGTCTTGACCGAAGCCGTTTTCCTGGAAGTACCGGTGCAACTCCGCGCGCATCGTCGTCATGTGGGCTCCCCTGATAAATGAACACGGTCATAAATATCAGGCTGCGTAGCGGTTGCCAGTTCGCGCATCAGCCCCACTGATGGGATAGAGATGTGAACATGGTCAGTCTCCAGGTGGGCCGGCGCGAGCAGAACAAGCTCGAGAAGCGGGAACGCATTCGAGAAGCCGCCGAGAAGCTCTTCTCGCTGCAGGGCTACGACGCCACCACGGTGCGCCAGGTGGCCGACGAAGCGGGCGTCGCCTCGGGCACGGTGTTTCTCTACGCGCGCGACAAAGAAGACCTGCTGTTCCTGGTGATGCACGAGCGGCTGCGGCGCACCATCGACGAGGCGTTGGCGTCCATGCCCCGCCGGGCGCGCCTGGTCGAGGGCTGGGTGCACCAATTCAGCGCCATCTACGAGATGTACGGCAAGCACCCCACGCTGGCCCGGCCCTTCGTGCGGTTGGCTCCGGGCGCGCAGGGGCTGAACGGCGATCTGGTGAGCGCGCTGACGCAGTCCTTCGTGCAGCGGCTCGCGCTCCAGGTGCAGGAGGCGCAGGGCCGAGGCGAAGTGAGGCAAGACGTCGACCCCGTGCTCGCGGCGACCATGGCCTTTGGCCTCTACTTCACCGGGTTGATGTCGTGGCTCGCGGGCTACGCGAAGCTGGAGCAGCTGAGCCAGACGCTGCGCCGCACCCTGGGGCTGTTGTTCGACGGGCTGGGCCGCTGAGATGGCGACGCTCACGATGCAGGTTCGTTGGGGGAAACGCGAGCTGACGGACGCTTCGGGCAATTCGATCCCGCACGCGCCTTCCCTCGAGCGCCTGGTCTCGTCGCTCTCTCACGGCACCACGCTCATCTTCACGCTGGATGGTGACGGCCGCGCCATCACCATCGATGGGGTTCAGGCCCACCTCGGCCGCTACCTCCCGCTCCTCGACGATGAGGCGGTGTTTCTCGATCAACGCCTGCTGCTCGCCCGCGCTGAGCAGAACGAAAAGACGAACCCCGCCTCGGCCATCGCCGACCTCAGCGTGATGTTCGAGCGGCACGCGAAGCTGCTCGACGTGCCCTACGTGCGGCGGGTCTTCAACGCGCTCTCCGACGAAGTGCGGCTGGGGTTGGTCGAGCCGCTGCGTTCCTGGGTGGCCACCCGCGGTTACGCAGAACTCGACGACACGAAGTTCGACCTGTCGTGGTGGTCCGAGAGCCAGCTGGTGAAGCTCAGCAACAAGCTCGACAAGAGCGAGACGAAGCGCAGCGAGAACTTCACGCTCGAGGCCGTCATCGCCGAGCTCGCACGCCGTGGGTCGAAGCACGCCACCCGGGCGACGAAGCGCGCGAACCAGAAGGTCATCCACGATGAAGCGCTCTCGGAAGAGTGGCTGCAGAAGGTGCTTCAGGCCGCCGATGCGCGCGCGTTGGCCGTCACCGCCGACGCACTGCAGGAGCGCCACCACCCCTACGGCGAATTCCTCGCGCTTCACCTCGCGGGCACCCCCGAGGCGCTCGAGCAGGCCAAGACGCTCGCCCGGAAGTCGCAGCGCTCCTGGCTGGGGCCCCTCGCGGCGCTGCTGGGCGAGGTGACGTACGTGCGTGGGCTCCCCGTCGCTGCGACCGTGGTGAAGCGGCCCGCACGTGGTTTCGATCTCTTCGGCGCGCTGGCCCACCCGCTCGCTGCGACGCTCGAGAAGGTGGTGCTCGACACGAGCGCGGCGACGAGCGGCGATTCGCTCAGAAGGGTCGGCTGGTGGCGCGACATCGTGGCCACGCTCCTCAACCGGGGCGGCCTGAAAGAAATCGACTGCGTGTGCGAAGCGCTCCCGGCGTGCGCGGGCCTGGCGAGATTGAGCCAGGTCACTCACCTCCACCGGCTCGAGGTCGACGAGCTCACGTTCTTTGCGAAAGGCGCGCTGCCGGCGGTGACCTGGGTGCAGCCCTCGATTCGTGCGGGCGCCCGGGTGGGAGTGCTCACGGCGCTTCTCGATGATGGCTCCGGGCTCTTGAGAGCCAATCGACCCACCATCGACCTGCACTTCGTCAATGGCTGCTCGGAGGCAGACCGCGAACACGTTCGTGAAGTGGCGCCTCGTCTTGCGGCGCGAGCGGTGCTCATCGACGGCGTGCCCCTCGAGGTCGGTGCAGCGTTGCCGCGGATCCCGGGCGTCCAGGCCGCTGTTGCAGCGAATCCAGGGCGGGACCGGATCGAAGAGGCGCCCACCGGCCGCTCTCTTTGCCGCACCTGCGACGAGTCGATCGCGAAGGGCGTGATGCGCTTTGCGGAAGAGTACGAAGACATGCGGGGCGATTCGGCCGTGCGCTTTCACCACCTGACGTGCGCGGCCAGCAGCAAGCTGGGCCCGCGCGTTCAGGTCGCGCTCGGCGCCATCACGACTGCGATTCCGGATCGCGCGAACCTCGAAGCATTGCTCGCCGCACCGCGGAACCGCGGCAAGTAGTCCCCTCCTTGGATTTCATTTCAGATGGTCCTCAACTCCGGGACGGTGTGACAGCTCCGGCGATGGCACAGTTCGTCTGGTGCGCTTCACGCTGCAGGAGTTCGTCGAACCAGGCCTGAGAGATTCGCCGCTGGAGCTCCGGCTCGCGGGCGAAGCCGTGTCGCGCGCAGTGCGAACGGACGACTGGTCTGCGCTCGACCTCGACGCGCAGGCGGCCGCGTTGGTGATGGGCAAGCCCGAGCAGACCTCGAGCTGGTTGGCTTCGCTTTCGGCCACCGACCCGGTTCGTGCGCTCCGGCTGGCGTTGCTCAGTGCGCGGCTGACGTTGCGTTTCTCGATGTCGGAGGGCTCGCTCGCGCGCGTGCTCGACCACGCGGTGCGAAAGCCGGCCGCGCAGTTGCCGCCGCCTTCGTTGTGGCTCTCGTTGCGCCGCGCCTTCGATGCCGCGCCCCTGCTGCGCACGCAAGGGCGAGCCGCGCTCACGCCTGAGCTCGACCTGCGGCTGCGCGCGGCCATCGCCTTCGTGTTTCCCGAAGATCCCCGCTTGTGGACCGAAGAGGAGCACCGCCGCGGGCTGGCCATCGAAGAGCCGTCCGACGCGGTGTTCATTCTCTTCGCTACGTTGCGTGACGTGCCCTCGGTGGCGGCCTCGCTCACCTGGCCCCCGCCTTCGAAGCTGCTCAAGAACCTGCCCGACGCGCAGCTCGAAGAAGCGTTGCTCCTCATTCGCGACGACACGCTCGCTTCACAGCAGCGGCGGCGTGAATCGGCCAAGCAGGCCTCCCACGACATGACGCCGCACCTGGCGAACATCACCGCGGCCGACTCGCTCGCCACGTTGGCGATGGTGACGCCGAGTGAAGAACTGCTCGTGCAGGCCGAGGCCTTCGTCGAAACGGGAGAACCGGAAGAACTCATTCTCCGCCGCTCGTTCATCGAAGGTTGGAAGCGTGAGCTGCGAGGGTTGGGCGCCGCGCGTGACGCGCCGTGGAGTTCGCCCTGGGGGCAGCCGCGGCGAACGGGCTCCACCGAGCCTCCTCCCGCCCCGCCGCTCCTGCCGGGTGCGTGGGAGCGAAACTGGAAACCGCGGCCGGTTCCCCCCGAGGTGATGCTCGCGTGGACCGCCTTGTCGGAGCGCGCCGACGTGCGCCCGTGGGAGATCTCCTTCATCCTGGCGATCGGCCCTTCGGTGTTGCCTCGGCTCCGAGCGTGGGCCCGCCGGGAACCCGTGCTGCTCGCCGCCACCCAGGAAGTCGACGACGCGGGACTCGATGAAGCCCTGCTGCTCGCGTGGAATTCGCGCCGGGTGCAGCTGAGCCTGGCGGCCCGCGAGTTCGCCCGCCGTTTCCCCGAGCGTGCCCATCACGCGGCCATCCGGTTGTGTTTCTCCTCCGTGCAACGCGAGCGCGCCGTCGGAGTCATCGTGCTGCGGGCGTTGGAGCGGGAGGCCAGCAAAGTCATCGCCGCGCTCGAACCTGAACAACGCGCGTGGATCGAGTCGCAGCTCAGCGCGAGCCCACCGTTGCCGGCGCGGCGGCCTTCGTTGCCCGAGTTCCTCCGGTTATCCGTTCTGCCCGCGGTGTTCACCCACGACCAGGCGCACGCGCTGAACGAAGAGGCGCTGCGGGAGTTGCTCGCGGTCTTCAAGGTCGCGCCGCCTGATGACAGCAGCACCTTGCTGCACGTGACCGCGGGCTTGTCATCGGCCTCGTTGCAGGCGTTGGCCGGAGCGGTGTTTCAGCAGTGGCTCGCCGCAGGTGCGCCTCCGAAAGACAAGTGGGCACTCAACGCGCTCGCTCACTTTCCATCGGATGATTGGGCCACCGTGGTGGGCGCCTTGTGCCAGCAGTGGGCGCAGGGTGGTTTTCCCGCTCGCGCGCAGGATGCGGTGGCGGTGCTGGGCCGCATGGGCACGCGGGTGGCGTTGGCCGAGGTGCATCGGTTGTCGACGCGCATCCGCACTGTCGCGTTGCGCGCGCGGGCCCGGCTGGCCTTCCATGAAGCGGCCTCCAAGCTGGGACTGAGCCCCGAAGAGTTGGAGGATCGGCTGGTGCCCGAGGTGGGACCGCTCGACGGCGCCACGCTCACGCTCGATGGCGCCCTGCGGCCGGTGCTCACCAAAGAGGGGAGAGAAGTGCCCATACCCGACGCGGTGAAACGCGCGGCGAAGTCACTCAAGCCGGCCATGGCGCGCCTCGAACGCGCGATGAGTGAAGGCGCGGCGTTCAGCGCGTTTCACTTCACGGAGACCTGGGGCATGCACCCCCTGCTGCGTGAGCTCGCCGCGAGGGTGGTGTGGGGCGTGTTCAAGAATGGACAGCGGGTGGGCCTCTTCGTGCCGAGCACGCCTCCGCAGGGTGAAGCGATGCCGCTCGACGAATCGACGCAGGTGCGGCCGGTGCATCCTCTCGAGCTGACCGAAGAAGAGAAGCAGCGGGCGCGCGCGTGGTTCACCTTGCGGCAGCCGTTCGAGCAGCTCGAGCGCGCCGTCTATCCCTCCACCGAGCTCCGGCCCCGATTGCGTGCGCTGGTGGACCGCGAGGTGCCGGTGATGTCGTTGCTCGCGCTGGAGCGCCTGGGCTGGGAGCGGGGCGCGGTGGCCGACGGCGGCTCGTGGATGGATCTCACCCGGCGGGGCGATGGCTGGTCGGTCGCGCTGCACTTCGAGCCCGGCATCTGGGCGGGAGATCCGAGCGCGAACGAGCTGCAGTTGATCACCGGCGTCGATCCCGAAGGAGCGCTCTCGCCGCGCGTCTCGAGCGAAATCCAACGCGACCTGGCCTCCCTCTCCCCCACGGGGAGAGGGTTGGGGTGAGGGGCCGTCTTCTGTAGAACACGCGCATGGTCGCCATCGATCCCCACCCGCTGCTCGACGCGCAGACGTTCACCTTCACGTTCCCAAGGCCACTGGGCGAACTCGGCAAGGTCGACGCGATCATGAGCCTGCTCCAGCTCGACGCGCCTGCGCCCTTCACGAAAGCCGACGACGTGCTGCGCGGCCACGTGAGAGAGCTGCTTCGTCACGGTGGCTACAAGCCGACAGGCCGCGGCAAGCCGGCTTCCGAGTACCTGATCCGCGCGGTCAGCGAAGGCAAGCTGGGCAGCATCAACGCCGCGGTCGACGCCTGCAACGTCTGCTCACTGCACAGCGGCCTGCCGATCAGCGTGGTGGATCTCGACCTCGCGAAAGAGCCCTTCCGCATCGGCCTCGCGCCCGAAGGCAGCAGCTCCATCTTCAATCAAGGCGGCCAGACCATCGACCTCGCCGGCCTGCTCTGTCTCTTCGACGCCGAAGGCCCCTGCGCCAACGCGGTGAAAGACGCGCAACGCACCAAGACCACGCCCGCCACCCGACGCATCATGGCGGTGGTGTGGGGCAGCAACGCGATCCCCGGTCGGGCTTCAGCGGCGAGCTCGTGGTTTCGCGAGCTGCTGCAACTCACTGCGTGACGTCGTCGACCTCACACCACGCGATGCCACCGGCGATCTTCTCGCCCTGATTTCCCACCCGCTCGATGGTGGAGATGGTCCACACATCAGCCTCGGGATCTCCGTCGAGCTGGCTGGCGCACAACATCGTCACCGAACACGCGGGACACTCGCCGTGAATGCCCACCTCGCCGCGCACCAGCTTCGGCACCGCCTCGTCGATCTCGTTCGCGGACACGGAGGACCGCGCTGCATCCACGCCCTGGCCGAACTCCTCGAGCGCACCTTCAGCGGCGAGCCGGATGATCGAGCGGCCGCGTGGCGGCTTCCAATCGAGCTCGGCGAGCTTCGTGGTGTAGCGCTTCTCTTGCGCGTAGAGCCGGGCCTGGGCGGCGTGCAATGAGACCAGGGTCTCTCTGCATTCGACCTGCTTCACGCGCTGCTGGTAGCGCTTGAAGTTCGGCAGGAACAACCCCACGAAGATGAGCAGCCCCGCACCGCTGACGGCCATCGTCATCTGGGTGACCTGCTTGCGCAGCGCCCAGAATGGATTGGTGCGGCCCTTGAGGTAGCCGAACAACCCGAGCCCGCCGGTGATCAGCAGGACTGGTGGGACACACAAGCCGACCACCGAAAGAATCAACGCCACCACCGGCAGGAGGGGACCGTGTGATTGCGGAGGGGGTGGGGACGGCGTCATGCGAGGCCCTCTACTCCGGGTGGACGTGAGGGTCGAACATCAGGTCAACGCCCTCACCCTGACCCTCTCCCGAAGGGAGAGGGGATCTGGTGCTATGTCACGCGCTGCTCATGCGCTGCCTTCGCGTCGTCCCGCTCGTCGTCACGCTTCTCCTCGCTGGCTGTGTCCGGCGCACCGTCTCGCCCACCGAGGCGCTCGAGAACGCGGCCTCCAGCGCGGGGCCCAACGCGAGTGCTTCCGTGCTCGCGCTCGCCGCCTTTCACGCCTTGTTGATGGAGGGTGACGCGAAGAAGGCGGGCACGCTCTTCGACGACGCGCTGGCGAAAGACTCGAGCCAGCCGCTCGCGCTCACCGGGCAGATCCTGATGGCGCAGCGCCTGGCGCTCCCCCAGAAGGCGCTCGCCGCCGCGCTCGATCTGATCGAACGCAGCCCCAACCACCCGCTCGCTCCGGTCGCCGCGCGCGTGGTGCTCGACACCACCGGCCTCGCGAAGAGCACCTCGACGCTGGTGCGTGAACGCGCCCCTCTGTTGCTGGCGAAGAAGCAGCAACCCGACACCGCGCACCTGCTGCGCAGCGCGCTGGCCAACGCGTACCTCGACAGTGACGAGCTCTCGCGCCACACCACCGTGCTGGCGGAGATGGGCGTGCCCACTTCAGGCACCATCGTCGGCCCCTTCTCCCCCTGGCACCTGCTGTCGACCGCCGAGCAGACCGGGCCCGAGAAGACCGGCTCGTTGGACAAGCTCGGCAACGGACCTTTCGGTGCGTTGACCGCTCGCGTGGTGCGGTTCGCCGACGGCCGCATCTCGCTGGCAGGCGAGCCGCCGACGGGTGACATCTATCTCTACGCGGTCGACATCACCGTGCCGCAGCGGGGCACCTTCGTGCTGCGTACGGTCACCTCGATGGATCACGTCGCGTTGATCGACGGCACCACGGTGCTCACCCGGCTGACCTCGAAGCGCACCGCGAGCACGCTCACCACGATGCGGGTGAAGCTCGACGCAGGCAGGCACCGGCTGATGGTGCGCATGGCCCGCGAGAACCAGGCCGGCAACCTCACCGTCGCGTTGCACACGCTCGATGGTGCACCTGCGCCCTTCTCGTTCGCGCCTGCACAAGGCGCCGCGCCGACGTGGGGCGGGGTGACGGTGGATGGCGATCGTGACGGTCTCTTCTCCTCCGCCGAGTCGGTGCGGCTCGCGCTCGAGAGTGACACCGGCGACGCGCTGGCCCGCTACCTCGCTGCGCGTGATGCGCTGGGCCGCGATCGCGACGGTGCCCGGGGTCTGCTCGCGGCGCTTCCATCGACCGTCGATGGGCCGGCGGTGGCCGTGTTGCGCTCCGACGTGTTCCTGCAGGATCGCACCGTGCCCACCCGGGTGGCCCGCGGCCGCGCCACGCGTGAGCTCGAAGCAGCGCTGGTGAAAGACCCCGGCTTCGTCGCCGCGAAGATGGTCACCGCGCAGCTCGCGCTCGACGATGGCCGGCAACTCGACGCGCTCGAGCAGGCCCGCGCCGCGCGTGATGCCCACTCGCCAACCGGCGCTCCGGTGCTGCAGTTGATCGCCCGCGTGGAGCTGGCGCTCGGTCTCGAAGCCGCCGCCGCCTCCACCTCACGTGATGCCGAAGCCGCGCTGCCCGGGAGCTGTGAAGCCCTGCTGCTCCAGTACGACGTCGCGCGCCGGCGTGACGCGGTGGCCGAAGGTGATGCGCTGCTCGCGAAGACCACGCACTGCAGCGGCGCCTTGTACCGCTCGGGTGAGCACCTGCGTTCGCGCGGTGAGCTCGATGGCGCAATCGCGCAGTGGGAGGCCCTGCTCGCGCGTGACGAAGGGCAGGTCGCCATCGCGACGTCGCTCGCTTCTCTCTACGTCGGCCAGAAACGATTCGACGACGCCGTGAAGTTGCTCACCCGCTTGCGCACGCAGTGGCCGCGCAACGCGGCGATCCCCAAGAGCCTGGGCGACGTGCTGGAGATGGCGGGCCGTCACCCCGAAGCACTCGCCGCGCGGGAAGCGGCCCTGGCCCTCGATGGAGCGGATCTCCCCCTGCGCCGTGCGCTCGCGCGCGCGAAGACCGGCAAGGAGCTGCTCGAGGAGTACGCCATCACCACCGAAGAGGCGCTCAAGTCGTACGAGGCCGCGCCCGGCAGTGAAGATGCCACCAGCAGCTTCGTGCTCGACGCGGCGGCGATTCAGGCGTTCCCCGACGGCACCATGGTCGATCGGGTGCACATCATTCAGAAGGCGCTCGATCAGCAGGGCGTGCAAGACGTGGCTGAGGTGGAGATCCCCCAGGGCGCCACCGTGCTCACGCTGCGCACCATCAAGCCCGACGGCCGCTCGCTCGAGCCCGAGAACATCGAAGGCAAAGACGTGATGTCCCTGCCCGGCGTGCAGGTGGGCGATCTCGTCGAGTACGAGTACCTGCTGGCGCACCCCTCACGCGGTCC
>JANODF010000985.1:0-8373 GCA_031412555.1 Archangium sp. | reverse complement strand
GGCGACGTGCTCTTCCTGCTCCCGCGCGTCTACGAAGACCGCCGCACGCTCAAGAAGATCGCCCAGCTGGTGTCCGGTGAACGCGGCACGATCATCGCCGAGGTCAAACGTGCCGAAGAGAGCTTCGGCCGCGGTCGCCGCCAGTTCCGCGCGGTGCTCGCCGACAGCTCGGGAAGCATCGCCGCCGTCTTCTTCCAGACCGGCCCCTGGCTCAAGGCCCGCTTCCCCGTCGGCAAACGCCTCGTTGCCAGTGGAGAAGTCAGGCAGACCAACTTCGGCTGGGAGATGCCTCACCCCGAAATCGAACCCGCCGACGACGTGGAGACCTCACCCATCCACTTCAACCGCGTGGTGCCGGTGTACCCGGGCTTCGAGCGTCACGAACAACGCGCCCTGCGTGAGCTCGCCTTCCGCATCGCCGACAAATACGCGACCTCGATCGAAGAGCCGCTGCCCGACGCGCTCCGAAGCCGGCTCGGTCTCTTCGGCCTGGGCGAAGCGCTCAAGTACCTTCACTTCCCGCCAGGTGATGCAGGCCTCGAGGCCCTCGACGCGCACCTGTCGCCCGCGCACCAGCGCCTCGCATTCGACGAACTCTTCTTCCTCCAGCTGGGCATGGCGCTGCGACGACAAGGCGTGAAGGTGCAGCCGGGCATCGCCTTCGACACCTCGCCCGCGTTCGTGGAAAAGGCGAAGAGCCTGCTCCCGTTCACCCTGACCGGCGCGCAACAACGCGTGGTCGGCCAGGTGACGCGCGACATGGCCCGCCCCGAGCCGATGAACCGGCTGCTGCAAGGTGACGTGGGCAGCGGCAAGACCGCCGTGGCCCTGGTCGCCGCAGGAGTCGCCGTGCAGAACGGCTACCAGGTGGCGGTGATGGCCCCGACCGAGATCCTCGCGGAGCAGCACTACCGCACCTTCCAGAAGTGGTTCGAGCCGCTGGGCGTCGAAGTCGGGCTCATCACCGGCAGCGGCACCGCCAAGGTGAAGACGGCCCAGCGCGCCGCCGTCGCTTCCGGAAAGGTGCGCATCGCGGTCGGCACCCACGCGCTCATTCAAGAATCGGTGTCCTTCGAGAAGCTGGGCCTGGTGGTGATCGACGAGCAGCACCGCTTCGGGGTGATCCAACGCCATGCGCTGATGGGGAAGGGTGTTCGCCCCGACGTGATGGTGATGACCGCCACGCCGATTCCCCGCACCCTGGCGATGACCATGTACGGCGATCTCGACGTCTCGGTGATCGACGAGCTGCCGCCCGGCCGCACGCCCATCGAGACCCATGTCATCTCCGAGAAGACGCGGACACGCGCGTGGGACGTGGTGCGCTCCGAGCTCGAGAAGGGCCACCAGGCGTACGTCATCTACCCGCTGGTCGAAGAGAGCGAGAAGCTCGACCTCGCCGATGCCACGCAAGGCGCCGAGCAGCTCAAGGTGATTTTTCCGAAGGCGCGGGTAGGGCTGCTGCACGGCCGCATGAAGCAGGACGAGAAGGACGCGGTGATGACCGCGTTCCGCAAGCACGAGCTCGACCTGCTGGTCTCCACCACGGTGATCGAGGTCGGCGTCGACGTGCCCAACGCCTCGGTGATGGTGATGGAGCACGCCGAGCGGTTCGGGCTCTCGCAGCTGCACCAGTTGCGCGGGCGCGTGGGTCGTGGCGCGGCCAAGTCGTACTGCATCCTGGTGACCGGCTTTGCGCAGAGCGCTGAATCTGCCGAACGGCTCAAGGTGATGGAGGAGAGCACCGACGGCTTCGTGATCGCCGAGCGGGATCTGGAGATCCGCGGGCCCGGTGAGTTCCTCGGCACCCGGCAGAGCGGGTTGCCCGAGCTCGCCGTCGCCAACCTGGTCAGAGATCAGGCCTTGCTGGCCACCGCGCAGGAAGAAGCGCGCGCGATCGTCGATCGGGACCCCGAATTGAAGGCCCCCGAGCACCAGCGGCTGGTGCGCGCGCTGGAAGAACGGTGGGAAGGTCGCCTCAAGCTCGCCCGCGTCGGCTGATACACTGCGCGCATGATCTGCCCCGTCTGCGAGCACAATCAGGACTTCGGCCTCGAGTGCGAGGTGTGCGGCAAGGCGCTGGGCGGCCTGGACGAGCTCGGCCCGCCTCCGGTTCAGATCGAGGTGGTGGAGGGTCTCGAGGCCACGCTCCAGTCGCCCCTGGGCGAGGTGGCCGTGGAGAAGATGGGCGAGCTCGAGGTCACCCGCTTCGCCGCGGTGAACGTGGCGCCTGACGTGACGCCTGACGTGGAGTTCACCGCACGCGCGCCGGTCGGCGACGTCGCCATCGAGAAGGTGGCTGACCTGTCGGAAGATCGGGTGCCCGATGACGGCCAGCGCACCCCGGTCGCCACGGGCCCGGTCACCTGCCGCTACTGCCGCAACGTGCAGGCCACCGGCTCGATGTGTGACCGCTGCGGCATGAAGCTCCCGGTGATCGCCGCGGAGGGCGATCTCATCGTCGGGAAGATCATCAGTGATTTCGAGAGCAAGGTGCGGTGCCGATCGTGCGGTGCTCCCAGCAAGGCGGGGGAACGCTGCGGTGACTGCGGGCGCGAAGTTCCGTACCCCGACGCTTGATGCTTTGGGCAGGGGTCGGTAAGGCGAATCTGCGATGTCGACCGATCCCGTCCGAGCCGAGCACGACGCTGTTTTGACGTCCCTCTCGACGCGGGTGAGCACCATGCACTTCGCGCACGCCGCGGTGAGCATCCTCATCTCGGTGGCGCTGGCGGGCACCGCGGCGAAGCTCTGGTGGGACTTCTGGTCGACCAACCCCGAGTGGGCGATCGGGTTCTTCGGTCTCACGGGTCTGGCGCTGGCCTACGCGGCGCTTCGGCTCGGGCTGGGCGCTCGCGCGAACGGCAAGGAGCGGCTGCTGCTCACCCGCCTCCTCGCGCTCCGCAAGGAACTCGGCGTCGACGCCCCTGCTTCAGTGACGCAAACGGTCTCATGAACCCGCGCGCCGTCAGCGCGGTGATCATCGGGAACGAGGTGCTCACCGCGAAAGTGGTGGAGGCCAATGGCACGCACCTGATCCGCCGGCTGCGTGAACGCGGCATCGAGCTCAACGCGGTGCACATGGTTCGCGATGAGATCGACGACCTGGTGGAGATCCTCGCGGCGTGCCGGCGGAAGACGAAGTTCATCGTCACCAGCGGCGGTGTCGGGCCCACGCATGACGACGTGACGGTGCGGGCGGTCGCGCTGACGCTGCAGCGGCCGGTGGTGCGTTTGCCCGAGATGGAAGCTCGCATTCGCAGCTACTACGGCGAGCGTCCGGTGCCGGTGGAGGCCCTGCGCATGGCCGAGGGGCCCGAGGGCAGCTCGCTGATTCCCTGCGGCGACCTGCGGTTTCCGGTGCTCGAGTGTGACGGGGTGTTCATGCTCCCGGGTGTGCCTCAGCTGTTCAAGGTGCAGCTCGAGGCGGTGTTGTCGCGGCTTCCGGGGACTCCGGGGGTGTTGCGGCAGCTGTACTTGTCGGTGGGTGAGGCTGACATCGCGGCGGCGCTCGATGGCGTGGCGCGCGCGTGGCCGCATGTCGCGTTCGGTTCGTACCCGACGTGGGGCGAGGGGACTGATCACCGGGTGCGGCTGACGATCGAGCACGCGTCGGGTGAAGTGGTCGAGGGCGCGGTCTCCGCTCTCGAGGCAGCGCTCGGCTCGAGCATCATCCGCAAAGACTGAGTCTCCCTCGCCCCGCGCAGCGGGGAGAGGGTCGGGGTGAGGGGCCGAATTGCTCCAGCACCCTCATTCCATCACCCGAGCGAAACGCCGACGCGCTGACGCAGCCGGAAGAAGTCGTCGGTGATCGCGAAGCTCATCAGCTCCTTCAGATCCGCCCGGCTCTGCACGGCGGCCGCAATCGCCTCCGGAGTCTCCGGCTTCGCCTGATTGCCCGGCACCTCTTCCTTCAGGATCAAGTTCAAGCCCGCCGTCGGATCCGCCGAGACCACCAGGCCCGCCCGATCAGCCGCGAACATGAGCGCCTGCACGATGGGCTCGATGACCACCTTGGTGAGCGAGACCGCCGCCTGAGCCGGCTCTTCCAACACGCGCAACGCCTTGCGTGAGTACGCCCGCCGCAGCTGCTTGCTCTGTTCATCACTGCGCCGTCCCAGCCCCTCGAACGTCGGCTGGTGAATGCGCACCGAGTTGCCGAGCATGTCGGCCAGCTCCGCCGGCGCCAGCTTGCGCAAGACCGCCGCCTTGTCCGACAGGCCCATCGCCGCGCGCCCGTAGAGGAAGCGCTGCTCGCGGATGTTGAAGCGCCGCACCACGTCGGGCCCCAGGCACACGCCCAGCGGCTCGGTGGTCTCCAGGAACACCAGCCCGCGTTTGGCCTGGTAGACCTCGAACTCTTCGATGCCGAAGAGCGCGGTCACGGTCTGCAGCGCCTTGAACACGGCGTGATCGTTCTTGAGGCGGTCGGCCTTGCGATCGATGCCCAGCACCTCGAACTGCGGCGGGTACACCTTCACGAACTGATCGCCCACCGCGCGCAGCACGTCGACGATGGGATGTCGCGCCGCGACGGGGTGAAGCGTCACGAGATCCGAGGCCTGCAGCGAGCCCTTCAGATCGTTGCTGAGGCGGTTGCGGCCTTCGCCGTAGAACGCCGCTTCGGTGTCGTTGGCCTGCTTGAGGAACACCAGCAACGCCGACGCGCAGAACGCCTTGTCGACCTGCCGCAACGCCTCCCACATGCGGAAGAGCGAATGCAGGCTGTCGACCCGGGTGGGGTCGAGGCGAATGATGTTGCGGTGCGCTTCGACCGCCAGCGCCGTCGACGCGCTGTCACGGCCGTACAGTTCGGCCAGCGCGCTCCACGCCGCGATCTGCGTGGGGTCGAGCTCCAGCACCTGCCGCAGCGTCGCGATGCCGCGCGGCGGATCATCGAGGGACCGCGCGTAGAGCGAGGCGATGCGCAGCTTGAGCGCCACCACCTTCTTCACGTCGGAGGCCTGCTGCGCCTGCTGCTCGAGCATCACGGCGAGCTCAGGCAACGAGCCGGTGCGCTCGTACAGGGTGGCCAGCCGGTCGAGCGTCACCGCGTCGCCGGGGATCAAATCGAGCGCCTTGCGGTAGAGCGTGATGGCCTGGGCGATGTCGCCGAAGCCTTCATCGGTGATGCGCGCGAGCGCCAGCGTGTGACGCGCCCGAACCTGCGGAGGCGGATCGAGCTCGAGCAGCCGGCGCATACAATCGGCCGCCCCCGTCCAGTTGCGGCCGTGGCTGTGAATGTTCGCCAGCCGCTCCAGCGCTTCGACCGAGGTGGGGTCGCCCGACAACGCGGTCTGCAGGTGCGCGGCAGCGCGGGTCATGTCGCTGAGGTGGTCGTGGTACAGCGCGCCCAGCTTGAGGTTGAGCCGCGCCAACGCACGAGGCTCGCCACCTTGTTGCACGCGCACGGCGTAGGCCGCCGCGGCTTCGGCGTAGTCCTGGTTCTCCAACGCGAGCGCGCCCTTCATCTCCAGCGCTTCGGAGAAGGTGGGCATGGCCATCAGCGCGCGATCGAGCATGGTGTTTGCCTGGTCACGCTTCTTGAGCGCGTCCAGGGAGATGCGGGCGGCGTCGTAGAACTCCTTGGCGGCCGCGAGCAGGTCCTTCTGGGCGAGCTTCGCTTCACCCCGGCGTTCATGCAGCTTCGCGAGATCATCCGCGCCGCCTTTGCGCGCCAACATGTCTTCGAGCGCCGGGCCGGCTTCTGCGTGCAGCGGCTCGTAGGCCAGCACCCGCTGGAACAGCGCTTCAGCCGCGGTGTGATTGCCTTCCACGTCGCGCGCCAGCTTGGCGGCATCGAGCATCGCCTTGAGCGCGGTCTGCGGATCGCGCGCGGTCTGCGCGATCGCCTCGTAGGTCGCCCGCGAACGCGGGTGATCGGCGAGCTTGAGGTAGCAACGAAGCTGACCTTGAAGGGCAGGGTAGAGATCGGGCGCCGACTGGAGCGCCCCTTCGTACGCCTTGAGCGCACCCACGGTGTCGCGCAGCCGGGTCTCGTAGAGATCGCCGATGCGCAGCTGCAGTTGCAGCAGGTCAGCCGAGTCGGTCGCCACCACGCGGCGGCGCTCGTAGAGATCGATGAGGCCTTTGCCGTCGCCCACCTTCTGCAGCGCCTTCTCCAGCACCAGGCCGAGCGCTTCGTCGCTGGGGTCGGCGAGGTAGGCCGCCTTGAGCTGCTGCAGCACCTCGGCGTCGGGCGTGCCGTTGGGGTCCTTCGCTTCGACGTTCGACAGCTTGATCGCCGCGGCGAGCTTGTCGTCACCGATGGCCTCGGCGATGCGCGCCCGCAGCTCGGCCCGGCGCGGCTTGTCGTTGGCGCGGATGCGCTCGAGCAGGCGCAGCGCGGTGAGGTTGTTCTCGTCGAGGGCGAGCGCCGCTTCGCAGCAGGTGGCCGAGCGGGTCGGCTCGTTGATGCGGTCGAGATAGAGCCGGGCCAGCTTGAGCCACGCGCCGGTCTTCGCGGCGTCGGTGCCGGTCTGCGTCTGCCGATCGAGGAGCACGATCAGCTCCTTCACGTCGTCCTTCGTGGTGAGGAGCCGCTCGAGCTGCTGCAGCGCGGTGGTGTGGTTGGGCGCGAGCCGGAGCACCTCGTGGTACGCCTCGATGGCGGCCTCGGGCTTCTGCAGTTGGTCTTCCCAGATCGCCGCGGACTGGAAGATGGCGTTGGCGCGTTCGGTGGGATCGCTCCGGTTCGCCGCTTCAGCGCGGAGGATCTCGATGAGCGACTCCCAGTCACCTTGCGTGCGGTAGATGCGCGCGAGTGAACGCAACGCCGGCACGTGGTTGGGCGCGAGCGTGAGCACCTCGCGGTAGGACGAGATGGCCTCGTTCAGATCCTTCACCTTCTGCTCGAACAGCTCGCCGACCTTCTGCACCAGGCTGGCGGCCTGATCGGTCGACGGCGCGATCTCGGCTTCGGCCCGGTACATCTTGATCAGCGCGTCCCAGCGGCCGTCCTGGCCATAGAGGCGGCCGAGTGCCCGCAGCGCCGGCAGGTATGCGGGCGAGAGCTGCAGCACGCGCTCCCAGGCGTGAATGGCCGCGGGGCGATCCTTCAAGTGCTCTTCGAGGATCTCCGCGTTGCGGTGGGCCAGCGAGACGATCTGCTTGGTGTCGCTGGCGAGGCGGGTCTCCGACTCGTTGAGATCGAGCAGGTCTTGCCACTTGCCGCCGCGCTCGTAGAGCCGGCCCAGGTTGCGCATGGTGGGCAGGTGATCGGGCGCGAGCTCGAGCACACGCTTCAAGCACTCGATCGCGTGATCCACGTCGTTGATTCGATCTTCATAGAGCGCAGCGATCTTGTTGAGCGTGGAGACCTGCTGCTCGCGATCACTCGTCTGGAGCAGATCCTGCTCGTACATCGCCACCAGCTCCTGCCACTTGCCGAGCTTCTCGTAGAGGCGAATGAGCGCCTTCTGGGCCGGCAGATAACCGGGCGAGAGCTGGAGACAGGTGTTGTAGCGGGCGATCGCGTCGTCGATCTGGTTGAGCCGTTCTTCGAGCGTCTCGGCCGCCTTGTACACACGGCCGGCCCTCTGGCGCGGATCGTCCATCGACGCCGCTTCGGCCTCGTAGGTCGCGAGCAGCCCCTGCCAGTTCTGCGAGCGGTAGTGCAGCTTGCCCAGGCCTGCGAGCGCACCGGCGTGACCGGGCACGCGGTTCAAGATCGCGTGATAGCGGCCGACTGCGTCGACGTCGCGCTGCAGCTGCTCGTACAAGGCGGCCAGGCGCTGGTTGATGCTGACGAACTCGCTCTCGTCGGTGTTCGAGCCACCCCAGGCCTGCAGCACGTCGGCGAGCTCATCGAAGCGGCTCTGGCCTTCGTAGATGCGCGCGAGCTCGGAGAGGATCAGCGGATCGTTCGGGCTCACCCTCCGCGCGGCGAGCAGGGCAGACAGCGCATCTTCGGGGCGGCTGAGCCGCTCGTAGGCCTTGCTGATCTGCAGGAACGTCGGAGCGGCCGCGGCGCCTTGCCCTTCGGCTTCGGCAGCCAGCGCGGCCAGCTCTTCATCGACGGTGCCTTCACGCTGAGCGACACGCTTCATCGCGGCGAGCAGCTGGGGATCCCGGCGGTCGAGCGCGAACGCCTGACGGAACGCCTCGGCGGCGCCGCGCGGATTCTTGAGCCGGTCTTCCAGCAGCAGGCCGGCAGACGTCAGGTACACCGCCTTCGCGGTCGGCTCGGTGACGGCCTCGGCGAGCAGGCGATAGACCTCGACCAGCGCGGGGTAGTCGCTCTTCTCGGAGTACACCTGCTCGAGCTGCACCAGCAGCGTGACGTCTTCCGGGCGGAGCTCGAGGCACTGCGCGATGACGGCAGCCGCGTCGGCTTCGCGCGAGAGACGCTGCTCGAGGATCTGGCCCTTTTCG
>JANODF010000984.1:0-5924 GCA_031412555.1 Archangium sp. | reverse complement strand
GTAGCTGAAGCCCTCACGCGTCACCAGCGGGCGCGGCAGATCGGCCTGCAGCGCGCGGCGAGCGATGAGGCCTCCCTGGCTGTGTCCAAGAATGGTCAGCTCGTGGGGGGCGACACGAAGCTCCAGCGCGCTGAGCGCCTGGGCCAGTTGGGTGGCTGAGGTGTTGAGGTAGTCGCGGTCGTTGTAGTTGAAGCAGATCGTCTGCTGATCGTTCGCTTCGAAGACCTGCGCGAGGGTCTTGAAACGTTCGCCCGACGAGTTGCAGCCGTGCACCAGCACCGTCACGGGTCGTGAAGGGTCGAGATCCATCACGTCGCGGCCGCCCGCTTCGCAGGGAAAAAGCCCCACGATGCGGGCGTCGGTCGTATCGGTGCCGGTGCGAATGAGGGCCCCCAGATTCCGGGTGCATCCCGTCGCGAGCAGCAGGGCGAGGGCGCCGACGCGCGCGGGACGCTTCATCCAAAAGGGTAACTGCATGCCTGCCTCGTTAAACATGCGGGGTGACTGATCATCGCAGACCTCGAAGAGTCCTGGTGACCGGAGCGACCGGCTTCGTGGGCAAGGCCCTCCTACCCGCGCTGGTCGAGGCCGGATACGGCGTTCGCGCCACCACCCGGGGCCGCCCACCCGGCAACACCGCGGGCATCGAATGGGTGACCTGCGACATCGGCCGGAAGGCAGACCTCGATCGGGCGCTCACCGGCATCGACGCGGTGTTCTTCCTGGTGCACTCGATGGGCAACGGCGCGCACGACTACGCGCAGACCGAGAAGCGGGTGGCCACGCAGCTGCGCGAGGCCGCCGAACGTGCGGGCGTGACACGCCTCGTCTACCTGGGCGGTGTGGCGCCCGCGTCTGAACCCTCCGAACATCTGCAGAGCCGGCTGGCGGTGGGCGAGCTGCTGCGTGCGGGAGCGGTGCCGGCGATCGAGCTGCGCGCCTCGATGATCATCGGCAACGGCAGCGCGTCGTGGCAGATCGTGCGCGATCTCGCGATGCGGTTGCCCGCGATGTTGTTGCCCTCGTGGACGGCCTCACGCACCTGCCCCATCGCCATCGAAGACGTGGTGGTGGCGTTGGTGCGCGCGCTCGAGGTGAAGCTGCCGGTGAGCGCCTGGTACGACATCCCCGGGCCCGACACGGTGAGCGGGCGGCAGATCCTCTCCACCATCGCGTCGCTCAACGGCCGCCATGTGCCCAGCGTGCGGGTGCCCTTCTTGAGCGTCTCGCTCTCGTCGTGGTGGCTCAAGTTGGTGACCGGGGCCGACTTCTCCCTCGCGCGCGAGCTGGTGCTCGGCTTCAAGACCGACCTGCTCCCGGCCGACGCCCGCTATTGGGCCGAGATCGACTACCAACCCCGCTGGAGCTTCGAGGCGGCGGCGAAGAAGGCCCTGAGGGATGAAGGCTGGCGCCCGGGCTTACGAGGCGTCGCCGGCAAGCTCGAAGAGGCGCTCGTGCAGCTGGTCTCGCCCCGGCTGCGCAAGTGAGCTTCAGGGCACGCAGGCCGCCCGGTAGCTGACGCGCACCGTCCTGCCTGGCTCGGGCACGTAACGCGACTCGAAGACGATCGCGTTGCTGATCAGATCGTAGTTCCAGATCGGGGTCATCAGGTTCGGATCTGGGTCGACGGGGGGAATGGCGAGGCCATCGATGGTCACCTCGATCGCCGCGCCGAGGTCGGGGCGCGAGACGAGCGCGAAGGCCGTGCGGTCGTCGAAGAGGTGCTGCCCGATGCGAAGGAGCGTCGCGCTCCAGTTCGACGTGCAGATCTCCTCTTTCACGCCACCGCTCTGCGCGACCATGAAGTCGTGCGCGCCGTCGTTCGGGTCGTCGTAGACGCAGCCCGAGGGGGCCACCGGGTGGAACGGGCCGATCACGTCGTAGGTGAACTGCCCTGCCCGCTGCGCGCCTTTGAGGTTGAGCAGCTGGTTCAAATAGACGGCCGGCGTTCGTGGGGCCTGGTCACGCGCGTCGGTCACGCAGATGACGTGGAGCGAGGCGTCTTCGCGCAAGAAGCCGGCGTTCTTCGAAAGGTCGGTGATGTACGGCGCGGTCAACGCGCGGGTCGCAGGTTCCATGCACGACTCCACCGAGCCGCTGGTGCCCACGTGCATCAACTCCGAAGCGGCGGCCTGAAGGTTGACCGTGAAGGGCCTGACGATGCGCACCCCGTCGTTGGTGGCGTGGAGCGTGCCCGCCTTCGCAGCCGTCGCGCCCGCAAGCTCGGTGTTGGTCACGCCGAGCTGGAAGTCGACGTTCCGAAGGGCGGCCACCTGAAGCAACGACAGCACGCTCTGCGCCAGCGCCGTCTGCCGGGGGCCCATCGAGCTCGAGTCGTCGATCACCATGAGCACGTCGGCCCTCGAGCGTGTGGTCTGAAGGAACTGCTCGGTGTTGAGCCCCAGCAGATCGCCCTGCCCCTTCAGCGGCACCGGGTACTCCTGCGCAGCGCCGTTCTCGGTCACCCGCAGGCGGAAGACGCCGAAGTCAGGCCCCTGGTTCGTGGGCCGGTAGCTGATCGAGAAGGTGACCGGCGCAGTGCCACCGGCGGGGACGCGGGTCCCGGGGCTGAGGCCGCTGACCACCGAGAACGCGTTCGCCCCGCTCGAGGTGGCCGCGTCGATCACCACGTCGGTGCTGCAGGTGTTGAAGAGCTGAAAGGCCCGCTCGGCGGAGCTGCACGACGTGCTCACCGTGCCGAAGTCGAACTGGGCGGGGAAGACGCTCAGGCAGGGAACCGCGAGGGTCGCCGACAGCGGCAGCGCCACCAGGGACGCGATGGGGCTGGCGATGTGGAAGGACACCGTGCCCAGGGCCTGCGTGGGCTGCGCCGGCATGGGGCCGCGCGGTGAGGCACGCACCACGATGTGCTTCGACTGGCCCGGCTGCAGATCGAGCTCGTCAAACGGAGCCTCGGCCAGGGAGAACACCGCCGGCGTTCCGCCGAGCAGCTCGAGGCTCGAGAGGCGGCACAGGTCGTTGGGTCCGGTGAGCCGGTTGCGCACGGTGAAGCTCAGCTCGCGCGTGGTGGGTGCAGCGAGGAGGCCGAAGGCGAGCGAGCCGGGGCTCACTTCGATGTCGCAGGGCGGCAACGACACCGCGTCGGCCGTGACGGTGATCACGGTGACCGGTTCGTCGAGGTCGTTCGAGTAGAGGCTGATCTCGAAGCGGCGCGTGCCCAGACCCTCGGGCGTGATGCGCACGGGGATGACGAGAGAACTCGTGGTGCCGCCGGCCTCGAGGCCCACTGCGGGGTCGTAGCTCGAGGCCGACAGATCGTTGAGACACGTACCGGTCGCCGCATCGAACGTACCCACGCAGATCTCGTTGAGCGACGAGCCGGCCAGTGCCCTCACCTGCCAATACGGCCGCACGAACCCGCCCACGCCGTCGGGTTGACCGAGCTTCAGGTTGGCCCGCGGGTCGGGAGGCGTCGGGCGCGTGCCGACGTTCTGCACGGTCAACCGCCGCTGCGCGAAGCTGGGCGGTGTGGCGCCGGCAAAGTACGGGATCTGGCCGAAGGCGAGCACCGTCGGGCGCACGTCGATGTCGGGCCCACCACCGACGCCACGCAGGTTGACGGCGATCGACGGCAGCAGCGGGAAGTCGGTGGTGGCCGTCAGCTGCCCTGCGCGGGGGCCGAGCACCGTGGGCCGGAAGCCGAGGCGAAGCGTCGCCAGACCCGGCGCGATGCCGTTGGCCGCGCTGGTGTCGCGCCGCGCCGGGGGCACCGTGAGTTCGGTCGACTCGGATGTGAAGGGCTCAGAAGCCGAACCCGAACGCACGGTGATCGCGCTCAGCTGAACGGGAAAGAAGGAGCGATTGGAAAAGGTGATCTCGCCGCTGACCGGGGTGCCCGGCGGGCCGTAGCCGAAGTCGAGCGTGGCGGGCGACCAGGTGAAGCTCGGCGTACCGGTGAGGCCCTGGAGGTCGACCATCACCACCCCACCGCCCTCGATCGTGCCCGAGGCCGTCACCCGCAGCCCGGCCTGAAAGGCGCTCAGGGTGGCGCTGGCGTCGGCCGGGGGCGTGAAGATCGCGTTCAGGGAGAGGGTTTCGCCCGCGGCGAGCACGGTGCCGGCGGTGAGTTCGAGCCGGAAGACGTCGTCTCCCGTCAGGCGATCGACCGCTTCGAGGGTGAGCGGTCCCGGGCCGAGGTTCTTCACCCGCACGGGGATGGTGGCCGAGGCGCCTGGGGCGGCAGTGCTCAGATCGTAGAGCGCCTGGCGGGTGACCTCGAGGCCTCCGCCGGCGTTGACCCGCTCGAGGGCCAACTCTCCGGGTGACTCCACGGCCGGGCCTGCATCGACCGAGGCGTCGGGCGCAGACGGTACCGGCGCGGGGCAGGCCGAGAGGACCACGACAGCGAGCCAGGAGAGTCGAGAAGAGCAGGTCGCCATGACCCACTTCGTAGCTCGACTCGGCCCCTCACCCCAACCCTCTCCCCGCGTTCCGCAGGGAGAGGGAGCACGTCAGAAACGTTCGATCTGGAAGTCGTCGTCGGGTTTGGTGCCGGCGGGTTTCGCGGCAGCCGGGGCTGCTGCCGGCGCGGCGGGCTTCTGCTGCTGCGGCGGCGTGCCCGGCTTGGGCGCGTTGGTCATCTGCGCCACGTAGGCCGCGCTGCCGGGCACCGGCTTCTCTTCGCCGGGCTTGCCGTCGAAGTCGTCCCACTTCGCGTCTGACGTCGAGCTGACGCCCTGGAAACGCAGCGCGAAGTCGTCGGGGTTCGTCGCCTGCCGCAGGGCCTCCTGGTAGGTGATCACGTTCGAGCGCACCAACTGCATGAGCGACTGATCGAAGGTCTGCATGCCGTAGCTGATCTGGCCCTGCGCGATCGCGTCGGGGATCTCCTTGGTGCGATCCTTGTCCTCGATCATCTCCTTGATGCGTGAGGTGGCCTTCATGATCTCCACCGAGGCCACGCGGCCCTTGCCGTCGGCGCGGGGCACCAGGCGCTGCGAGACCACGCCCTTGAGCACCGAGCCCAGCTGAATGCGAATCTGCTTCTGCTGGTGCGGGGGGAAGGCCGAGATGATGCGGTTGATGGTCTCCGAGGCGTCGAGGGTGTGCAGCGTCGACATCACGAGGTGGCCCGTCTCGGCGGCGTGCAGCGCCGTCTCGATGGTCTCGATGTCGCGCATTTCGCCGACCAGGATGACGTCGGGGTCTTGCCGCAGCGCGCTCTTGAGCGCCTGGCTGAACGACATCGTGTCCACACCGACTTCGCGCTGATTGATGATCGACCGCTTGTCGCGAATGAGGAACTCGATCGGATCTTCGATGGTGATGATGTGGTTCGTCTCGGTCGCGTTGATGTGATCGATCATCGCGGCCAGCGTGGTCGACTTGCCCGAGCCCGTCGTACCGGTCACCAGAATGAGACCACGCTCCTCCAGCGCCATCTTCTCCAGCGCAGGCGGGAGCATCAGCTCCTTGATCGTCATGATCTTGAAGGGGATCACCCGGAGCACCGCGCCGATGGTGCCGCGCTGCTGAAAGACGTTCACGCGGAAGCGGCCGAGGCCGGGCACCCCGTAGGCCAGGTCGACTTCGTTGCTCTGCTTGAACTTCTCTTTCTGAAACTCATTCATGATCCCGAAGGCCATGCGCGCGACCTCCTCCGGGGGGAGCCGCTTGCCGTCTTTCAGGGGCACCAGCTGGCCGTCGACCCGAAACATCGGGGGCAGGCCGGCCTTCAAGTGAATGTCTGAGGCGCCGCCACGCAGCGCGATGGTCAGGATCTCGTTGAGTTCCATACGACGCGAACGGTACGCGCCTTCTCAGGCCACGAACAGCGCGGAAACCAGCCAACGGGTAGGACGCGGAAACACATCGAGCCGCCACTCCGTTGCGGGAGGGCGGCTCGAGAGTCCAAAACAGCGAGGCGCGATTTAGCGCTTGCTGAACTGGAAGCGGCGACGGGC
>JANODF010000983.1:0-3527 GCA_031412555.1 Archangium sp. | reverse complement strand
GCGCGGGTGCCCAGGCCACTGCACTCGGTGCACATGCCCAGCGGGTTGTTGAACGAGAACGACGAAGGCGCCAGCTCGGGGAACGACAACGCGCAGTGATGACACGAGTTGTGCTCGCTCATCGTGCGGTCGGCGCTCTTGGTGCCGTTCTCGTCGGTGACGATCAACACGCCTTTACCTTCGCGCAGCGCCTGCTCCACCGAGTCGGTCAGGCGGGGGCGCAGGTCGGCCTTGAGCACCAGGCGATCGATGATCAGCTCGACGTCGTGTTTCGATTTCTTGTCGAGCTCGAACTTCTCCTCGAGCGAGCGCACCTTGCCGTCGACGCGCGCGCGGCTGAAGCCTCTCTTCAAGGCATCGACGAGCAGGTCTTTGTGCTCGCCCTTGCGGTTCACCACGATCGGCGCGAGCAGCTGAATCTTGGTGCCCGCGGGCGACTTGAGGATCTCCTCGACGATCTGCTGGGCCGATTGCTTGCCCACCTTGCGGCCGCAGTTGTTGCAGTGCTGCACGCCGATGTTCGCGTAGAGCACGCGCAGGTAGTCGTGCACCTCGGTGACCGTGCCCACCGTCGAGCGCGGGTTGTTCGAGGCCGCTTTCTGCTCGATGGAGATGGTGGGGGAGAGCCCGCGAATCGTGTCGTAGCGGGGCTTCTCCATCTGCCCGAGGAACTGGCGGGCGTAGGCCGAGAGCGATTCGACATAGCGACGCTGGCCTTCGGCGTAGAGCGTGTCGAAGGCGAGCGAGCTCTTGCCCGAGCCAGAGACGCCCGTGAACACCACGAGCTTCTTCTTGGGGATGTCGAGAGAGACGCCTTTGAGGTTGTGCTCTTTGGCGCCGCGAATGCTGACGTAGTCGGGTTCGGCCATGGGGTTGCCCTGAAGTAGCGCCGATGGGGTGCCAGCGCCCGCGCGACTTGGCGCGGAACGGGTGTTCAGGTCAAGTGTTCTGGGACTCACCTGCCTGACGTGCTGAGTTCCTCGCTCCATGGACCTGCTGACGATTCCCAGGCCGGGCGAGGGTGGAGACTTCGTCGCAGGGCTGTCTGATTTTCTGTCTGGGCTGGGGGGAAAGAAGATCCGCTGCCCGAAGTGTGACTGGCGGCCGCGGAAAGAGGACCTCTGGTCGTGCGGTCCGCCGTGTCACACGCTGTGGAGCGGCATCAGCAGACCCTGCGAGAGGCTGCCGCGCAGCCGCAGCGTGCGAATGCGAAACGAGTCGGGCCGAGGAACACCGCGCTGGCCCTTCGGCTGCCACAACCACGCGAAGGCCTCGCGGTCGGGCGGGACGGCGTCGATCTCGAGGTACACCGCGAGCTCACCGGGCTGAAACTCGCCCTTCTTCACCACGCACTGCCACCCCGCGACGCGAGCCAGTTCGATGCGATCGGCGCCCGCGATGGGCGTCAGCTCGGTGATGCGGGTGATCGAAGCGAGGGCGCGTTGCATGGGAGTGCTCCTGGTGTGAGGTCCTCCGGCTGACCGGAGGGCCCGCCCGAAGCTGACGCCGCTTCAGCGCACCCGGCGCACCAGCCCCCCGCGCAAGATGCGCAGCTGCCCCGCTTCGCGGAAGGTGACGTACCACCGGGGCCCGATGGCGCCGCCGCTGGTGGTCGACTGGGTGACCACCGGAGAAAGCCGGGTGGCGGAGTTGCCCGGCCAGGTGGCGAGTGATCGCCGGTACCAGTTCTTGAGCAGGTGACAGTCGGTGGTGCACAACGCCGCCTTGAGTGAGGTCTCGGTGACCGCACCCACCAGGTTGGTCGTCTGGTACGCCACCACGTGCCCATCGCTGGTCGAGGTGAGATCGAAGCTGTCCTTCACGGCGGGATCCTGGTCGAGCAGGAACTGGGTGAAGTTGGTGTTGCTCGGCGGGTGGTCGGTGCCGGTGATGCTCAGGTAGAGGTTGGCCGAGCGGGGCGGGGTGACCGCGTTCTGACTGACGTACCCGAGGATGCTGTAGGCGTCGTTGCCCGCGCCGCGGGTGAGGGTCTGGGTGTTGACGAACTGGTTGCCCGAGCCGCCGGTGGTGCCGTCGACCAGCAGCACCGGCGTTCCGAAGGAGACACCCTGATCGGTCGACTCGGCGAAGTAGATGCGCTCGCTGCCGGCGCCGCTCTGACGCCACGAGATGATCAGCCGGAACGAATCGACGCGCCACACCGAGAGGTCGGTGATGGCGTAGCTGGCCGCTGCGGGAATGGTGAGCCGCGTGCGGTTGACGAAAGTGACGCCGTCGTTCGACCACGCGATGCCGATCTGGTCGGTCGCCACCGCGCTGGAGACGATGGCGAAGCGGTTGTTTCGATCGGTGCCCACCGCGATGTGATCGGCGTTCATGGTGGCGTCGATCATCGTTTCCGCCGGGTAGGCGCCCGTCAGGCTGGAGAAGAGCCGGGCACGCACGCCGATCGCGGAAGAGAGCCGGTACGCCAGCACCGCGCGATCGAGCGCGCCATCCATCGAGCGCGCGGCAGAGGTGACCACGGCGGCGGGCGGTTGCAGCGCCGCCCAGTTCCGCCCTTGATCGACCGAGCGGTAGAGCGTCAGGTCGGAGTCACTGGTCATCTTCAGGCCGTACGGCGGCAACACCAGCACGGTGTCGTCGTGCGCCACCACCCCTGCGGTGGAGGTCGAGCCGGTACCCACGCTGAAGTTGGCAGTGAAGAGGGTCGTCTGTTCGAACGGCGCCATCTGCCAGATCTCGCCTTCTTCGGAACCCTGGCCGAACGAATCGCGCGCGCCGATGCGGTGGTAGAGCGGCTCATCGGCGGGCACGGCCACGTCGAAGGTGGGCTGGCTCATGTAGAAGCTCTGCTGAGGGGTGACGAAGCTGGCGTTGTCGTCGGTGCCGACGATGAAGTCGCTCAGGCCTCCGCTGGCCCACGAGAGCGAGGCGGTGTTGATGCCCGGCAGGCCACGGCCGATCACGCCGCGCAGCTCGGGCACCAGCACGGTCAGCGTGGCGGCATCGGAGTCGGTGTACGCGATGGCCAGATCGTCGATGGCCTCGCCGCCCACCACCGGCCAGAAGCCCTGGAGCGGGTTGGCCTCGACGCGATCCCATTCGGTGGGTGAGAAGCCGCTGCCTTGATCGGTGACCACGCCCAGGCGCACGCCGCCGCTCTGGGGCCGGTAGACCATCGCCGCGATGGTGCCGGCCGCGTGGATGCGCGGGGGGAACCGCACGTCGGCGTCGTTGACCACCGAGAAGCCGCCGTTGCCCAACCAGGTGCCGCTCGCCTGCCGGCCGCGGAAACCGATGGTCGCGCCCTGCTTGTAGACGACGTACGCGTTGGCCCGGCCGGGCAGGGAAGAGCAGGCGAGATCGAACGCGTCATTCGTGCCCGATTGCACCAGGGCGCCGTTGCCTTCGGTGCCCACGTAGTCGGTGTCGTAGACGAAACGGTGGGTGAGCGAGTTGAGCTGCCCCGCTTCTTTCCACACCATCACCTTGAGGTAGTTGCCGTCGCAGACCGCCAGGTCGTTCATCTGCACGGTGTCGGGCGCGTCGTAGAAGGTCGAGAG
>JANODF010000982.1:0-1586 GCA_031412555.1 Archangium sp. | reverse complement strand
GCGCGCCGCCGCCGCCCGCCAGACGGTGGCCCTGCTGGAGACTGAGCGGGACGCGCTGCTGCGCATCGGCACCGCCATCAGCGCGCGCACCGCCGCTGGCGACACCTCGGGCTACGACCTGGATCGACTCGAGGTCGAGCGTGAGTTTCTCGAAGACCTCGTCGCTGACGCTCGGCGCACGGAGGGTGCTCTTCAGCTGCGGCTCGGGTTGCTCCTGGGCCAGCCGCGTTCACGCGTCGAGGCCAAAGACGCCCTGACGATGCCGTCGGCACCTGCAGCGCTGAAGACGCTGCTGGAGCGCGCACTCACCTCTCGTGCGGACTACCAGGCCGCTCGCTTGCGAGTGACCCAGGCCGAAGCCGAGCTCTCCGCCGCCCAGCGGGGGTGGGTGCCTGGGCTCGTCGTCACCGGAGGCATGCGCAACGCGCAGTTCACGAACGACACCACGTGGGGCTACGTGGCCGGCGTCTCGCTCGGGCTGCCCGTCTTCGACCACGGTCAGGCAGAGGCTGAAGGCGCGGCTGCGCGTTTGGCCCGCGCAGAAGCCTCACGCCGTCTCCTCGAGCTGGAAGTGGAAGTCGAGGCGATCACCGCCTCGGAGCAGCTCACGGGTCTGCTGGAGCAGGAAGCGAGACTCGAGCGCACGCAAGCGCCTCGCATCGAGCGACTTCTCCGGCGCGCTGAGCTCTCGTGGCGCGAAGGAGAGCGGCCCCTCTTCGAGCTGCTCGACGCGTATCGCACCGCGCGCACCGTTGGCCTTCACCATGTCGAAATCGAACAGCGCGCGCGGCTGGCGCAGCTGGAACTCGCACGAGCGCTGGGGCTCGCCGCAGGAGACCTCCGATGAGAAGATCCAACGCGGCGCTGGGCTGGATGCTGACCATGACGCTGGCGAGCGCAGGCTGCCGGCGTGACGCCCACGAACATCCCGACGCGGTCACCCCCGCAGGCCTGCCTGCGAGCGCCGTCACCAGGTGGACTGAGAAGACCGAACTCTTCATGGAGTTCGAGCCGCCCGTGGTGGGCCGCGAGGGGAAGTTCGCCGCGCACGTGACGATGCTCCCCAGCTTCAAACCAGTGACCGAGGGCACGCTCGTGCTCACGCTCGAAATGGCCGACGGTCAGAAGCTGACCGCGCGCGCCGAAGCGCCCTCGAGCCCGGGCATCTTCCGCGCGCTCATTCGCCCCGCCCGCGCCGGCAAGTGCTCGCTCCGTGTCTCGCTCGACGGCGCTCAGCTGCAGGACTTCGTCGAAGCAGGGGCCTGCGAGGTGTTCGCAGACGAGGCCTCCGCGCGCAGCCGTGCTGAAGGGGCGCCCAGTGGCATCACCTTCACCAAGGAGCAGCAGTGGAGGACGGAGTTCGCGACCATCGCGGCGTCGGCGCACGAGCTGCAGCCGTCGGTGCAGGCCAACGCCGAGATCCAACCGGTCGCGGGCAAGGAAGCGCGCCTGACCGCACCCGCCACGGGGCGCGTGACGCTGGCCACTCCGGCTCCGGTAGTGGGCATGACCGTGAAGGCGGGGCAGGTGCTGGCCTCGATCGCTCCGCGCCTGTCCGCTGGTGGCGATCGCTCTACACTCGAGTC
>JANODF010000981.1:0-2538 GCA_031412555.1 Archangium sp. | reverse complement strand
GTGATCGGAGGCCACCAGCTTGTTGTCACGATCTGTTTGGTGGCGAAGTCACTCAAGTCGACCACCGCGATGCGCGCGTTGGCCTTGTCGTTCACGAAGAGGAAACGGCCGTCGTAGTCACCCTTGGTCTCGGAGAGGTTCGGGTGATGCACGTCGGCCCAGGTGAGCCGCTCGCCGATCTCGTACTGCTGGCCGCCCGCGAGCACCTTGTTTCCGTAGCCGCCGTAGCCGTAGCCCTGCCACGGCTCGGGGGTGAACACCGCGATCACCTTGAGCAACCGCATCGAAGGCACGCCGATCACCAGGATCTGCCCTGACTGACCGCCTGACGCGAAGATGACGTATTCGTCTTTCTGGCCCGTGGGTTTGTAGGTGAGCAGCGCGGCCTCGACGTCGGCCTCGCTCAGCTTGCGATCGACCATGATCTGCTTGAGCCCGGTGCTCGACTGCGTGGTGGCAGGCGACCCGGTGGTGGAACTGCCGCTCTGGCAGCCGTACGCGAAGGCCGCGAGTGTGAGCAGCGCCGCAAGTGATCCGATCAGCTTCGATTTCATGAGAGCTCCGTGGAAGTTCTGCGCGGGCTCTCACTGCGACCGCTGTGCCACCTCGATTCCGAGGGGAACGCGGCTCAAAGATCGGTGAAGACCGACCGGGTGCAAAGGGTGCAGCGCCTCACTCGACGCGCAAGGACTGCATCAACTGGCGAGCCCAAACCCCTTCAGCTTTCGCCAAAGGGTCGTCCGCCCGATGCCCAGCACCCGCGCGGTGTCGATCTGCTGACCGCCGCAGGCCTCCAACACGCGCAAGATGTGCCGCTTCTCGGCCTGCTCCAGGGAAAGCAGGCCGTCTTCGGGCTCGGGCACCAGCGACACCGTGGGCATGGCGAGCTCTTCCGGCAGATGTTCCAAATCGACCGGTTGGCCCTGCGAGAGGATGGCGCCGTGTTTCACCGCGTTCTGCAGCTCACGCACGTTGCCGGGCCACGCGTACTTGAGGAGCGAGCTCGCCGCGCGCGGGGTGAAACGGGCGCCCGGGCGCTCCTGCTCGAGGAACATGTGCGCCAGCACGGGGATGTCTTCGGTGCGCGTGCGCAGCGGCGGCACCACCAGGGTGAACACCTTGAGGCGGAAGTAGAGGTCTTCTCGAAACCGCCGGTCCCGCACGCACTCCTGCAGGTTCTGATGGGTGGCGCAGACGACGCGCACGTCGACGTTCACCGCTTCGGATTCACCGACCCGGCGAAGTTCGCCGTCCTGCAGCACGCGCAGCAGCTTGGCCTGCAGCGGCAGGGGCATCTCGGCGATCTCGTCGAGAAACAGGGTGCCGCCGTGCGCCGTCTCGAAGAGGCCTTTGCGCGCATTCTGGGCCCCGGTGAACGCGCCCTTCACGTGACCGAACAGCTCTGACTCCAGCAGCTCACCGGGCAGCGCCGCGCAGTTGACCGCGAGGAAGGGTTTGGCCCGGCGGGGGCTGTTGGCGTGGAGCGCGCGCGCCACCACCTCCTTGCCCGAGCCACTCTCGCCCCGCAGCACCACCGCCACGTCGCTGTTGGCCACCAGGGCCGCCTTCTTGAGCAGCGTCTTCATCGCCGCGCTGTTGGAGACCAGCCGGTTGCACCTACGGCCCGAGGGCGTCTCCGGGAGCAGCCGGCAGGTCTTACAGAGGCTTCCGCCGCGCTCGAACGGTGTCTCGCAATTGAAGGGCCCTGTTGCGGTTTGTTCAGCCATGTTCCGATTCGGAACACGGCGCGAGACCCCCGTCAAGCGCGCTGAGGGGCTGGGCCTGGGTTTGCAGAACGAAGAGGCATGCGGCTCTACGTCGATGCCTTCTACGAGTTCCTCGCCAAGCCTTTGAAACCGAGGGCACGCATCGTGTTGGCGCTGCTCGCGGTGCCCCTCGCGCTGTCGCTCACCCAGCCGTTGTGGCGGATCTCCATGGAGGCGCCGCAGTACCCCGCCGGCCTCTACATGGACATCTTCGCCCACACCGTGGAGGGCGGAAACGACGGCCAGCACCTGCAGGAGATCAACGTCCTCAACCACTACATCGGCATGCACACGCTCGATCGCGAGGCGATGAGCGATCTCGACTGGCTGCCCTTCGCGTTGGGCGCGCTGCTCATCTTCCTGCTGCGGGTGGCGGCCATCGGCAACGTGGGCGCGCTGGTGGATCTGCTGGTGATGACCACCTACGTGAGCGGCTTCGCCTTCGCGCGCTTCGTCTACACGCTCTACGTCTTCGGTCATCACTTGAAGCCCGACGCGCCCGTGAAGGTGCCGGGCTTCATGCCCGCGGTGCTGGGCAGCAAGCAGATCGCCAACTTCACCACCCACAGCTGGCCCCAGGCGGGCTCGTACTGCCTGGCGATCTTCGCGGTGGGCATCGTGGTGGTGCTGGTGTGGCACCTCGTCTCCGGCCGTCGAGCGGCGGTGAGGGCAGCGCAGTCATGAGGCTGATGCCGGTGGTGCCCCAGTACCCGTGGAAGCCGTTCGTGGTGGCGGCGCTGTGCTTCACCTCGAGCCTGGGCGCGCTCACGGG
>JANODF010000980.1:0-4891 GCA_031412555.1 Archangium sp. | reverse complement strand
CGGGCGGTGTCGTCGAGGTGCTCCGGCAGCTTCACCATCACCACCAGGAAGAAGTCGCCCGCCGGTGCGCCCCGCATGCCGGGAACACCCTTGCCCCTCAGGCGCAGCTTGGTGCCCGACTGGGTGCCGGGTTTGAGCGTGACGGTCACCGAGCCGCCAAAGACGGGCACGTGAACTTCGCCGCCGAGCGCCGCTTCACCCACCGTCACCGGCAGGTCGAGGTAGAGATCGTTTCCCTCCCGGCGAACCAGGGGGTGTTCGGCGACGGTGAGTTCGAGAAAGAGGTCTCCGGGAGGGCCGCCGCGATCGCCGGGTTCGCCCTGGCCGCTCAACCGGATCTTCGAGCCGGTCTCCACGCCCGGGGGGATCTTCACCGAGAGGCGTTTGCCGTTGAGGGAGATCTGCCGCTCGGCGCCCAGCACCGCGTCCATCAAGGTCACGTCGAGCGAGGCCTGCACGTCGCCGCCCGCGCGTGGGCCGGCAGGGCGCCTGGCACCACCCCGGCGCTGCTGCCCGAACATCTCAGAGAGAATCGACTCGAAGTCGACCCCGGCGCCGTCAGCGCTGAAGCCACCGGGGAATCCGCCGCCGGGTGTTCGGCCGCCGCTCCGGTACGCTCGGAACTGCTCGGCCTTGGCTTCATCCCAACCGAGCTTCGCGGCGTCCTCCCCGAACTCGTCGTACATCCGGCGCTTCTTCGGGTCGGACAGCACCTCGAACGCCTCGTTGAGCGCCTTGAACTTTTCCTCGGCCTGCTTGTCCCCCGGGTTGTGATCCGGGTGGTACTGCTTGGCCAACTTGCGATAGGCCTTCTTGACCTCGTCGGCCGTTGCGCCGCGAGCGACACTGAGCCGCTGGTAGAAATCCTGCACCATGATCGTGACGCACACTAACCATCTGTTCGGTCTGCGCCACTGGGCAATTGCCCTGTCTCTCCATGCGTTTGTGGCTGCTGCCCAACCTGCAACCCGGGTGATCGATCGCGCTGTGGCGTCGATCGAAGGCAAGGTGATCGCGTTCTCCCAGTTGCAGTTCGAGGCGCGGGTGCTGCTCGTCTCGGCGGGTGGGCTGCAGGCCGCTTTTGCCCCGCTCGATCAAGATGTGCTGCAAGCGAGCCTGCAGGCGGTGGTCGATCAACGCCTGGCCCTGCTGGAGGCCGACAAGCTCGAGGCCTACCCCCTCGAACCCGGCGAACTCGAGCGGGCCATCGCCTCCTTCCGGGCCCGTTTCGAGAGCGAGCAGCGCTTTGCCGAGTTCCTCGACGCCCACGAAGCCGAACTCAACGATCTGGCCGAGGTGCTGCGGCGGTCTCTGCGGGCCTCCCGGGCGCTGGAAGGCAAGCTGCGGCTGCGCGCGCAGGTCAGTGAAAGTGAAGCCAAAGCCTGGCGCACCTCCCACCCGGAGCTCAAAGAGGTGCCGGTCGAGAAGGTGAGGGCGATGCTGGTGCAACAGCGATTTGGTGAGCTGGTGAAGAAGGAGCTCTCTGATCGACGGCGCCAGGTCGACGTGCGCCTGCTGGGGCCGTTTGCGCCGAAGCAGGGTGGGCCGTGAGAGAATTGGCTCCCGACGTCCGCCTGCGAAAGATGGCGTTGTCCGATCTCCCGGCGGTGATGGCCATCGAACACCAGGCGTTCTCGAACCCCTGGTCGACCGAGATGGTGCGCAAGGAGCTCAGCCAGGACTGGTCGACGGTGTTGGTGGTGGAAGAAGCGACGCCCGCCGGCTGGCAGCTGCGCGCTTTCGCCATCTTCTGGCTGGTCGCCGACGAAGTGCACATCTTGAACGTGGCCACCGATGGCGCGGTGCGACGCAGGGGCTTCGGCCGGCAGGTGATGGAGGCGGTGTTGGCGACCGGCAAGACCCAGAAATGCCGCCTGGCCACCCTCGAGGTGCGCCGCAGCAACGAAGCCGCGCTCGCTCTCTACGGTTCGTTGGGCTTTCGAGCCGTGGGGATGCGCCCGAGCTACTACCAGGACAACAAAGAAGACGCGGTCATCATGATTCTCGACCTCTAAACACCGTGATCGCTTGACACTCTGAATTCCTGCCTGTAAGCGGGCCGCCCTTTCCAGTCTTCCAGCAGCTTCAAGGACGCAATGCCGACCATCAATCAGCTCATCCGTAAGGGCCGTGAGCAGCTCAAGTACAAGTCGAAGAGCCCCGCCCTCAAGTCGAACCCGCAGAAGCGCGGTGTTTGCACGCGCGTGTACACCACGACCCCCAAGAAGCCGAACTCGGCTCTCCGTAAGGTCGCTCGTGTGCGCTTGACCAACGGAGTCGAGGTCACCTCGTACATCCCGGGCGTCGGTCACAACCTGCAGGAGCACTCCGTGGTGCTCATCCGTGGCGGCCGCGTCAAGGATCTCCCCGGCGTTCGCTACCACATCATCCGCGGCACTCTCGACTCCGTCGGCGTGCAGGGCCGCAAGCAGTCGCGCTCCAAGTACGGCGCGAAGCGTCCTCAGTAACCACCTTCCTAAGCGAGAACGACCATGCCGCGTCGCCGAGTACCCAATAAGCGAAAGATCAACCCCGATCCGAAGTTCCAGGATCGCCTGGTTGCGAAGTTCATGAACGACCTCATGCGGAAGGGCAAGAAGTCGACCGCTGAACAGGTCGTCTACGGCGCCTTCGCGCTGATCGAGGAGCGGGCGAAGGAAGAGCCCCTCAAGGTCTTCAAGAAGGCCCTCGACAACGTCAAGCCCACCCTCGAGGTGAAGAGCCGCCGAGTCGGTGGCGCCACCTACCAGGTGCCCGTCGAGGTCCGTCAGGATCGCCGCGTGGCGCTCGGCATGCGCTGGATCATCTCCTACGGCAAGAGCCGCGGCGAGAAGACCATGATGGAGAAGCTGGCGGGCGAGATCATGGACGCCGCCAACAACCGTGGCAACGCGGTCAAGAAGCGCGAAGACACGCACAAGATGGCCGAGGCCAACAAGGCCTTCGCTCACTACCGCTGGTAATCACCACACGGTGATTCTGGAAAGGCCTCGGGCGATTCGCTCGGGGCCTTTTTGCTTTCCGACACCCCTTCAAACCTCTTAAGGCGCGCGCCCATGCCTCGCGACACGACACTCGACCGGTACCGCAACATCGGGATCATGGCCCACATCGATGCGGGCAAGACCACCACCACCGAGCGCATTCTCTTCTACGCCGGCGCCATTCACCGCATGGGTGACGTCGATGACGGCAACACCACCACCGACTGGATGCCGCAGGAGCGCGAACGCGGCATCACCATCACCGCGGCGGCGATCACGTGCTTCTGGGAGCGCAGTGGCCAGAAGTACCGCATCAACCTGATCGACACCCCCGGCCACGTCGACTTCACCATCGAGGTCGAACGATCGTTGCGCGTGCTCGATGGGGCCGTGGCCGTGTTCGACGGAAAGAAAGGCGTCGAGCCGCAGTCCGAGACCGTCTGGCGCCAGGCCGACAAGTACAAGGTTCCCCGCATCTGCTTCGTCAACAAGATGGACAGCACGGGCGCCGACTTCGACATGTCGGTCGCCTCGATCCGCGAGCGGCTGGGGGCAACCCCCCTGGTGCTGCAGCTCCCGCTGGGGCGTGAAGAATCGCTCAAGGGCGTCATCGACCTGGTGCGGATGAAGGCGATCGTCTTCACCGACAGCGACAAGGGCAGCAACTTCGAGGTCGTCGAGATCCCCGAAGACTACGCCGAGGCTTCGCAGAAGGCCCGCACCGCGCTGGTAGAGGCGGCCAGCGAGCTCGATGACAAGCTGATGGAGAAGTACCTGGAGAACGAGGGCAGGGACATCACGGAGGCCGAGCTGCGCGCGGTGATCCGCCGGGGCACCATCGCCCTCAAGGTGTTCCCCGTGCTCTGTGGCTCTTCCAAGCAGCACCGCGGGGTGCAGCCGCTGCTCGACGCGGTGGTCGACTACCTGCCCGCGCCGATCGACGTGCCGCCCATGGTGGCCCTCGACAAGAACGGCAAAGAAGTGACCTGCGAGACGAAAGACGACGCGCCCTTTGCCGCGCTCGCGTTCAAGATCATGAACGATGCCTTCGGCACGCTCACGTTCATTCGCGTGTATTCGGGCCGGCTCGAGTCGGGCACCGCGGTCTGGAACACGGCGAAGAAGAAGCGCGAGCGGGTAGGGCGCCTGGTGCAGATGCGCGCCGACAAACGCGACGAGATTCAAGAGTGCCTCGCCGGCGACATCTGCGCGATCGTCGGCCTCAAGCTCGCCACCACCGGCGACACCTTGTGCGTCGAGTCGAACCAGGTCTTGCTCGAGAAGATCGAGTTCCCCGAGCCTGTCATTCAACTCGCCCTCGAGCCGCGCAGCACCGAAGACGCCGACAAGCTGGTGCAGGCGCTGGCCAAGCTCGCGGTCGAAGACCCCAGCTTCCGGGTGCGCACCGACGAAGAGACCGGGCAGACCATCATCGCCGGCATGGGCGAGCTCCACCTCGAGATCATCGTCGACCGGCTCAAACGCGAGCACAAGGTCGAGGCCCGGGTGGGCAAGCCCCAGGTGGCCTACCGCGAGACCATCACCAAGGTGGCCGAGCAGGAGCACCGCCTCGAGCGCATCATCGGCGGCACGAATCAGTTCGCGCACCTGAAGCTGCGGGTCAGCCCCCTCGAGAAGGGCGCCGGCTTTCAGTACAAGAACCTCGCCTCCGAACAGCAGATCCCCAAAGAGTTCTGGCCGGCCATCGAAGGCGGCGTGACCAGCGGGTTGGGCCGGGGGGTGGTGGCCAGCTACCCCATCATCGACGTGAAGGTCGAAGTCGTGGGCGGCTCGTTCAGCGAGCAGGACTCGGACGAGGTCGCCTTTCAGATCGCGGCGGCCATGGCCTTCAACGAGGCCTGTAAATCGGCCTCGCCGGTGTTGCTCGAGCCCATGATGAAGGTCGA
>JANODF010000979.1:0-3126 GCA_031412555.1 Archangium sp. | reverse complement strand
CGAGAAGCAGTTCGTGCTGGCGATCGGCCAGCGCCGAGGCGCGTGCGCCGATCAGCAGATCGTCGAAGCCCACGCCGGTGTACCCGGGCTCACACCCCTCGAGCAGCTGGCGGAGCGCGACGAGGTTCTCGCGCAGGTTGGCGGTGTTGTGGTTTGCGTACTGCGACTCGAGCAGGTCGAGGCAGGGCGGGGCGGCGCAGTCACGCAGGCCGATGGGTGCCGCGAGCTTGAGATCTTTCACCACCCGGTCGAGGTAGAAGATGCCCGCGCCCATCTGGTTCATCGCCGCGGCCGTGGACATGTACGTCGGGTTTCCCGGGCCGGCGGTGCGCAGGGTCTCCACGAAGCCGCCTTCCCACGCCCTCACCAGCGCGTCGGCGTGCACCTTCAGGTCGGCGCTCACCGCGACGGCGTAGGCCTGCTTCTGCGCGGTGCGTTCGGTGGGCGAGAGCGCGGCCCAACCTGCCGTGGAGCAGATGACGTCATCGCCCTCGTGAAAGAGCAGGTACTCGAGCGTGGCGAGCCCGCGGCGGTTGACCAGCAACGAACCCACGCCCGACTCGTACCGCTTGCTCACCAGCACGTCTTCGATCGAGCAGCGGCTGACCAGCGGCCACGAATAGACCTGATCGCGCAGGTCCATTCCGCCCGGGGTCGAGGAGCTGCCGGTCGGCCCGAACTGCATCAACTCGACGCGTTGCCAGGCCTTCATCGCCCGCTTCCAGTTGTCCTTCGTGGGAGCGGCGTTGAGCGCGTCGACTTCTGCGCGGAACTTCGTCACGGCCTGCAGTGAGCAGGTGCCCGCGGCGCCCAGAAAGTCAGACCTCGTGGCTGCGAGGCCTCCGTCTTCAAGCAACACCGGGCCCGCGTCTTGCGCAGGTCGGGGCGTGGGGCAACCGACTGCGAACACGAGCGCGATCGCAGTCAGCCCTTGACCTGCCGCGGCGCACATGATTTTGATTGTTATTATCAACACACGCTACGGGAACTTGTTCCCGGGCTCAAGGGAGAACGACGTGAATTTCGACTTGAAGGGTCTGCTCGCGGGGATGACGGTTTCAATGATGCTGATGGGTTGCCCGATGGAGCCGATGCCCGATGGGGGAACGGGCGGAGGCAACACCGGCGGCGGTGGAGAAGTGGGTGGCGGTGCAGGCGGTGGTGCGACCGGCGGCGGCGGCGGCGGTGGCGGTGACGCGGGCACGACGCCGCGCGATCTCGACGTGGTGGTGGTGCGGCTCAACAGCAACGGCACGCCCGACACGACCTTTGGTGATGGGGGCATCGCGCGCCTCGACTTCGGCGAGGCCACGGGAGGCGCGCGCGACTCGGTCTGGGGCTTCGACAAGGACAGCGCGGGGCGCATGGTGCTGTTCGGGTCCACCAAGGCGACGGGCCGCACCGACGTGGATGGTTTCGCGGCTCGGCTCACCACCAGTGGCGCGCTCGACGGCACCTTTGCCACCGGCGGCGTGCAGCGGCTCGACTTCGGGAACCGGAACGACACCATCAAGCATGGCTTCGTGCAGGCCGACGGCAAGATCGTCATCTCGAGCTACGCCGCTGTCCCGACCGGAGTCATGCTCAGTGATGGCGGCATTCAGACGGCCAACCGGCCCGTCTTGTTTCGCCTCGATTCCACGGGCGCCGCAGATTCGACCTTCGGTGACGCGGGTGTGGTGGGCGTGGCCAAGTTTGCCAGCGCGGTGCCGTCGATGCCGTGGGGCATGGCCGAGGCCTACGGGGTGGCGCGCCAGTCGACCGGCAACTATGTGACCTCGGGTTACGGCCGTGTCGCCGCGAGCGGCCCTGTCGACCTGGTGAGCTTCCGCTACCTCGAGACGGGCGCAGAAGACGCCACCTGGGGGAGCAACGGCTCCTTCATCTTGAACCTCGTCGGTGGCGATGAGCGCGGCCGTCACGTGCTGGCGTTGGCAGACGATCGCATCGTGTCGGTGGGCAGCGGCACGCCGTTGACTGGCAACGTCGACGCCATGGTGACGGTGCTGACCTCGGCAGGCGCGGCTGACACCACCTTCGCGGCCGACGGCTACAAGACCTGGTCGTTCGGTCGCAACGACGAGGCCTTCTTCGGCGCGGCGGTTGGCCCGGGCGGAATGGCGCTGGGCGCGGTGGGCTACCGCACGGGTGCGGCGAACACGGCGGCCGAGAACGACGACGCGCTCCTGCTGGTATTGCCGCTGACCGCGGGCGGGCCGGCTGAGTTCGCGCAAGCCGTGCCGCTTTCCATGGGCGCACACGATCGGTTCCTCGGCGTGGCGTGGGATGGCAACAAGATCATCGGCGCCGGCTACGTGCGCGAAGGCGCTGACACGAAGTTCGCGGCGGCGCGCTTCAACACCGATGGCTCGCTCGACACGACCTTCGGCACCGGCGGCATCGTGATCATCAACGTCACCGAAGCGGGCGGCACGGAAGAGGCTGCGCGCTGGGTGGTGGTGCAGGCCGACGGCAAGATCGTCATCGCCGGCCCCGCCGAACACTGAGGTCCTGATTCAGTCCCTTCGCGGCTTCTTCGGGAGCTGCGAAGGGATGGTTCGGCCCAGCAGCCAGTCATCCAACACCTGATCGTTGAGCGCGTCGGCGACCACGTAGGTCCGCGAGGCGAACGCTCCGGAGGGTACCGGGTCTTCACACGTCACCGAGCCGGGGTCGATGAACGACGAGTGGCAGAAGGCCGCGCGTTCACCCTCGAGCCGCAAGAAGCCCACGTGGTAGTCGAAGCCGATCACGAAGAGCCCATCACCGAAACGTTGGTGGATCTCTTCGACTGCTTCGGCATTTCCCGCGGGGCGAATCCAATCGACGCGGGTTCCCCGGGCCAGGGTCGAGACCACGTACGCGGAAGCCTGCTGGGCGAGGCGCACGCGCTGAAGGTGGAAGCCCGCTTGCTCCAACACCGTGGTCACATAGTAGCCGCACGCGATGGTGCCTTCGCGCGGGGTGGTGGTGGTGCCGTAGAAGTTCCAGGTGGTGCCCTTCCACGCGGGGAAGGCGGAGTTCTCGAAGTAGGCGAGCAAGGTGGTGCGGGCCTGCTGCCGCACCTGCGCCGGGTGTTTCTTCAACTCGGCCGCCAGCTCGATTCTTCGGCTCTCCAGTTCGGCG
>JANODF010000978.1:0-6685 GCA_031412555.1 Archangium sp. | reverse complement strand
GGCGCACGACCTGCTGCACGAGCCCGAACGGGAGCAGGTCATCGAGGTGATCCTCGGGTGGCTCGACACGCACACGGGCTGAAGCCGCTGGCCCGAGGGGTGCTAGCAAGCGCTCCATGACTGCGTGGTTGATGACGATGCTCGCCGCGGTGGGTGCTCCCGCGGTGACGGTGGTGGTGCAGGGCCCCGGGGCGGCAGAAGCGAAGAACGTCCTCTCCGCGGCCACCTTGCCGGTGGAGCTGCGCCTCACCGATGCCCCCAGCGCCCCCGCGGTGGTGAACACGCCTTCCCACTGGCCCGCCCGGCTCTCCGCCGCGCGAAAGGCCTATGTCAGCGCGAACTTCACCGAGTGCCTGCGCCAGCTCGAGGGTGACACCGCGGCCGCCGAGCTGCTGGCCACCGGTGAACGACTGCTCGCCTCGCGACTGCTCACCTGGCGCACCGCGTGCCACCTCGCCGCCAAACAGCCCGAGCCCGCGCGCATCGCCGCAGAAGCGATGGCCTCGTTCCAGCTCACCCAGCCCGAAGACGTCGGCTCCACCACCCCTGACGTCGAAGCCCTGTTGGCTCGAGCCTTCAGCCAGGTGGGCGAACGCGAGGTGAAGCGCATGACGTTCTCCAGCGCTCCCGAGGGTGCGGCGGTGGAGCTCGATGGTCGGCCCGGCGGCTGCAACACGCCTTGCGGCATGGAGCTCCTCGCAGGCAGACACGTGGTTCGATTGTCGGCTGACGGCTTCAGTCCTTCGTGGCGAGTTGTCTCGAGCGAAGAAGGTGCGGCGGTGTTCTCACTCGAGGCCGCGGCCCCCGAGCTGGCGGCGATGCAGTGGCGCAGGCGCACCTCGCAGGGTGAAGCGCTCGATTCAGAAGGCTCGATGCGGTTGCTCTCGACGTCGCTGCGCGCGCCGCGGTTGTTGGTGGTGGCGGCCGAGCCCGCGGCGCCGAAGACGCTGCGGGGGGCGCTCACGGTGGATGGCGTACTCAAAGCGCGGGCGGAACGGGAAGGCGATCCCGAAGGGCTGGTGAGAGACCTGCTGGTGCGCGGTCAGGTCATCGAAGAGGCGCCGCCGCTCTACAAACGCTGGCCCTTCTGGCTGGCAGTCGGTGTGGCCGCCGTGGCTGCGGGCACCACCACGGCCATCCTGGTGAGCACCAAACAAACCATCGTCGTCGTGAACGTGGACCCATGAGAAACGCGATCCTTCTATTGGTGCTGTTCACCGGGTGCGTGGAGACGCGGTCGGTCGCGGTCACCTTCGGCGACGACGGTGAAGGCCTCGATGGTTTCATGTGCAAGGACCGCACGACCGATGCGGGCGTGCCGCTGCTCGCGCGCTTGCCGGCGGATGGGAAGGCGAGCCTGGTGGTCGACTTCATTCGGCTCGGCGGCGTGCCGGGTTGCCGCAGCGGGCAGCTGGTGAAGTGGTGCGCCTCGCACAAGTGTGAAGCGATTCAGTCGACGCGCAGCTGTCTCGAGGTGACGCTGCCCCAGCCGGGTGGGGATCGCGAAGAGTTCAGGAAGAAGCTGCTCGAGAAGCTGCGGGAAGCGGGCCCGTTTCAGGCGCTGGCGGATGCGCCGGATGAGTTCGTGCTGGTGCGGGTGGTGGGCACGACCCAGGCTTGCGACAGCGTGCTGCCGGCGGGCGGCGATGCGTTGCCGTTGTTCGATAAGTCGAAGCTGGTCGGGTGCGCGTACAGCTGCCCCGTGTTGCTCGAGAAGGTCGAGCAGGATGTGTACCTGGGCTTCGATACCTTCGACGCGTTCTGCGAAAAGGGCGTGGGCACGTGCAGCGATGGTGAGCTGCACTGGCAACCGTAGACACCTCGCCCTGCGCAGCGGGGAGAGGTTGGCCGCAGGCCGGGTGAGGGGCCCGACTCCGTGCCCCGAACGCCCCTCACCCCGACCCTCTCCCCGCTTCGCAGGGAGAGGGAGATCAGTTCTTTCGCGGTGAGTTCTTCACGGCCTTCACGGGCTGAGCCCACACCGGGCGGGTTGCTCCATCCAACGACTCGATGAAGTCCTGATCAGTCATCCGGGTCGCTTTCATGAACTCGTAGAACGAGAACACCCCGCCCCGCATCAGCACCCGTTTGCCCGCGCGCGGCACCACCACCCACAGCTCGTCGACATCCCCCACGCCCACGTGCAGCACCGACCGAGGTCGATCTGGAAACTCGATGGTGAGCACATCCGCCACCAACGCCTGCCGTGGTGTGGCGTCACCTCGCGTGCGCGCGAGCTCCTCCAGCTCACTGCCGATGGTGCGCAGCCGCTCGTCCATCTCGCGTGGAAACGGCTTGCCGCTCAGCTCCAGCTCGGACACCGCGATGACGAAACGAAGGAAGTCGCCCGGCGCGTCGTCACGTTTACCCGCGTCGGGATCGAGCGCACGAAGCGCATCGTTCATCGCCAACACCGCCCGATACACATCCGGCCGCGGGTCGACGTAACCACCCACCTTCGCCGCCGGCAGCTCGGCGTCATGGCCACCCTCGCGCATCACCACTGGCTGCTTCACGTACAACAACGTGTCGTGCTTGAGCTCAGCCCACGAGCCCGCCGCGGCGGTGAGCACCCGGCCTTCCCAGGCAGAGGTGCGCGCATACGGCGGCTGACCTTCGGGAGGCGCACCGACGAACACCGTCAACACGTCGAGCCAACGCTGCGAGAGACCACCACCCCGCGGCAGTGAAGGGGACGCCGCCGGCCGGCCGAGAAATCGCAACGCACTGGGAGAACCCAGCGCCGCCAACACCTCGAGCACCGAAGGCGTGTGCGTCTTCGCGGCGCTCAGGCCGAGCACCTCTGCGTCGAAGGTGCGCGCCCCACCGAACACCGCGAACACGGGGCCACGTCGTGAAGCCACCCGCGGCGTCCTGCTCAACTTCGCGAGAATGCCTTCGAGGTTGGGCACCTGCACCGGCTGAGGTAGCGGCGGCAAGCCCGCGAGCAGGGCTTCGAGCTCACCCACGCCGGGATCATCCGCAGGGCCGGCAATGAAGGCACGCGAAGCTTCGAGCTGGCGAAGCGCCGCCGCCGATTGGGGATCGATCAACCGCACCACGTTCACCGCTCGGGCCAGCCCAGCTCGGTCGAGGCGAAAGACGCACTGGGCGTACCAGGTGGAGGCCTGGAAATAGCCGCGCAGATCGAGGCGGTCGTAGTGACCGCGGGGGAGCAGGAGTGAAGCTTCAAGGGGCAGGCCGCAGGCTTTCGACCGCAGCTCACCGGTGGCGCCCTTCAGCGTGCGCACATCGGCCTGTGCGGCGGCGGCGATGCGCGGATCGAGCGAGGCGTTCTCGTCGAGGAGCAGCAGCGGGATCGCGTGAAAGAGCGCAAGTGATTCGAGGGCGGGGTCTGGGGCGCCAGAAGCGGGGAAGAGCGAGAGCGCGCGTGCCAACTGGCTGGAGGCGAAGTCTTTGAGTGCAGGGAGAAGGCGGCGCACTTCGTGGTTCGCGAGCTCGTCGTCGAAGCGGTTGTGCATGACGTGGAGCACCACGTCGGCAGAGATGAAGCTGGGGACCTTCTCGTACGCGTTGCGATCGTAGAGCGAGAAGAAGTGACGCTCGCGGCCTTCGATCACCGTGAAGCTGTCTTTGGAGAGGGCCTGCTTTGCGGCCTGTGGGAGTGCGGCGGCTTTGTCGGCGCCTTGCACGCCTTCGAGACCGCCAGCGAGGAGCAGCAGCAACGATGCGAGCATGGAGGCTCTTTACACCTCCGCGCTCCGAACGGCCCCTCACCCCGACCCTCTCCCCACTTCGTAGGGAGAGGGAGTTCATTCTCGTTCGTTGCGCAGGCCGTGACGCTGCAGCAGTTCGATCAAATGTGACCGGTCCATCTTCGCGTGCCGCGCGGCCGCCGACACGTTGCCCTTGGTCACCGTCATCAACTTCGAGAGGTATTGCCCCTCGAATCGATGCAGCAATTCGGCGCGCGCGTCTTTGTACGTGCGCTCCGGGCCCGGCAACGAGGTCTCGCTCGGAACCGGTGACTCGAGCGCAGGCGGCTCGCCCATCGCCAGGGTGCTCTCCACCAGGTTGCGCAGCTCACGCACGTTGCCCGGCCAGTGATGCGCCCGCAGCGCGCTCAACACGTCCTTCGGAAACAAGTCACCCACGCTCGCTTCACTGCCCGCTTCTTTCAGGAAGTGCGTGATGAGCAGCTCGAGATCTTCTACCCGCGCCCGCAACGCAGGCACGTCGAGCTTCACCACCGCGAGGCGGAAGAACAGGTCGAGCCGGAAGCTCCCCGCGTTCACCGCTGCGCGAAGATCTCGATGCGTGGCCGAGACCACCCGCACGTCGACGGAGATCTCCTCCGAGCCACCCACCCGGCGAAACCGTTGCCGCTCCAACACGCCGAGCAGTGACGCCTGCAGCGTGGGCGAGAGCTCGCCAATCTCATCGAGGAACACCGTGCCGCCATCGGCCTGCTCGAACGCACCCACGTGTTTGCGATCGGCCCCGGTGAACGAACCCCGTTCGTGACCGAACAACTCACTGGCCACCAACCCCGGAGAGAGCGACCCACAATCGACCGTGACGAACGGCTTCTTCGCACGGGGACCCCGTTCATGGAGCGCGCGGGCGATCAGCTCCTTGCCCGTGCCGGATTCACCGGTGAGCAGGGCCGCGCTCAACGTGCGCGCCGCCTTATCGATGCGCGCCAGCAACGTGCGCATCACCGGCGACTGGCCCTTGAGCGGACCCAGCGCGTCGGCCTCCGAGAGCTCGACGCTCTTGGTCTTTCCGCTGCCGACCTCGAGCTGCGTGTGGCCCAGCTGCAACACCGTGCCCGGGGGCACCGCGCCGTCGACCAGGGTGATGCCGTGAGAGAGCGTGCCGTTGGTGGAGCCGAGATCGCGCACCAACACCTTGTCGCCTCGCCGTGAGAGCTCGACGTGAAAGCGCGACACGGAGGGATCCGTCAGGCGCAGCGCGTTGCCCTCCGCGATGCCCACGGTCACCGCTTCGGTGGCGTCGATCACACTCAGGCCCGCATCGACCCCGGAGATCACCTTCACCGAGAGCGTGCGCACCGGCAAACCCACCACCGCGACGGGCAGCGTTCCTTCACTCATGGGCGGCGATCTGTTTGAGGGCGGCGTGCACGGCGGGCTCCAGCTTGGCCTGGCGGATGAGCCCATCGAGCAGGCCGTTGAGGCTCACTTCCATCAGCCGTTCCCGGAGCTGGTCGATCTCCTGCTCGGCAGCGACCCGCTCCTTCTGCAGGTGCGCCAGGGTGACCGCCACCGCGTGTTTGCAGAACTGCTGCTTGGCGCCGATGGGGCAGGTGCACTGAAACGCGAGGCCCTCTTCGCGCACCCAGATGCGGATCTCGTACGGCGCGCGGCCGTGCTCCTGCGGCTTGACCATGCCGCACAGCTCACCCGGCGCCGACTCGACGCCCAGCACACGCCCTTCCGAAAAACAGTCCTGCCCGCGCTTGAAGGCCGGCCCTCCGACGATCATCGCGAGTGTCTCGCGATGAAGAATGTTCGCGATGCCTTGCACGCGCCGGAAGACGCCACGCCCCTCGATGGCCGTCAAGCGTCAGGGCAGGCGTTGCTGGCTCGAGCCAACAGTTGTCGGGTGGAGCCAACAGGTCACCCGGGGCAGAGGCTGCGGCTCTCCGAGCGGGTGATCCAAACCAGAGCCCGGTACTCGCCTTGCTAGGTCCCCCGGTTCCACCCAACCAATTCCAAACGGGGTCTCTGAATGATTCGCTACGTGATCGTCGGCTTCTTCACCGCGCTGTTGATGGGCTGTCCCGAGACGCCACAACCTGATGGAGGCGTGACGGGTGGAGGCTCCGGTGGCGGAGGCGCCGTCACGGGCGGTGGTGGTGGCAACGTTGGTGGTGGTGGTGGCGAGACGGGCGGAGGCGGAGGCACTACGGGCGGTGGCGGTGGGGGTGCGACCGGCGGTGGTGGCGGCGACACCGGTGGCGGCACGGGTGGTGGGGGCGGCGGTGGTGGTGGCGGCACTCCCGTCGACGCCGGCACGCCTCTGCGCGGGCCCTCGAAGAGCAGCACCATCGCGTTGTCTGATGACGACGCGCTCGTGGCGATGGTCAACCCCGAGAACAACACGCTGTCGACCTTCTCCACGGCGACGCGCACCCTGCTCTCGCGCTTCAGCGGCCTGAACGAGCCGGGCGCGGTGGTCTTCGATACCAGCCGCAAGTCGGCCTGGGTCTCGAACCGCGGTGACTCCACCGTGCGCCGCATCGACAACCTCGACACGGCCAGCCCCGTCGCGGGCCCCACCATCAACGTGGGCAGCGAGCCGACCGGCCTCGCGCTCTCCCCCACCGGGCGTTTCCTGGTGGTCGCGGAGTGGGCCGAAGGGCGCGTCAGCTCGATCGACACCACGACGAACACCATCGTGAACTCCATCATCGTGCGCAACCCGCGCGCCGTCGCCATCACCAACGACCTCGACACCGATGACAGCGATGAGAAGGTGGTGGTGACCGAGTTCTACGGCCGCACCAACGGCAACCGCGAAGGCACCGACAACAGCCGCACGGGTGCGGTGCGCGTGTTCACCTTGAGCGCGACGGGTGCCCTGGGCGCCGATGGTGAAATCACCTTCGCCCCCGGTGCCGATGGCGGCTTCGGTGTCGGCTACAGCCCCAACCAGCTCTTCGCCGTGGCCGTGCAGAACGACCGCGTCTACGTGCCCA
>JANODF010000977.1:0-2846 GCA_031412555.1 Archangium sp. | reverse complement strand
GGGAGAGGGAGTTCAGAAGTGGCTCGCAGCGTCGCTGCGCCCGCAGGTGAAGCTGCTCCGTCGTGTTCTCGAGCAGCAACTTCGCCCGCTGCTATGAGGCGCCGATGCGTACGTTCTTCGGGCTCGTCGGGCTCGGCATGTTCCTGGGTTTCGGTGCCGTCTTCGTCACCAGCTGGCAGGAGACCCGCGCCTTTCCCGACAAGCCGGTGAAGATGACGGTTCACGAGGCGGTGCTTCGGGAGGATCCGGGAGCGGGCGCGTGGATCGAGCTGACCGATGTTCGTTTTCCGTGCGATCAACCCGAACAGCGCCCCAGCAGCACCCCCTATCGCCTGGGCTTCGGTGAGACAGAGGACGATCGGATCATCGTGAGCGGCTCGTTGCCCTGCTCGGCCACGCCGGTCTCGGTGGTGGGCGTGCTGGCCACCGCGTCACCGGGCCGCATCGTCGACCTCACCTTTCCCGGCTACGACTTCGAGAAGTGGCCGCGGGCGTGGCAGTCGACGTTGTGGACGGAGAGCGGGCCGGAGAACTCGGAGGGGCTGCTCTTCCTCATGCCGCCGTTCGCGTTGTTGGGCCTGTTGATCATGGCCTTCTACTGGAAGCCGCAAGAGAGCCCGGCCGCGAAGCTGGAGAACCTGGAGCTCGATTCCACGCCCTGGCGGGATGAAGAGCGGGTGCTCCCCAAGCGGGAACTCGAGCTCGCGCGGGCTTCTCTGTACGACCGCGTGCTGGCCTTCACGGCGCTGCTGATCTTCGGGTGGATCATGCTGGCCCTGGCGTGGTCGGTGGCCGGAAACAATTGGTTCGGCATTGTCTGCGCGAGCTTCTTCACCCTGCTCGCCCTCTTTCTCATCGGCAGCGCGGTGAAGGCAGCGCTGGGTTGGCGTAAGAATCCGTTGAACGGCGCGCGCACGGAGTCGTTGGCACGGCTCGAGTCGGAGCAACCCCTGCTCGCGCAAGGCGTCGACGTGGGCAACCGGACGTTGGCCTTCGTTCACCCGCTCTCAGGAGCGCGCATCGAGCGCGTGGTGGGAGCCCAGGAATCCCGCCCGCTGATCATCGACGGGTACCTGTTCCTGGTGTGGACCGCGGATCCCCACGCCGCGATGATCATCGCGGAAGACTTCACGCCGTTCGACCTCACCCCCACGGAGCAACGCGAATCGATGCGAAGACTGATCCGCTGGGTGGCAACCAAGCCGTCGACGGAGCGCAGCCGGTCCAGCGGAACGCTGGGCGAGCGCAGCTGAAGCGGAGCGGAAGATGCGCCGAGGCGAAGCGACCCAGAAAAGTGGGTGAGGGCCGAATCGGCTAAGTATCCCGTGATGCGGATGCTCACGTTGCTCCTCGCCGCCGGTTGCGCCACGCCACTTGCAGCAGTGCGCCCCGTCCCGGAAACAGTCGACGTCGCCATCGTCGGAGGCGGCCTCGCCGGCCTGGTCACCGCCTATGAACTCCAACAACGAGGCCTCGACGCCCACGTGCTCGAGCTGAGCGATCGCCTCGGCGGCCGCGTGGCCACCGCCGAATACGGCCCCGGCCTGCGCGCGGAGTACGGCCTCGAGGAGATCTGGGAGAAGAGCCCACTCCTCCCCCTCGCGAAGAAGCTGGGCGTCGAGCTCGAAGGCGAAGGCACGTTCTCCAGCGTGGTGCTCGACGGGAAGCTTCACCCGTTCACGCAGGAGAGCAGCGCGGCTTACTTCGACGCGCTCTTCTCTCCAGCCGATCGCCAGGCCCAGCGTGAGTTCTTCAAACGCGCCGAGACCCTGATCACCCAGCTCGAGCAGAACCCCGCCCTGACACAGCTCTCCTTCGCGCAGTGGCTGCAGAACGAAGGCGTTCCACTTCGCGTGCAGAAGTGGATCCGCCTGACCCTCGAGTGTGAACTCGGCGCATCAGCTGAAGAGTTCAGCGCCGCGTTCGGCATCTTCGAGCTGCGGACCTTTCTGTTCGGCGGCGAACGCGCGTTTCACGTGGTGGGCGGGAACTCGCGTCTCATCGCGGGCTTCGAGAAGGCCCTCGCGGGCCACACCACGCTGCGCGCGAAGGTGCTCGGCATCGAACGGCACCGCGATGCAGCCGGTGAGTGGAGCGTGACGGTGCGCTACCTCCGTGATGGTCAGGTCAAGGAACTGCGCGCACGTCGCGTGGTGCTCGCCGTGCCGTGGTTGATGCAGCACTTGATCGAATTGAACCCGCCGTTGCCGCAGTCCGCTCAGCTGGCGATGGCGTCGATCGGCCGCGGGCAATACGCAGTGGTGCATCTGATCATCGACAAGGCGGCGCACGGGTTGTGGGGCGGTGTGGAGGCACGCCCGTTTCCCGTGCTCACCGAGGGGGTGTTGGGGGCGGTGTATGGGGTGCGCTCGCCCAGCCCCGCGTCGCAGAAGAACGAGGTGTTCTCGTTGTTGATCCATGGATCAGCCGCGAGGGCGTTTCACCTGGTGCCTCATGAGAAGAAGCGCGAGGAGATCGTGGCGGGTCTGGAGCAGCTGTGGCCCGGGTTCTCGAAGTTCGTGCGCGGGTCGGCGGTGTACACGTACCACCCGGCGGCGATTCCGTTCTGGCCCGTGGGGCGCGCTCCGTTCGATGAGCAGGGGCGCGGGTTGTTTGCTTCGTTCGATGGGCTGTTTCTGGCCGGGGACTTTTTGGTGAGCTCGCACTCGGAGGGCGCGGTGGTGGCGGCTCAGCGTCAGGCGGCGGCGATTGCTGATGAGTTGAGGCGGTGACAGCCCTCTCCCCGACCCTCTCCCCCTCGGGGAGAGGGAGTTCCTGAGTTCCTGAGTTCCTGGGTTCGGGAGTTCTTGTTCTAGTTGCGCAGCTGCCAGGGATGGCCGTCTGCC
>JANODF010000976.1:0-3329 GCA_031412555.1 Archangium sp. | reverse complement strand
CTTCAGGGCGCTCCGAACAACTGACGATGAGAACTCTCTGTGCGGCAATCGTCGGACTGTGCGTGGGCTGCGGACCCGCCGCAGCACCTCTCGAGAATGAGCTCCCGGTGCCCGTGGCGCTCGCCGATCTGAACCCAGATCCAGACATCGTCGAGGTGCGCCTGGCTGCCTCGGTCGCCACGACTGAGTACCTCAAAGGAAAGCCCGCCGACGTGTGGGCCTTTCGCGACGCCTCGGTGGCGGGCAGCAAGGGCACCATTCCCGGCCCCACCCTTCGCGCGAGGGTGGGCAACACGGTGATCGTGCACTTCATCAACGAGCTCGCCGAGCCGACGACCATTCACTGGCACGGGCTGCGCCTGCCGAACGCGGCGGACGGATCGAGCTCGTCGCAATCGAAGATCGAGCCCGGCGCGAGCTACGACTACACGTTCACGGTCGGCGACCCGGGGAGCTTCTGGTTCCACCCACACGTTCGCGGCGATACACAAATCGAGCGAGGTCTCTACGCGCCCTTCATCGTCGAAGGTGGCACAGCCATCGACGTCGCGGCGGATCGGTATCTGGTGCTCGACGACGTCAAGCTCAGCGCCGACGGGAAACTCTCCACGCAGACCGACAACCTCGACGTAATGCTCGGCCGCCAGGGCAATGTCTTGCTCGTCAATGGTCGCAAGCTGCCGTCGCTCGAGGTGGCCTCTGGTTCGCGCGAGCGTTGGCGCTTGGTGAACAGCGCCAATGGCCGCTACTTCAAGCTGTCACTGCCGGGCGCGCAGCTCCTCGTGGTGGGCTGGGACGGTGGCCTGCTGCCCGATCCCTATGCGGTGGACTCGCTGCTGATCGCTCCCGGCGAGCGTTACGAGCTGCTGGTGACCTTCGCCGGCAAGGCGGGTGACCGCCTCGAGCTTCAAACCAGTCACTACGATCGGGGCCACAACGTGCCCGACCCGGGCGTCAAGCCGCTGATGAACGTGGTGCTCGGAGCAGCACGAAAGTCACCGCCTCTTGCGCTGCCCACTGTCTGGCGAGACCTGCCGGTGCTCGCGCCCACCACCGCTACCACCCCGGTCCGGCGCTTCGTACTCAAGGAACTCGAGACGCCCAGTGGCGTGGTCTTCTCGATCAACGACGAGGTCTGGCCCTTCAACACTCCGGTGATGGTCAAACAGGGCGACGTGGAGATCTGGGAGGTCAGAAACGAAGCAGAGATGGACCACCCGTTTCACCTTCACGGAATGTTCTTCGAGGTGCTCGACGTCAACGGCGTGCCGGAGACCCGGCGCGGCTGGAAGGACACCGCCAACGTGCCGCAGGCCCGAGGCACGACGCCGGGCATCTTGCGTTTCGCTGTTCGCTACGAGCCGCTGGGAATGTGGATGTTCCACTGCCACATCCTCGAGCACGCCGAGGGCGGCATGATGGGCGACCTGATGGTGATGCCTTAGACCTACTATTGACAGTAGTAGACCCGATCAGTAGCAAGACCCGGTGCGCACCTTTCACCATGGCGGCAAGTTCCTCGGCTCGCTGGAGGAGCGCGTCATGGAGGTTCTGTGGACGACGGGCGCCCTTGCCGTTCGCGACGTCTGCGCGAAGCTCAAGGGCAAACCGCCGCTCGCGTACACCACCGTGATGACCACGCTCGACCGGTTGTTCAAGAAGGGTTTGCTCGAGCGCAAGAAGGAGGGCACGGCCTTCATCTACGAGGCCGCGCTGAACCGCGACGAGTACCGGCGCCGCGTGGTGGAGAGCACGATGGCGGGCCTGATGGGTCGCTCCAATGATGCGAACCCCGTGCTGGCGGCGTTCGTCGACGCCGCGGCTGAGGTCGGCGAAGAGAACCTGCGGCTGCTCGAGGAGCTGATCGCCGAGCGGCGGAAGAGCGGCCGATGACGGTCGCCGGCTCGCTGGTCGCCTTTGCGCTGCTCTTCTTCACCGCGACGCTCGCGTTTTCGCTCGGCCTCACCATCACGCTGCTCGGGCTGCGTCCGCTCCTGCGGCGCTCCGGGGCCTGGGTGGAACGGCAGGCAGCGACTGCCGCGCTGCTTCTTCCACCGCTCCTGGGACTGTGCGTCGTGGCGGCGCTCGCGGCTGAGTCAGCGCACGCGATCGCCTCCGGGGCTGATCATTGCCTCGGCCACGGCCATCACCTCCACCTTTGCGTGCAGCACGGCGCAGCCTGGCTGAGCCAGCCCTGGGCGCTCGCGCTCGTCACTGCCGCGACCACGTTCATGCTGATGCGCGCCCTCGCCTCGGGATGGTCGCACGCGATGGCCCAGCGCGCTTCGGGAAGGCTCCGCTCAGTGGGCGCCCCGCTTCGCGCTCATTGCTATCTCGTGCCCTCGGAGGATCGCTTCGCGTTCACTGCCGGTTTGTTCTCACCCAGCGTGTTGCTCTCGACGGCGGCGTGGAATGCGCTCCAGCCCGAAGAACGCGAGGCGGTCGTCGCCCACGAACTCGCGCACCTCGAGCAGGGTGATCTGTGGCGCAAGATGCTGCTCGGCCTCGCCGCCTCCCTCGGCGCGCCCGTGCTCGTCGACCGGGTCCTCGGCCTGTGGGAGCTCGCGTCTGAGCGCATCTGTGATCGTCGGGCGGCGCAGGTGGTCGGCCGCCCAAGCGCGGTTGCCGCTGCGTTGGTCGCACTCGTTCGCACCAGGCCGCGCGTTGCTCCAGCGGGGGCGCGCTTCGCAGCCGACGGTTACGTGCCGGAGCGGGTGAAGTCCGTACTGAGCGAGGAGCCGGGAGGCGAAGCGACGGCCCGACACCTCGTCTTCGCCTTCTCGCTCGCCTTCCTCACCTTCGCCGTCGGCTGCGCGAGCTTCGCAGAGCCGCTCCACCACCTGCTCGAGACCATTCTCGGTTGAGTCGCCCATGAGACCTTCACTGCGCACATTCCCGCGTCCTCAATTACTACCACCAGTAGTAGGTGCGCTTGCCGCGTTGCTGATGATGGCCCCCTCCCCTGCGCTGGGGCAGCAGAACCCCGGCTTGAGCCTTACCGCGGCGGAGTTTCTTGAACGGGTGAACCTCGCGCACCCACGCCTGGCGTTGCTGGTGGCTGCGGTCGACGAGGCGACTGCGAACGTGACGAGCGCCGGTCTCTGGGTCAACCCCGCCCTGAGCTACGACCGCGAAGAGATCTTTGCCAACGGGCGCGGGCAGCCGGAGAACTTCCTGCGCCTCGAGCTTCCATTGGAGATCTCGGGGCGGCGCGGCCTGAAGGTCGAAGCGAGCAAGCAGGGGCTCGCGGCCGCGCGGAAGACGGCAGAGCGCGGACGCCTCGAGTTGCTCCTCGATGCGGAGGCGCTCTACTGGCGCGCCGCCGCCGC
>JANODF010000975.1:0-27047 GCA_031412555.1 Archangium sp. | reverse complement strand
AGGATGGACCTCTTTGCTTGGTCGTTCCGCCTCGGCCCGCTGTCTCGCGCAGCGTCCCGCTGCTACGGCTTCACTGCGTGAACAGTCAGGACCATCACGGTTTTCTGAGGGGAACCGTCCGCCAAGTGCGCGACTCCACACTGGAACGCGGTGGTGTCACTTTTGCGACAGCGCGTGCCGCCATGCAGCGCCTGCTCATCCTTTCTTCGCTGATTAGCTTCTCCGCCTGTCCTCCGGGGCCTGACGGGTTCGACGACCACACGGTCTCGAAGCTGGCGAGCATCGCCGACTACGAGAAGTTCGCCGCGACCTCGAACGGGCGCTCCGAGACCAAGTTCGTCTTCACCCACTTCCCCTCGGCCACCCCCACGCCGCACTACATGGACGCGCGGTTCTACAAGCTGCACGACGAGTGGTACTGGTTCCGCTTGATGAACGGCGCGTCCATTCCCGGGCGCGAGGGCATCGCTCCGTTCGAGGGGCACCGCTTCGAGACCATCGCCGACATCTACACGTGGGCGAAGCAGGAGACCGTGCTGCCGCTCGACCTCACCTGGGTCGAAGGCGATCGCCTCTACAGCCCGCGTTTCTACACGCTCTCGCTCGACATCCGCCCGCGCGCGTTCGGGCTGGGCACGCTCATTCACGTCACCGCGCGTGGCGCCCGCCCGGAGCGCTGGGCCTTTCAGCTCGAGTTCCCCGACGCCATCATTCACTCCGAGCTGGTGAAGTTCTTCGAGGTGCTCGACGCCAGCGTGCCGCCTGAAGTGAAGGGCCAGGTGTTCTGGGTGGTGCGTTCGCCTCAGCAGGAGGCGCTCGCCCAGGACATGGAAGGCCAGCAGCTGCGGTTTCACGATCGCATCCTCCGCTCGAAGGACCTGGCGGTGACCGGCGAGCTCGAGGTCTACAACGGTGGGCTCACCGCGGGCCGGCTGCGCATCATCCGCTCGGGGGAAAGCTTCGAAGGCACCAGCCCCAACGACATCCTCCTGCTGGAAGACGTGCCTGATTTTCTGCCGCCCGCCGCCGGGGTGGTCACCGCGGTGCCGCAGACACCGCTGGCGCACTTCAATCTGCTCGCGCGCAACCGCGGCATTCCCAACGCGTACCAGGGCGGGCTGCTGGAAGACCAGGAGCTGGAAGACTTCGCGCGCCTGCGCACGCCGGTGGTGTTGAAGGCCACCGTGCCGGGCGAGTTGATCATCAAGCCCATCAGCGAAGCGCAGCTCACGCAGTGGCTGCAGCTGCAGTCGAAGTCACCGGTCGCGGTGCAGCAGGTCGACGTGAACACGCTGCCCTACAGCCAGAATCTCCGCTCGTTGCGCCTGGAGGATGCCGATGCGTTGCGGCCTTCCATTGGTGGCAAGGCGACCGGGTATCTCGCGCTGCTGGCCGTCACGCCCGACGCCACGCCTGATCAGCTCGAGGCGATCACCATTCGTTCGTACGCCGAACACCTCGCGCCGTTCCGCCCCCGCATCGAGGCGATGCTGCTCGCGTACGAGTTCGGTGCCGATGCGCGCGTGCGCTCCCTCGCACTCGAAGGCGAGGCCCGTTTCCGCAGCTCGCACCCCAGGGAAGAGACGTTCCTGGTGGAGTTCCTCAACTCGCATGGTCCCGGCAACGTGCTGGGCGACCTCGCGCGTGCGGGTGGGCTCAAAGAGGAGCTGCGCGCGGCGCCCATCGCTCCGGCCACCCTGGCCACGCTCACCGCTGCGTTGACGGCGCGTTTCGGACACTACGCGGTGACCCAGGGGCTGCGGTTCCGCTCCTCCAGCACGGCGGAAGACGTCGAAGGGTTCAACGGCGCAGGGCTGTACGACTCGAACACCGGCTACCTCGACGCGGCCGCGCAGCCCGATGCAGACGACCGGAAGAAGACCGTGGAGTACGCGCTCAAGAAGACCTGGGCCTCGTACTGGAGCTTCGAGGCGTTCGAAGAGCGCGCGTTCGAGAAGGTCGATCACCTGTCTGGAAACATGGCGGTGGTGGTGCACGCGAACTTCGATGACCCGCATGAGACGAGCAACGGCGTCTTCTTGCTCACCCTGCAGGGCAGCGCGGCGACGCTCGAGCTCAACGTGCAGGCGGGGGCGCTGAGCGTGACCAACCCGACCTCGTCTCAACTTCCGGAGGTGGATCGGGTGTCGGTGGCTGAAGGCGGCACCACGCCCACCATCGAGCGGTTGCGCGGCTCGACCGTGGTTCCTCCGGGCACGTTGCTGCTGAGCGATGAGCAGCTGCTCGACACCTTCACCAAGGCGCGCGCGGTGGCGGTGCGGTGGCTGGCTGAAGAGAACACCACCCGGCCTCTGGCGCAGCAGTCGAAGGCGCTCATTCTCGACTTCGAGTTTCGCCAGGTGGCGCCCGGGTGGCCGGCGCTGAAGGTGGGCAGTCTTCCTCCGCGCATCGTGCTCAAGCAGGCGCGGCCGCTGGAGCCCGGCCTGCGTGGACTCTCCGCTGAAGTGTTGGCGATGCCGATACCGCGCGATCTGCTGCGCCGCGCGCGCCGGGTGGAGCGCAGGACGTGTGAAGCTTCGATCTTCCGCGCCACGGTGATCGAAGCGTTGGCCAACCCTGCTGCAGCGCCTGATCTCGGTTACGCCAGCACGCCGTTCACCGCGTCGCTCTCGGTGGAGTTCAAGTCTTCGGTGCCCGCGCTGAACGTCGTGCAAGGCGAAGTGGTGAGCGCTGATCACCTGAGCCTGAGTGGCGTGGAACACACCGCCAACTGGAGTCTCTCCGCCCACCTCACCGGCAAGTTGAGCCGGGTCGAGTTGAAAGAAGGTCAGTTCGTGCTGGTGGGAGCAGGACGTTCCGAAGGCACCGATCTCCAGTGCACCATTCAGGTCCTCCACAGCACGCCCGCCGAGTTCCTGCTCAGCTTGCTCGTACCCTGAGCGACGAGCCGGTAGACAGGACCGGTGAGCGACAGAGTCCTGGTGTTGAGTGTGCTGTTGGGCTGGGTCGCGAGCGCGTCGGCGGCGGTGCCCTTCTCCTTGCGATGCGACGAGCCGGGCGACTGCACCCTCGTGGCCCCGAAAGGAGGCAACACGCCCTTCACTCGAGCCGCGCTGCGCAAGGTGCGCACCTTGACGCTGGCCGACGTCGATCTCGATGGGCCGGGCCTCGAGCTGCTCAAGGAGGCCACCGCCCTCGAGTCGCTTTCGCTGCTGCGCACCACCGGCGTGGCCGCCTTGCAACGGCTGCCCCTGGCCCGATTGAACGCGATCTCCGTCGTGCAGGCGCGCGGCGTCACCAGTGTCGCCCTGTCGCGTCTTGCCACCGCACCGAGACTGACCTTGCTCCGCGCAGACGACCTGCCCTTCGGTGCGCTGCTGAACGCGTTCGTGAACGCCCCCACGCTCGCCGAGGTCTCCTTGAAGGACTGCGAGCTGGGCGACCCGGCGCTGGCGGTGCTGGGCACGTTGCCTGCGCTGAAGGTGCTGCACCTGGAGTCATCGGGGCCGCTGGGGATTTCCGACGCGGGTCTCGCGTTCGTGGGCAAAGCCACCGGCCTGGTGACCTTGAGCGTGGTCGATCGCGGTGATCCAGTGCTCACCGCGCGGACCCTGGTCACCTTGTCGCAGCTCGAGTCGCTGGCGCTTCAGGGCGGCGACTTCGCGCGCCTCGACCCAACGCTCTTCGCGGCATGGCCACGGCTGGTCAGGCTCTCGTTGTGGAACAGCAAAGTGGATGACGAGGGGCTGCTCCAGTTGGCCCGCGGTTGGCCCGGGTTGCGTGAACTCGTGATCGGCTCCTCCAGGCTCAGCGAAGAAGGCGTGGCCCGCGCGTTGGCTCTGCTGCCTGCGTTGCAGGCGCTCCAGCTCATCGAAGGGGGCGATCGAACCCTGGCCGCAGCGGCAAAGCTGACGAAGCTCGAGCAACTCTGGGTGGTGTCGGGCGAGATGACCGACGCGGGGCTTTCACCGCTGACCGAGGCGAAGCAGCTGAGGGATGTTCGCCTCAAGAGCGAGCTCTTCACCGACGCGGCGGGCGCCTCGCTGCGCAAGCTGCCCCAGCTCGTGCAGCTCTCCTTCACGTGTCTGAAGTGCACGGACGCCATCGCCGATGACCTCGTCACCTTGCGCCAGCTGAAGTTCCTGAATCTGTTCGCACCGGTCTCGAAGAAGAAGCACCAGTGGTTGTATGACCGGCTGGGTCTCTGATCAGCCCCGCGCCGGAGCCAGACGAACCACCCGCCCCACCACGCTCACCGCCACGGGCAAGAAGCGCTGCAACACCGCCACGTGCGTCGTGAGGTGTTCGCTCACCGCCGCCGCGGTGAAGGTGGTCGAGTGGGGCTTGCCGAGAAACCCCGCAGCCGCCAACGCGGCCGGCAGGAGCAGCTGATCGCCCAGGTGCACATCGCAGCTCCCGCGCGCTTCCACGAACTGAAGAAAGTGCTCCGCGGCGACGCGACCGACTTCTTCCGCGCTGACGCCGCGATCTCCCAGCCAGCTCTCGCCCGCGACCAGGCCGTTCTCCAGCTTCACCCAGACCAGGGTGGCCGAACCTTTCGAGTGCTTCACCTTCGGAGCGAGCACCTCGCCGTCGACGCGCACCCGCTGACGCGCGAGCCGCTCGGAGGCCGAGTCGTTCTGCCGGCGCCCGATGTCGAGGGGCAAGCCGCCCACGGTCGAGAGCACCTCCGCGCGGTCCACCTTCTGCGTCGCCGCAAACTCGAGCGGCGTCTCACCACTCTTCTTCACGCCCTGGATCTCCGCGCGGATCGACCCACCGCCTTGTGGAAAAAACCCGGCAGCATCGAGGTGCAGCGTCGCGTCGAACCCGTAGCAGCGCAGCATCGGCATCCAGACGCGCTCCACGTAGTCGAACGAAGGGCTGAAGGTGACGTGGGTGCCACCACGCAAGGTGAGGTGCGCGCCCCCGGCCAACGCGAGCGGGTAGAACAGGCACTGCAGCAGCAGCGGAGTGGAACCCGCGGTACCGACCTCGAGCACCCGCGGCGCGGTGGACACCCGACCCGGATGAAACTCGACGGTGTGACTGCCCAGCTCGGCGCCTTCGACCTGCGCTTCACAGATGGCCGCGGCGCCGGTGACGCAGGTGAGGTGTTGCGCCTTGAGCCCGGCGGGTTTGCGCTTGGCTCTCACGTGCTCGAGGCGGAAGGGCTTACCGGTGATCATCGAGAGCGAAAGTGCAGAGCGCAGCACCTGGCCGCCGCCTTCACCTTCCCGTCCATCGAGCACCACGAGGTCGGACATCATGGCTCCGGGAGACGGGCACTGGGTTGGAAGCTGACTGCTGAACAGCGGCCCCTCACCCCGACCCTCTCCCCGCTTCGCAGGGCGAGGGAGATCAGGATCGGCGGGTCAACGCCGGCACCGCACGCGCGATCACCGACAACGTCGAAGGCTCCAGCCGCGACGAAAGAAACTGCAGCGCCAACGACGCCACCAGCGCGGTCTCATGCTTGGGGATTCTGAAACGCTCCAGCAACCCGTCGAGCTCGGCTTCATCGCCGGGCAGGGTGGGCAGGGGCAGCTCGTTGATGTGCAGAGAGCCCGGCGCCAGCGTGGGGGCCGAGGTCTGCCAGTCGATCATCTCGGGCACCGCGTCGCGAATGCGCGAGGCCATGCCGTAGCTGACCTTCTCGCGCACTGTGTCCTCAATGAGCCCCAGCAGCTGGCCGGCAAGGCCGCGGGCGGCGTTCTCTGGAAGTCTCAACTGCAGGGAGAGCGCCTCGACGATGTTCATGTGAAGACCCTCACCCTAACCCTCTCCCCAGAGGGAGAGGGGATTTCGTGCTGCTACACTCGAGCCGATGACGCCTCGTTCACTCATCGCCGCGCCGCTCACCGCCGAGGCCTTCGCGCCTTTCGGCCAGGTGGTCTCGGCAGGTCTGCAACCCGGCTCTTCCGCCAACCAGGGCACCGCGGTGCGTTTCGACTTCTGCGCCGAGCTGACCTCGACCCGGCCCCACTCGAAGCCGAACCTGGCCGTCTTCCGCTCGGTGGCGAAGTCGTTGCCGCACGACGTGGTGCTGCTCGAGCGCCACCCCTGCTCGACGCAGGTCTTCATTCCGATGGTGGTCTCCCGCTACCTCGTCTGCGTCGCGCCCACCTTGCCCGAGGGTGGGCCCGATCTCGCCGGCCTCAAGGCGTTCCTCTGCCAGCCGGGGCAGGGCGTGGCCTACGCAGCGGGCACCTGGCACCACCCGATGGTCGCGCTCGATGGCCCCGGTGAGTTCACCATGCTGGCGTGGGAAGACGGCACCGCGCTCGACTGCGAAGTGCGCGCGCTGGCCGAGACGTTCCGCGTCTCAGAAGCGTGAGATCGCCGCGTCGAAGAGGGCCGTCTCCAGCCGGGCCAGCCGCTCTTCACCCAGCTCGGCGAAGTAGCAGGTGATGCGGCTGGCGTTCGCGTTCTGCCGCACCACGGCGCGCACGATGGCGTTGCCGCTGAGCGGGTCGGCGGCGCGCGAGAGGTTCATGCTGAACGAGACCCGCTCGCCTTCTTTGAAGGTGCCCGAGACCAGCGCGGTGAAGCTCTGGCACGACACTTCGCGGGTGGTGGTCTTCGAGACGCCACCGATCTCGATGGGGAAGACGTGCGCCACCCGGAACGCCCGGCGGGGCGGCACACCCTCGGGCAGCACCAGGCCCTGGGAGTTCATCAGCGAGCGCGCCAGCTCGTCGCGCATGCTGGTGTACTTCTTCTGGTCGATCTCGCTGAGCAACCCTCGCCGCGCATTTTCATGCATGACGCGAAACGTGGCGAGCCACTGCGAGGGTTCCATGACGCGCTGGTCATAACTGGTGTTGGCACCACACGCACGAACGGCATACTCCCGGTCGTGATGAGCGGGCCTCCGAAGACGGTCGAACAAGTGCTCGCGCTGCACCCCTGGCAGCCGGCGCACGGCTCCGCTCCGCGCCTGGAGTGGTTGTGGCACTTCGAGGTCCCCCTCACCGTCGATCAGCTCTGGCCCATCATCGCTGACAGCTCGCGCATGAACCGGGCGCTGGGCGTCGCCGAGATGAAGTTCGAGGATCGTGCGGGCGTGCGCTGGGGTACCTCGCGGCCCGGCGGCGTGGCCCACGAGTGGGTCGAGGTGCCGTGGAACTGGGTCGCCGGCCAGTGGGTGGAGTCGACCCGCATCTACGAACGCGGCTTCTCCAGGGTGGTCTACGCCGTCTTCATGCTCGAGCCGCTTTCCCCCGAGCGCACCCGCCTCTCGGTCTACTTCGGCGCCGTGCCCCGAAACCTCCTCGGGAAGATCGCGCTCTCGTATGGCTTCCCCTCCCTGGAGAAAGACTTCACCCGCGTGCTCGCGCAGGTCTCCGAGCAGTTCAATGCGATGAAGCCGGTGTTGTTCCTGCCCCCGCCCGAGGCCCTCTCGAGCGAAGCCGAGACGAAGCTGCAGGAAGCGGAGAAGCGGTTGAAGGCGCACGGGCTCGAGGCCGCTTGCGTCGATCGCCTCTTCGGCTGGCTTCGCACCGGCGACGAAGAAGACCTCTACCGCATCCAGATTCGGGAACGCGCGCGGGCGTGGCAACTCGACGAGCAGCAGTTGCTGCGGGTCGCGCTGCATGCCACCCGCGAGGCGGTGCTGGAGATCTCGTGGGACATCATCTGCCCCCACTGCCGCGGCGTGACGGAAGAAGCGGGTGCCCTGGGTGGCCTCACCGCCAAGGGCGCCTGCGAGGTGTGTGAGCTCGAGTTCGGCACCGACGCCGCCGAGTCGGTGGAGATCACCTTCCACGTGCACCCCTCGATTCGCGCCATCGCGCACCGCACCTTCTGCAGCGCAGAACCCGCCACCAAGCAGCACATTCGCCTGCAGCGCGATCTCGCTCCGGGTGCACAGTTCGTGGTCAGCCCGAAGCTGACGCCCGGCTCCTACCGGCTGCGGCTGCACGCGCGCTCCGAGTACGGCTTCATCGACGTCGCCACCGATCAACCGGCCCAGCACGAGTGGAAAGCGAGCATTCTCTCGCGTGAGGCGGTGGGGCTCGAGCCGACGCTCACCCTGCGCAACGACAGTGGCACCCCGCAACGTTTCATCCTCGAAGCCGCGCGCTGGAGCGACCACGCGTTGCGCCCCGGCCAGCTCTTCAGCCTGCAGGAGTACCGCGACCTCTTCAGCGAGGACTACCTGAGCACCGACGTGCAGCTGGCGATCGGTGAGCAGACCATTCTCTTCACCGACATCGTGGGCTCCACCGCCATGTACGCCGAGCGTGGCGACCCCGCGGCCTTCATGGAAGTGAAGAACCACTTCGGTGAGGTCTTCCCCGTGGTGGCCCGGCATCGCGGCGCGGTGGTGAAGACCATCGGTGACGCGGTGATGGCGGCGTTCAGCGATCCACTCGACGCGGTGAAGGCCTCGCGCGACATCCACGCGTGTTTTCCCCCCGGCCGCAAAGACAGCGGCACCCGGCTGCGCATCTCGCTCAACAGCGGCCCGTGCATCGCGGTGAAGCTGAACACCGGGGTCGACTATTTTGGCCAGACGGTGAACCTTGCCGCGAAGCTGCAGAGCCTCGCGGAGTCGTGGCAGGTGGCGATGAGTGAGTCGGTGCTGCGCGCGCCGGGCGTGGCCAGCTGGTTGGAGAAGGAAGAGGTGAAGCTCGAAGCCCTGAGCTTCGCGTCGAAGGCGCTCAGAGAGCCACTGCCGGTGAAGCGGTGGACCTGCTTCGTCGAGTGAGGTTCGCGCTCCTTTTTCTGTTCGTGGCCTGCACCACGACGGGCGTGCTCACCCGCACCGAAGCGAGCGCGTTGGCCACCCGCACCTGGCCGGGCGCCACCGAAGAGGTCTACGACGCCACCTGGCTCACGCTGCTCGCGCAGGGGTTTGTGGTCGTTCGCAGCGACCGGGTGGCGGGCACGCTGGTGGCCAGCCGGGCGGGGAAGCTGTTCGACGTCGACGTCGCCGCGCTCGGTACGGAGCAGCGCGTGGAGATCGCCCCGCGGGATCCGCTCACCCGCGCGGAGCTGACCGCGCTGCTCGATGCGCTCGAGGAAGGAACCCGTTCTTTCTTGCGCGCGTGGGACGAGCTCCCCGAGTGGACCTTCGACGGCCGCCGCAACCTGCTGCGGGTGCCGGGCTTCGTGGTCGCACCTCCGGCCGAGTGGGAGTGGCTCGACTTCGACATCTCGCGGCGCTTCGTGGTGGTGCAACAACGCCGCGCGCGCACCGGGCTCAACCCCACGTTGTTGGTGGAGCTCGATCGCCGCCGGCCGGATTCCCGATTCGAGGCGTCGTTGAAGCGCGCTGCGGGGCTGGCCCTGGTCGCGAGGCGGCGGCTGGTCTTGCCCGAGGAGCTCGCGGCCACCCAGGACGAGCAAGGGCTGCATGGCACGGTGCGCGTGCTCGACGGCACCAGCCCTCAAGAGGTGTCGTGGCACGCGTACCAGACGGTGCTCGGCGCGAGTGACGTGCGGCTGGTGATGGTGTGTCCGCTGGCGTGCCGAGAGCAGTGGGTCGAAGTCATGAACTCCCTCGCCCTGCGAAGCGGGGAGAGGGTCGGGGTGAGGGGCGATCTCGGTCTTCGGTGAGGCCCCTCACCCCAACCCTCTCCCCGCTTTCGCAGGGAGAGGGAGCTCAACTCACCGCCGCTGACACGTCTCGCACGCGTACATGGTGCGGCTGCCCAGCTCCCACACGCGAATCGAATCACCGCACCTGCGGCACTCGCGCCGACCGTAGACATACGTGCGTTCACCTCGCCGCGGCTTGCGGCCGACCGCCTGATCGAAGTGTTTCACGGTGATGATCTTCCGATCGCGCACGCCGTCTTGCAGCATGCCCACCAGGGTCTTCCACAGCCGCGTGAAGTCGCGCGACTCGAGCTCGTCACCGCGCAGCTCCGGGTGGAGGCCCGACACGAACAGGCCTTCCGCGCGGTACACGTTGCCCACGCCGCTCAGCACCGATTGATCGAGCAGCAGCGCGCCGAGGCTGCGCGACGACGCCTTCACCCGTTTCCACGCCTGCTGGCGGCTCGCGTCTTCGCGCAGCAGGTCGGGTCCCAGCCGGGCCAGCAAGGCCGCATGTTCATCGGGTTCGAGCAGCTCACACGCCGTGGGGCCGCTCAGGTCGACGCACTCGGTGCTCGTCTCCATGCGCAGCCGAATCTGGCCTCGCGGTTCCGGCGCAGGCTGACGGTGCCGGCGGAAGCGGCCGAACAACCCCAGATGCACGTGCAGCAGCTCGCCGCCTTCGAAGCGGTAGAAGAGGTGTTTGCCCCATGCTTCGACGCTGGTGACGAGTTGGCCGTCGAGCACCGACGCGCCTCCCTGGAAGCGCCCTTGAGGCGAGGTGACGCGAACGACTTCCCCCGCCAACCACTTGCGGTGATCGAGCGCGAGCCGGTGGAGCGTGTGACCTTCAGGCATGGCGGCCTCACTAACCACCCCAGTTCCCCCTCGCCCTGCGAAGCGGGGAGAGGGTCGGGGTGAGGGGCCACCAGGTGGAGCAACCGCGTTTCACACCGGTCCTCCCGAGCGAAGTCGAGGGGAGGAGTTCCGCATCGCGCAGGAGTGGCATCTCGACTGCGCTCGATGCGAACGGTGATGTTCTCGAACGGTCAGAATTGCTGTACCGGAGTACGAGTCAACTTCATCGCCTTCACCGCTTCACGCACCGCGAGCGACTGATCGGCCAGCCCGGTGAGATCGAGCATCTGGTGCGGCGCGTAGGGATGCCCCCAGCGCTCGACCTCCATGTGAAGAAACAGCGCCAGGGTGGGGCACCCGACCGCCACCGACAAGTGCATCGGCCCGGTGTTGTTGCACACCGTGACCTGTGCCCCGCGCATCAACGCGGCGAGTTGATCGAGGCTGGTCGGAGGTGCACGCACGGCGCCGGGGCACGCGGTGCACACCGCCTCGACCAACGCTTCTTCACCCGGGCCCCACGTCACCACCGGGGTGATGCCCCGCTTGAGCAAGGCGCTCGCCGCATCGGCAAACCGTTCCGGCACCACCCGGCGATACCCGAGCCTTCCACCGGGGTTCACCACCGCATACGGCCCCGCCACCACCTCGAACGGAGCCGTCGCGCGGAACGACATGCGCACCGGCGCCTCCGAGGTGAAGAGCGGCGAAGCCAGATGGGTGCGCTGCCCGGCCTCCGAACGGGTGCCGGCGACCGGGAGCACCGGCACATCCATCAACCAGCCAGACGGAAAGTTCGCGGGGCCGAGCACCACCGAAGGTCCGCCCACCACGCGCGCGACCACCGCCGAGGTGACCGACTCGAGATCCCAGTTGCCGCAGTTGATGACCACGTCGAACCGTTCGGCGCGCAGCGGGCCCAGCACTTCCCAGCGCGGCCGGTAGTCCCAGAGCTTGGTCACGTTCGAGTGGCCCTCGAGCACGCGGCGCACTTTGGGGTGCGTGAGCACGTGCACCTCGTGACCTGCGGCGGCCAGGCGATCGATGAGCGGGGTGGTGAGCAGCGCTTCACCGACCCGATTGTCGATGCGCACCAGCAACACCCGCTTCTTTCCCGTGGAAAGCCGCAGCGCAGCGCGTGAACGACGGCCCGGGCGCCAGCAGAGCCCAGCCATGAACACGGCGAAGAGATTTTTAGCCAGCCACTCGAGCCGCTTGATCCAGATCACGACCGAGGGGACCGTATTGCCCCTGAGTCAGCCGGTGGATTTTTTCTGCTCGTTCAACGCTTGGGGCGTTTGATGCGAACAGGCTCTGGCTGCGGGCGCACGGCTGAGCCCAGTGCAATGGCACCGAGGACGATGATCGCTCCCAGAACAGGCAATACGTTGACGAGCTCCGACATTGGACGGTGAGTGTAACCATTCTGCCGCGGTGCTGCCAAACCGGTCCCGGGGAGGCCTACACCCTGATCAGGTGAGCCCGCGGCGTGACGCAGCCCGGCGAGCCAGTCCGTGACGCGAGCGAGGGGATGGTGTCAGATGAACACCCCTCTTTCAGCGAGTCTCCCATGCCCCGCGTCTCTGGTTGGAACGCCGCAACTCCCCGCCGTTCGGCTCCTGAAATGGGCGCGGCCCGCTTTGAGCTCACCGGTTCGCTCAAGACTGGCATGACCGAGGCCTCCGACGTGGCTGCCCTGCCCGGGAACCGGTTCATCGTGGTGGGCGACAAGAAGAACACCGCCGTCATCGTCGACGCTGACGGCAAACGCAGCGAGCTCGAGCTGCCCGGCCTGAAGAACGGCAAGAGCCAGCTCGAAGGCGTCACCTACGACCCGGTGCGTCACCACCTGTTCGTCTCCCGCGAAGAGTCGCGCGAGCTGCTCCGCTACGAGTGGGACGCCAGCAAGAAGACGGCGCCGGTGCTGGAGAAGACCATCTCGCTCGACGACGCCGGCCCCAGCAACAAAGGTTTCGAAGGCATCGCGTACGTGCCCGGGGAGTTCTCGCCTACGGGTGAGCCGCAGCTGTTGCTGGCCAAAGAAGGCAGCCCGCGTGAGCTGTCTTTGATGGGTGATGGCGGCAAGGGCAAGCCCCTGCCCATCAAGCTGGAGCGCGAAGTGCTCGCCGTGTGCCGTGACTTCTCGGCCGTCACGGTCGACCCGAAGACGGGCCACCTGTTTCTCTCCAGCGACGAGTCGGCCACCGTGGCGCAGATCAAGATGGTGCGCGACGGCGACAAGGTCATCGGCAAGCTGGTGCAGTCCTTCCCGCTGCGTGACGAGAAGGGCAAGACACTCGACCGCGTGGAAGGCCTGTCGTTCAACGAGAAGGGCGACCTGTTCGTGCTCACCGAGAACGACGGCAAGCTCCACCAGCTCAGCCGCAAGTAGCCACCGTTCGCCCCGAGAGCAGTCGAGGGGCTACTTCTCTTCCGAGTCGAGCAACCGCTCGTAGAGCCACAACACCGCGTCGCGGCTGTCTTCGTCTTTCGCCAGCATCTGCCCTGCGAACTTCGCGGGCAGCGTGCGTTCGCTGAGCACCGTCTTCAGCTCGCCTTCTGCGTTCAGCGCGAGCGTGGCGAAGTGTGGCTCGGCTCGAGGCGGAGCGCCTGCTTCGAGCCAGCGGGATCTCACCGTGTCATCGGAAGGATGCAGAAAGAAGGCGCCCCGTTGCGAGAGCACCTGCGCGGTGACGGAAGCGAGCTGGTGAAGCTCGAAGCTCTGCTCGCCTCGCACGTCGACCTCGAGCGCACGGCGGAACGCGCCCAGTGCGCGGCGCAGCTGACCCTTCGCCAGCTGTTCTTCTCCCGCCTTCTTCCACGCGTCGCGATTCATCTCCCTTCAGCCTACGCCATGTGCTCCCTCTCCCTGCGAAGCGGGGAGAGGGTCGGGGTGAGGGGCCGTCGGGGCACCAGTCTCGTGCGGAGCGAGGTAAGTCGTGGCCCATGAACGAGCCTGACCGCCAACGCGCAGCCGCCGTGGTGGCTCGTTTCTCCGAACCTGTAGACCCGAAAGAATGGCGAACGCTCCAAGCCGAGCTGGAGACCGCCGTCCGCACTGGCGAGCAAGATTTTCTCTTCGCGCTTCACGACGCCTGTGAAGGCCATCGGCTCCTGCAGAGCTGGCCGCGGCAGCACGCCTGGCGCGCCGCGGGCTCGATCGCAGACGCCTCTGCACTCCGCCGATTCCTGGAGCGCGCCCGCACACCGCCGTCGTCCGTGTTGCCCTGGGGCCATCCACCCCTGAAGCTCCTCGACGGGCCGGCCCGCACCCTCGGCGCCATGCTCGCCTTCGTGCACCCAGACGACCTGCTCGAGCGCGAGCTGGAACACTTCGGCCCCGACGCCGCACTCCGAGACCTCTTCGCCTGCTGGATCCACGAACGCATCGTGCGTGGCTCACCCATCGGCCGCTCCTCCTTCGTGCAGCAATTCTGCCGAGCGTTGCCTGCTTCACACCCGCTCGCGCCGCTTCCCCTCGAATGCAGTGCCCTCGAATCGGGGCTGCTCATCGTGCCCTCGCCGCGTTTCGATCTGAACGGCAACTGGTTCGACTTCAGAGTGGGCGGCGGCTTTGCCGGTCTCGAGCCCGAAGGCGACTGGCACACCCCTTTCGAAGAGTTCGACGCCGACGCTCGAGCGCTGGCGGCCGTGGCGTCTGATCCAGCGTTGTGTCCCAACAGCACCATCGAGGCACGGTGTTACCGGCTCGCGACGCGGCCTCCTTCGCTGCGTGCGCTCTCCCTGCAGCCTCTCGCGCTCGACTGCCTGAGCGCTCACCCCGCGCGCGTCAAGCCGGTGAGCGCACGCGAAGTGATGGGCACCCTGATGATGCTCGGAACCCTCGGTGGTGCGTACGCAGAAGCCCGCAGCGCCGCCCATGGAAGACGGCTCGCCTGGCATTCGCTCACCGCGCTGGTCGGTCTGCCCGCAGGCGCACCCTTCCCTGAAGTCGAGGCGCTGGCCGGTCGCACCGACTGGCTCTTCTTCGGGAGCGACAGCCCGTGGTTCGACCACGTGGGCCTCGACGTGGGCCTGGTCGCGTTGCGGGCTGATTCCACCGTGGCCGTGGTGGCGATGACCGACTCTGACTGAGGGCCGGGTGGCGGCACCGTGGTTGCAGCCAGACCGCTCCATGAAATGGGACACGATCGTGATCGGCTCGGGACCCGGTGGCCTCTCCGCAGCAGTCGCGCTCGCCCGCGCAGGCCAGAAGGTGCTGGTGCTGGAGCAGCATTTTCTGCCGGGCGGCTGGTCTCACAGCTTCACGCTCGAGGGCTACCGCTTCAGCCCGGGCGTGCACTACCTGGGCAACCTGCATGAAGGCGGAGGCCTGCGCCGGCTCTACGAGGGCCTCGGCGTCGCGGGCGATCTCGAGTTCTGCGAGATGAACCCCGACGGGTTCGACCACTTCCTCATCGAAGGAAAACAGTTCGACCAACCCAAAGGCGTGGAGAGGTGGATCGCCCGGCTGACCGCCGCCTTCCCCCACGAACGCGAAGGGATTGCGCGCTACTTCTCCATTCTCTGCGGCGTGGTGAAAGAACTGCAGGGCGCCGAAGAATTGCTCCGGTTTCCGAAGGTGTTGAGCCTGCCGTGGAAAGCGCCGCGGCTGATGCGCTGGGGTTTTCGCAACCCGCAAGGCCTGCTGGAAAACTGCATTCACGACCCGATGTTGCGCGGGGTGTTGGCGGCGCAGTGTGGCAACCACGGCCTGGCGCCTTCGCGCGTCTCGTTGCCGCTGCACGCGTCGATGTCGGCGCACTACTTCGATGGTGCGTACTACCCGCGGGGTGGCGCCAAGCGCATTCCGCGAGCGTTCATCAAGGCGCTGCGCAAACACGGTGGGCAGATTCGCATCAGCACCCGGGTGGAGGAGATCCTCGTCGAAGGCGGCCGCGCGGTGGGCGTGCGGACGGCCAGCGGAGAACGCTTCGAAGCGCAGAACATCGTGTGCAACGCCGACCCGGCGACCGTCTACGGGAAGATGTTGCCCGAGAAGTACTGCCGCGCCGCAATCCGCAAGGCCAGGCGCATGGAGTACTCGGTGAGCTCGGTCTCCGTGTTCTGCGCGGTGGAGATGGATCTCAAGGCGCTCGGCTACGACTCGGGCAACTACTGGTGGTACCGCACCAAGGACCTCGACGGGCTCTATCGCACCATGGAGAAGTCGATGCCCGGCCCGGAGATCGACGCCCTCTTCCTCGCCATCACCTCACTCAAAGATCCGGGCCACACCTTGCCGGGGCACCACACGCTCGAGATGTTCACCTTCCTCCCGTACGAGGCGTTCGAGCAGTGGTCGAAGACCTCGTTGGGCGATCGCGGCACCGCGTACAAGGCGCTCAAACACGAGCTGGGTGAACGCGTGATGCGCGCGGCCGATCAGATCATCCCCGGCCTCAGCAGCCACGTGCGTTTCCTCGAGGTCGGCACGCCGCTCACCAACGACCACTACTGCCAGACGCACCGTGGCTCGCTCTACGGCACGGCCAAGACGCCCTGGCAGCTCGGCCCCTTCTCGTTCGATCAGCAAGGGCCGGTGGACGGCCTGCACTTCTGCGGCGCCAGCACCATCAGTCACGGCGTGGCGGGCGCGGCGATGTCGGGGCTGATGGCCGCGACCCCGATCCTCGGGCTCAAACACTTCGAACAGTGCCTCGGCCCCACTGAAAAGCCGCTCACCATCTACCCGGCGGAGCACCCTGAAGAGTGGCTCGAAGCGCCGCACAGGGCACCCGCTCCAGCAGTGGCTGCAGCGCATTGAACGTTCGAAGGCGTACGCTGCGGCATGGTCTCGGCGCTGATGATCCTGGTGTTGGCTGGCTCACCTCTCGATGCCGCCCGACGACACCTGGCTGACGGCAAACTCGACGACGTCTTGTTCGACCTCGACGGAAAGACCTTCGCGGAAGCCGAGCGGCCGCTCGCCGCGTCGGTGCTCGCCGCTGCCGCGCGCGCCGGGCTCGAGAAGAAAGACTTCGTGCTCGCGCTCCAGTTCGCCCAGATGGCCCTGCGGCTCGACAAGAAGGAGCCGCTCGCCCTCGAGACCGGCGCCCGCGCGTCGCTCGTTCAGAAACAGTTCGACCCCGCTGAGGACTATGCGGATCGGTGGATCGCGCAGGCGCCGAAGGCGGGCGAGCCGCGCTTGTTGCGCGCTGAGATCGCGCTGGAAGAAGGCGAGTGGAAGAAGGTGATCGCGCTCACGCGGGAGGTCGACGCGCGGCTGCTGTCGGCGGCCGATCGTCAGCGACTGCTGGTGGTCGTGCAGTCGGCGATGAAGGAACTCGGAGAACGAGACGCCGCGCGCAGCCAGGCGAAGACGATGGAGATCGAACTCGAGGCACAGCTGAAGGCCGCGGTGAGCAACGCTCGTTCGCTGCCACCGTCACGCGCGGTCGCGCGCAAGGTGATCGTCTATGGCACCGAGTGGTGCGGCTACTGCCACGCGGCCCAGGCGTGGCTGACGGATCGCGGCGTCCCGTTCGAGGCGAAGGACATCGAGAAGGATCCAGCTGCGCTCGCTGAGCTCAACGAGAAGAAGAAGGCAGCAGGAAAGCCGCGGCAGGGTGGGGTGCCGTGGATCGACACCGGCCCGGAGTTGCTCACCGGCTTCAACGTGGCTGCGCTCGAGCGGCTGTTTCCGCGCTGAATCCGTCTGAGGCGAACAATGGCTCCTGTGGGCGCGAAGACGAAGGTACATGACGGGGCGCCGTGAGTGCCCTGCTCCTTCTCTTCGTGCTGGCTGTCACCGACGTGGATGCCGGCGTCGACCCGCCCGCGTTCGATGCGGGTGAGGTGCTGGCAGACGCGGGTGAAGAGGTGGACGCAGGTGAGCCCATCGACGCCGGCGTCGAGCCCGAGCAGGTCAAGGCCGCCGCGGGTGACGACCTGCTCACGCCCGATGCGGGCGCCGCCAGCGAGCTGGGCGAAGAAGGCCCCGGGCCCGACCCCACGCCCGCCCTCGAAGTGCCGGCGCCTGCGCTCCCGAAGTTCTCCTTCGCGATCATCCACGCGCTCGCCGGCCGCTTCTCGCTGTCGACCTGCAGTGGAACGCTCGGTGACTCACCGTTCGAGAAGCTGAGCGCGCGCCTCAACACGCTGCCCAAAGGCACCTTGCGCTTCGACTCGGGAGACCTGCTGGGCGCCTCGGCCATCGGGCGCTTCGCCGTCGAACGAGACCCCGACGCCCTCGCCCTGGCCGTGAGCGAACTCGGTCTCGCCGCGCGCGCCATCGGTCACCGCGACTTCGCGACCTCGCGTTCACGGTTGCTCGCGTTCACCCATGCGCTCTCCAAGAAGGGCCTGCGCACCACGCTCACCAACCTGAGCTGCAGTGGAGAGGCCGCGCCCGTGTGCGACGCGCTCGTCAACGGCGCTGAGGCACCGCTGCTCGTCGACTCGCCTCACGGCAAGGTGGCGTTCATCGCCGCGCTCGCTCCCCAACAGCTGCTCAACATCTCCCGCGAGCTGAGTGCGGGCGTGAAGCTCGAGCCGCCCGCGGTGGCCTTGAGTGATGCGACCCGCCGCGCCCGGGCGCTCGGCGCCGCGCGCGTCATCGCCGTCTACGACCCCGCCATCGGCGACGAGCTGTCCGACACGCTGGCGCTGGTGCGGGCCCTCGACCCGAAGGCGTTGCCCGACGTGTTGATCGTCGATGCGCAGCTCGAACCCGTGCGGAGCGCATCGGTGGGAGCGGCGAACCTTGCGCTCATCGCCACGCGCCCGGGGGAAGCGCTGGCCATCGAGCTGCGTCCCGACGGCACGCTGCACACCGCGCTGGCGGAGCCCGGCCAGGCGGCGGCCCCCATCACCTCGTACGCCCAGACGCTCAACCATTCGTTGTGCAGCCTGTACCAGCAGCCGTTTCCCCGCGGCGAGCTCGCCCAGCCGCTCGGCCGTGACGAGGCGGCCGCCCTGGTGCTCGACGTGATGCGCGAGCATGCCCACGCCGAAGTCGCCGTGCTCAACGGCCACGCCATCAGCGCGGTCGCGCAGTGGCCGCTGGAGACACCGCTCACGCACCTCGCGTTGTTTCAGGCGCTGCCCTTCGACAACCGCATGCGCGTGGCGACCGTCACGGGGGCCGCGCTGGCCGAGTTCCTCGATTCTCCCGACGCGAAGAGCGCCTTCATTCGAGGCGCGAAGAAGATCGACAGCTGGAAGGTGAACGGCCGCCCGCTCGAGCCGCTGCAGGCGTACCGCGTCGTCACCACCGACTTCGTGGCCGAACGGTTCGGCGGCATGTTCGAAGGCGCCGAGCCGCTCGGTTCGCTGACCGTTCGTGACGTGCTGGGCAACTGGCTCTCCGTCGAGAAGCGGGGCCCGTTGCTCGCTCAGCCCGTCGACCCCGCTGAGCGCACGCGTTGGTGGTTCAGCTACCGATTGCAGCTCGACCTCACCGCCGTGGGTGTCTCGAACCCCAACCAGTCGGTGTTTCAAGACACCCAGTTGCTTCGCGGCCAGTCGTTGAGCCTGGTGGGCGAGACCGAAGGCCGGGCCATCGGAGACAACCCGCTCTACTCCCTCGAGCAGACGGTTCGCCTGCGCTACGGCGTGGTCGACACCACCGCGCTGGACGGCAGCACCAGCGGGGCGGTCAACAACGTCGACCTGCTCACCTTTCGCACGCTCGCGTTCGCCCGCAAGGTGTTCGGAGCGCCCGCCTGGTACGTGCCCCGGCCCTACGCCGACGTGTTCGCCGAATCGGAGCTCACCCGGCCCGAGACGAGGCGCTACCACCACCTGCAGTTGCTCCCCACCGCGGGGCTGCGCTTCGAGCTGTTTCCCCAGTTCGGTGTCTACGCAGGCGGGGGCGCGACGTGGGAGGTGTTCGCGCGCAGCGAAGACCTGAACCCGCAGGTTCCGCCCGCGGCAGCGGTGCTGGTGGCGGGGTGGCAGCTGCGGCCCAGGAAGATCGTGAAGCTGGGCCAACGTTGGCTCGAGGCCGAGAGCAACCTCGACTTCTGGATTCGCGACCTGGGTGGCCCGGCCCAGAGCCAGGCACGCTTACGCGCCCGGCTCGTGGTGCCGTTGTTCTCGGTGCTGTCGCTCACCGCCACCTACGACCTGTTCTTCCGCTCCGTGCGCACGCGCGATGACGCCGGTGCCTGGGGCGTCATCTACGGGGTCTCGCATGACGCGTACCTCGGGCTGCAGGTCGCGTTCGGCGGCGCGCATCAGTCGTTCACGTTCTGATCAGAGCGACCGCTCGTACATGCGCCACTTCTTGTAGACCTTGGCGTTCATGCGCTCGATGCCGCGGTTGATCTGCGTGTTGTCTTCGAGCGTCCACGAGAGCTCGCCTGCGCCGTAACCGGCCGCCGAGCCGCGTTTGCTGATCTCTTCGTAGAGCACGGCCGCCAGCGCGCCGTACTTTCGCGAGGCGCGGAACTCGTCCTTGATGCCCAGCAGAATGAGCCGGGCGTTCTTGGGGCGGTTGAACTTGAGGCGCCAGAGCAACTTGACGAGGTTGATCGGGTTGCGCATCAGCTCGCCCTTGAAGTCACCGATGAGCTCGTTGATGTCGGGGATCGCGAAGAGGATCGCCGCCGGCTTGCCGTCGACTTCAGCCACGTAGGTGAGCTGGGTGTCGATGAAGAGCTTGTACTCGTTGGCGATGACCTCCAGCTCCATGTTGGTGAACGGAGTGAAGTTCCAGTTGTTCTTCCAGGCCTCGTTGTAGACCTCCTGGATGATGCCCGCGTCGCGGCGGATCTCCTTGATGTCCATCATGCGGATCTTCACGTTGGGCAGATCGCGGGTCTTCTTCGCCACGCGCGTGGTGAGATCGTCGATGGGGGTGCCGGCCGTGTACCACCAGCCCAGCAGGTCCTTCGCCTTCTGGTAGCCCGAGCCCAGAATGAGCGCGTCCATGAAGGGGCGGTTCCAGGTGGTGCCGATCATCGAGGGCTTCTCGAACCCTTCGATGAGCACGCCCGCCTCACCTTTGGAGTCGAGCGTGAACGGCCCACGCATGCGCACGCGGCCCTTCTTGCGCGCCCACTCTTCAGCGACCGCGAAGAGCGCCTTGGCGACCTCGGGTTTGTCGGCGCACTCGAAGAAGCCGAAGAACGCGGTCTTGGGATCTTCCGGCCAGGTCTTGTCGAAGTCGAAGTCGATCTGCGCGCTGATGCGGCCGACCGGCTTGCCGTTCTCGAAAGCAGTCCACGCCTCCAGCTCACCGTGCGCGAGGAAGACGCTCTTCTTGGGGTCGAGCTGCTTGCGGTAGTCGTCCAGCAGCGGCGGCACCCAGTTCTTCTCTTGATCCATGCCGACGGACCACGGCACGTGCAGGAAGACCTCCTGCTCCTTCTTGGTTCGAACAGGGCGGACGTCGATGACAGCAGCGTTCATGGAGCGCACGCCTACTGCCCGGCCAACCGTTTGGAAATGACGATCAGCGGGGCCGGACGGTGCGGGGGCAGGGCCGCTCGGTGGTGCCCGCGAGGAAGGTGCGGGTCTCCTTGACGGTGAGCACCTCGCCGGGGCGGCACGTGGCGTCGAACAGCCGGTGAAAAAGCCGGTGTTCAGGGGGAATCGGCACGTGCAGGTACTTCCACGTGGCGCGGAACGGTTTGCTCGGCGCATCGGGCACCGGCACGTCGACGGAGTAGAGGTGGTTGCTCAGGTACGCATCGACGAGGCCGAAGTACCAGCCGAAGGGCGAGAGGAGCAGGGTGAGGGTGAGCGCCTTCACCGCGCGCGACTGGCTCTGAAAGTCGGTCCACGCCGAGCCTTGCCACGGCATGAACAAGGCGACGCCGGAGAGCGCGAGCGCGAAGTTCCACGGCCAGATGGAGGCGTTCTCATTCCGGCCCGCCGCGAGCGTGGAGAGAATGCCCACGTGCATCAAGAAGGCAGCGGCGCCCGCGTAGCGTCGGTTCTGAGGTGAGAGCACCAGAATCGCGAGCAGGTATTCGCCGAGCGCGAGCAGAATGCCGGCGATGGCCAGCACCCATTCAGGTGCGTCGTGCCACACCTGACGCACGAAGAGGGGACCCAGCAGGTAGATGAAGGCAGGGCTGAGCAGCTTGAGCGCACCGGCCCAGAGCCAGAGGATCACCACGTGCGCGCGGCCGAGAAACTGAGCGCCACGTTCGGGCCAGGTCGCGATGGTGAGGAAGGCGAAGGAGAAGAACTGCGGTTGCAGCCGGGTCTCGTCGCAGATGCACGCGTAGAGCAGCACCGCCGCGTAGGCCGCGAGCGCGCGTTTGGGAAACCAGAGCTGCGCGACGATGGTGAGCAGCAGGGGCACGCCGACACCGAACGACGGTAGCGGCAGCGCGGGCAACATGGGTGGCAGCTCATGCGCGGTCCAGAGCGGCCAGGTGATCACCACCGTCGCCACATGCGCGAGCACCACGAGCACGCGATACCGCACGAGCATTGTCTCCCTCTCCCTTCGGGAGAGGGTCGGGGTGAGGGCCTCACGTGTGGGCAACCCCATCAGCACCAACCCAGCGAACCACAAGACGGGGTGACCGTCCGGTTCCACCTTTCGACCGTCCGCCCCATCCGCAGCCGCGCGAGGCCATCGACCGGGTTTTCTACTCACCATGTCGACCATCCCACCGCACGTGCTGCACCTGACCCGCACCGCCTGTCTTGTGGAATCGCGAGCCCATCTCTACTCGGGCTACCTCGCCGCAGTCTTCAAGCGCCGCGGCCCAGTCTGGACCGACACCTTCGCGCGCTGGGGCGCGGAAGAAGAAACGCACGGCCAATCACTGCGCGCCTGGCTCTCTCGCGAAGACCCTGGCTTCGACTTCGAGCACCACATGACCGACTACCTCGCCCGGGTGCCCTACCACTCGACTGAAGGTGAATCGGTGTACGGCTCCGAGCAGGGCGAGTTGGTGGCGCGCTGCTTCGTCGAAGCGATGGCCGCGACGTACTACCAGGCGCTGGCCGAAGGGGCCCCCGCGCTTCATTCACTCTGCCGTCACCTGGCTGCCGATGAAGCGCGCCACTTCACGATGTTCCGCCGGCTGCTGGAGAAGCTGCGCGCCGAAGAAGGCACGCATCACCTCGAAGCACTGCGGGTGGTGATCACCCGCCTCGTCGCCCTGGGAGACGAGCAGATCCTCTACGCCTCGTACTGCGCGTCGAACGACGGCCGGCCCTACGCGCGCGCAGAAGAATCGAAGCGCTACCGCGGCATGATGGCGAAGCTCTACCGGCCCGAGCACGTGCGCTTCGTGGCTACCTTGACCCTGCAGACTCTCGGCCTCCCCGTAGCGCCGGGCCGGCTGAGCTGGATCAGCGAACTCCTGCACGGAGTGAGTAGGGTGGTGATGTGACGCTCTCGGCGCTCTGCGTGGAATGTGGCCTGTGCTGCGACGGCACGCTCTTTCGTTTTCTGCCCGTGGAGCCCCACGAAGTTCCGCAACACGAAGCGCTCAACCTGCCGGTGGTCACGCAGTCAGGCCGGCTCGCGATGCGCCTGCCCTGCTCGAAGCTCGAGGCCCGCTGCTGCACCGTCTACAAAGAGCGCCCGGGTGGCTGCCGCAACTTCGTCTGTCACCTGGGAAGCCGGCTCGAGCTGGGCGACGTGGAGTTCCCCACAGCGCTCGAGCTGGTGCGCGAGGCCCAGCGACGCATCGAAGTGTTGCGCACCACCTGGCCCGGCCCTGAGCCGGTGGTGCAACGCGCGACGCAGCAGGCTTCGCGAGGCAAAGCACCGAACGACGCCGCGCTCACCGCGCTCGAGTCGGTACACGACTTCCTCGACGAGTGGATCCACTGGCCCGACGGCCCTCGAACCGGCGTCTGATCAGTCCGCCACGCGGAACATGAGCAAGCCGGTGTTCTGCGAGGTGCTGGAGATGAGCGGTGCATCACCGTCTCCGAACAGCGCGATCGCGCGCGGCAGCTCGCCCTTCAAGAACAGCCACATGTCGCGTTTCGCAGGCTCGGCCACGTAGAGCGAGCTCGTGTCGGCATCGACGTTCTCGCCGCGCCTGAAGCCGAGCCACACCCGACCTTTCGGATCCACGTACGTGTTCGGTGCTCCGATGATGCGCCCTTCGAGCTTCGGCAACGTGCCCTTCACCACCAATGCCGGCGTCGTGCCGCGACCCGGAACTCGCCACAGCTCGTGGTTGGCATTGAGGAGGAACAACTCACCGCTCAGGCCCGCGAAGAGGAAGGTGTCCTCCTGGCAGGGCATGAACATCTCGCTCGAGGCGCGGAAGAGTTCGTGCTCGCACGTCACCCGTTGCACCAGCGCATGATTGGGAAGATCGATCTCCCACAGACCTGATCGATCAGGCCGGAAGAAGAAGCGCGCATCGCTCGTCATCGTGGGGCGCAGCGAGACGGTGCCCTGCATGAAGGGAATGGGCACTTCGTCGTACTGCCAGTCGGCGTCGAAGTGCGCGAGCACCACGCCTGCATCTTCTGAAGCAAAACGTGGCGTCGAGCTGGCCCAGAGCGTCCCCGTCGCGTCTCTGCCGAGCACGGTCGAAAAGCCCGCCGTGGGCGCCGGCACGGTGGGCTCGAGCGCGACGAAGGCATCGTCCGAAGCGCGGAACAGCCCGCTGGTGCTCTCGCCTTGCGCGAGCGTGAGGCCCTCTTTGAAGTCGGGCAGGAAACGCGTCATCGCCGGAGCGCTCAGCTCTTCCCAGACGCCGGCATCCGCGGCGAGGCGCAGCAGCCCACCGGTGAGCGGCACGGCGAAGATGCGCCCTTCTTTCGTCTGCACACCCGCGCGCGCTGGGCCCGTCATGATGTCGGCCGGCAGCGGCACGAGCTTGAAGGTCTCGGCGCTCAGCTCGGTTTCACAACCCAACAACACCAACGCGCACAGCACGAAGAGACGGGGGGCCATGCACGCCACACTACGCCGAAGCCCCCTGTTCGGCCTCTGCGGGCTCTGGGGTCACCAGTTACTCAACTTCGCAGTGAGACGATGGAGCGGGGGTCACCGTGCGCCCAGCCGACAAGGCTTCGAAGACAGAGAGTGAAGTTTCTGAGCTGGAGCAGATCACCGTTCCGGTCGTGCAGGAGACGGTCGAGGTCGGCCGAAAGACGCGTGAGCCTCAAATCAGAAGAAGTGTCCGTTGAGCGGTTCGACGAAAAAACTCCAGGAGGCCGTCATGGCTAACGCAGTGGTAGCGGTGTTCGACGAATACAATGAAGCTCAAAGCACGGTGAACGAGTTGCTCGTCGCCGGCTTCAACAAGAACGAAGTCAGGTTGAGCGCCGAAGAAGAAGAAGGCGCGGCGGCCAAACTCAATCAAGATCGTGAACCCGAAGGAGGCCTGAAGGGCTTCTTCAACCGGCTCTTCGGAACCGATGATCGCGATGACATCCGGCTGTACGACGAGGCCGTGCGCCACGGGAACTACGTGGTCACCGCCATCGCCGCCACGGACGAGAAGAGCGAACTCGCATCAGAGGTGATGAGCCATCACCACCCGCTGGATCTCGATGAGCGCAGCTCCGAGTGGCTGGGCAGCGAGGCACAGGAGAGCGGCGGGGTCTCCGCGGGGGAGCCCCTCTTCGAGAGTGCCGAGAGCCGCTCGATTCCGGTCATCGAAGAAGAAGTGAAGATCGGCAAACGCGAAGTGCAGCGGGGCGGCGTGCGCATCTTCCAGCGCGTCTCGGAGGTGCCCATCGAAGAAGACATCACCCTGCGTGAAGAGCAGATCGTGGTGGAGCGCATCCCCGTCGACAAGCCGGCCACCGACGCAGACCTGGGCGCCTTCCAGGAAGGTTCGGCCGAGCTGCGCGAGCGGTCTGAAGAGGCCGTGGTCTCCAAGAAGGCCCGCGTGGTCGAAGAGGTCCGCGTCGGCAAGCAGGTCACGCAGCGTCAGGAGAAGATTCGCGAGACGGCGCGCCGCACCGACGTCGAGGTGGAACGCACCGGCGAGGGGACTGATCCGTACCGGCAGCACTGGCAGGAGAACTACGGAAGCCTCGGTGGCCGCTGGGAAGATTACGCGCCCGCGTACGAGTACGGATCGACCGCCGCTTCCAGCACGCTCTACCAGGGCCGCGATTGGAACTCGGTCGAGCCTGAACTGAGATCGGATTGGGAGTCGCGTCACCCCGGCAGCGCGTGGGAGCGATTCAAGGACTCCATCCGCCACGCGTTCGGTGGCGGCCGCAAGTACTGACGCCTCGCCTTGGCATTGCCACCCGGTCCGTTCTCGACGGGTGGCGTCTACTTGCCTGGCTCAGGCTTGAGCGTCTTGCTCTTCACCTTCGAGACCGGCTTCTTCACGGGCTTTCGGAGAATGCCTTTGGTTCCGAGGCTCGTGGTGGCGGCCGACACGCCGTCGAAGCGAGTGCCTGCATCCACGGGCTGCAGCTCGGTGAGCAGACCTGCATCGACGGCTTCGATTCCCGCATTGGGAACGAGAACCGCCAGCTCGGGGCGCGGGCCCGCGTCGATGCGGGTCTCCATGAGCAGCTGAGGCGTCGCTTCGTCGCGCGGCCACCACGCAACACCGCCGACGATCGCGATCAGCAACACCGCGACGCCCAGCAGGAGCGGCCGCTTCGAGGAGCCGAGTAACATGCTCCGGGCGAGCGCCGCCGATTGGGGCCGCAGCACCGGTGACGCTTCCGTCAGCTTCGAGATGAGCCGCCTCAACGACCCTGGCGTGCCCGAAGGGAGCGGCTTTTCACCCGGTACGCCGAGCGCGAGCGCTTCGTGCAGCACCACGCCGAGCGCGTAGAGGTCGCTGCGTTCATCGCTCTTTCCCCAACGCTGTTCGGGCGCCATGTAGCGCAGCGAGCCCAGCAGCGCGGCTGACTCCGTCAACGTGCTCGAGCCTTCGAGGCGCGCGATGCCGAAGTCGCAGAGCTTCGGGCCTTCCGGCGAGAGCAGGATGTTGCTCGGCTTCACGTCGCGGTGGACGAAGCCCCCGGCGTGCACCACCTCGAGCGCGTCGAACATGGCCTTCGCCAGCGCGATGACTTCGTTCACGGGCAGGGGGCCTGACTTGAGCCGTTCGCGCAGGTCGGTGCCGGTGACGCGCTCCATCGCGTACCAGCAGAAGGAGTTCTCTTCGCCTTCACCGAGCATCTTCACGACGCCGTGGTGCGAGAGGGCCGAGAGCGCGCGGGCTTCGCGGCGAAAACGTTCTCGTAAGGCGGGCTCCGCGGCGAGCAGCGGGGAGAGCACCTTGAGCGCGACGATGGAGCCGTCGGGTGCGCGCGCTTCGTAGACCGAGCCCATGCCCCCGCTGCCCAGCAGCTTGAGCAGTGCGTAGCCGCTGAGGGTCTCCTGGCTGAGATCGATCTCAGGCCAGAGCCGCGCCTGGCCGGGGGCGGTGTCGACGCGCGTGAGATCGACTGACACGCCGCAGCCGGTGCAGGTGACGTGCTCGGGGTTGCTGCGCGGGAGCGGCGTGCGGCAGCTGGGGCAGAGAAAGTTCATGATCTCTTAACCTCTCCCTGCGCAGCGGGGAGAGGTCGGCTGAAGGCCGGGGGCCCACCTGCGTGCCTCGAAGGCCGCTCACCCCGACACTCTCCCCGCTTCGCAGGGCGAGGGGGAGTCCGCGAGCCAGAGGCTCTTGTTCTCCCCGAGTTTACGATCGAGCGTCGGCCGCGAGATGCCCAGTGCTTCTGCCGCTTGTGCCTTCACCCCGCGCGATCGCTTCATCGCGAGCACGATCTGCTCACGTTCCAACGTTGCAATCAGCTCACCCAGCGTGCGCCTTCCTTCCGCA
>JANODF010000974.1:0-16489 GCA_031412555.1 Archangium sp. | reverse complement strand
GCCGGCTCGGTGACGATCTGTACGCGGTGGGCGTACGCCGCGAGAAGGACACCCTCGATGCGCGGGTGGTGCTCGCGTTGCTCAACGTGATGGCCGCGGAGAAGGGAAGCACCCGAAGGTTCTTCTTCACCCAACGGGGATCGATGCCAGCCGTTCACTTCGCAGATCCGGCGCTCGTCTGGAAACTGAAGGAGCGCGGACTCGTCGTCCTCGGAGATCCAGACGCGGCGCGCAAAGAAGACTGGGACTGACTCGAAGCCAATCTCTGTACAAATCAAACTGACAATGGCTTGCTCTGCGCCATGGCCACCCCCCTCGACTACCTGAATCTCGTGAATGCGCTGCGCCAGATGCCTTCACCCGCGCTTCAGTTGCAGCTGCAGAAGATGCTCGAGGCGCAGCCCGAGTTGGCCGACACGGTGCCCAACGCACCCAACCAGTACCACCGGCACAACACCACGATGCCGCAGTGGCCCAGGCTCTTCCTCCGCCCCCGCTCGGAAGATGAGCTGGTGCAGATGTTGGAGGCGAAGAAGAACCAGGTCACCTCGTTCCGCGCGATGGCAGAAGGTTTCGGTTTCGCGAACGCCGCGTGGACGACGGACTGCCTGGTGCAGTGTTTCCAGATGAACGACCTGCTCGATCTCGAGGCCGACACCTTCCATGAAGAGAAGGAGCAGGAGCTCGCCGACGATCTCGTGCGCGTCGAGTCGGGCATCACCTTCGGCAAGCTCAACGATGCGCTGGCTCAGATCGGCAAGACCGTCTGTCAGCAGCCCGGCTACCGCGACCTCACCGTGGTCGGTTGCGCTTCGGCCGGTGGTCACGGCTCAGGCCTCGAGCTCTACGGCATCGCCGGGTGGATCGAAGCGGTCGAGCTGGTCACCTTCGACGCGCAACGAAACGTGAAGGTGATGCGCATCGAGCGCACCGACGGCCTCACCGATCCGGCGAAGTACAAGAAGAAGCACCCTGAAGCGAAGTACGTGCTCCGCCAAGACGACGCGCTCTTCCACGCCGTGCGGTGTGGCCAGGGCCACCTGGGCATCATCTCCGCCGTCACCTTGCGCACCCGCCCGAAGTTCTTCCTCAAGGAAGACCGCTTCATCTCCACCTGGGACGAGGCGCTGCCGCAGATCAACCAGCTGCTGGTGCACCCCGCGGTGCACGGCATTCACGTGTGGATCAACCCCTACGTCTCGACCGGCAAGACCAGCCCCACCGTGCTCATCACCAAGCTCACCAAGGCGACGCAGCAGCCCTGGCCATGGGGCGTGCGTGGGCTGGGCATTCTCTTCGGTGGCCGGCAGATCATCACCGACTTCATCGGCTACCAGGCCGCGACGGATCCCAAAGCCGTGGCGGCGAAGCTCGACTTCGCACTCGACGCGTGTCGCTCCACCGACGTGTTGATGCCCTCCACCCAGGCGCTCGACTTCGGCCCGCCCAACGATCTCGCTGTCAACGCAGCCAGCGTGGGCTTCGACGCGAGCCGCGCCGACGAGGTGCTCAAGGCGTTGATCACGCAGTTTGACTCGTGGCGGGGCACCAACAACTGGGTCACCTCGCCCATCGGCATGCGCTGGGTCAAAGCGTCGGAGGACTACCTCTCGCCCCAGTATCAGCGCGACACCATCATGCTCGAGGTGCCGATTCTCAAAGGCACGCCGAACGCGGTGGAGACGCTCAACAAGTACACCCAGTACATGATGGACACCTTCGGCGGCCGGCCGCACTGGGGCCAGCAGAACCCCATGAGCCGTGCGCAGCTCGAGCGGAACTACGCCGCCGGTTTGCCCGCGTTCCTCGCCGCGTTCAGAGAGCTCAACCCGCTCAAGCTCTTCGACGGCCCGCTCACCGCCCAGCTGGGGCTGCGTGACCTCGCCCAGGTGAGCTGAGGGAGTTCACCAGGTCCACGATGTAGTGGCAGTACGCCTCGATGTAGTTGGCCTCGTCGGCGTTCACCGGCGAGAGCAACCACGGGTTCATCAAGGTGTGGCGCAGCATGAACAGGCCGTCGGCGTCGGGGTGTTCCAGGTCGAGCTCCAGCTCATTGCCCAGGCGCTTCAGCTCGGCCGCGCCCAGGTGTGCGAGCGTGACCGTGGTGTTCGAGCCGTAGAAGTCGCGCAGCTGAACCGGGAGATCGCCGCGCACCGTCATGTCGGCAAACACCTCGCGGGTGAACGCGTTGGCAGCCGCGAGTGAACGGTTGCCCTTCGGGTTGAACGCCAGGCACACCAGGTTGCAATCCGGCTCGAAAGGCACGCACACGCGTACTTGCGGCGCGAGCTCCGCGGTCAGGCTGGGCAGTCGATCGTAGAGCGCCTCACACGCCCGCACCGAACGCGCCATCAAGCGGCCGAAGTGCGCCGCGTCGAGCGGGAGCACCCGGTGATTGACGTAGCAGGCCGCTGCCGCAGCCCCCGGCCGGCTGCCTTCCAGGCTGAAGCGCCCCGGCTTGCGATAGCGATCTTCGGGGGAAGCAGAGGCGCCGAAGACGTACGAGGCCTCTTGCTGCACGAGATCGAACACACGGCGATCGCGCGCGAGGAATGCCCCCGCGCCGAAAGGCACGAAGCCCAGCTTGTGCGGATCGACCGTGACGGAGTCGGCCTGCGCCAACGCGGCAGTCGACCGGTGCACCCGCTCGCTGGGGAAGTGTTTGAAGCCGGCCGCCACCGACTCTCGCGGCAGCAGTGCACCGGAAGCATCGCGGAAGAGGCTGGGCAGATAGCCGCCCCACGCCGCGTCGACGTGCAGCCAGAACTCCAGTGGCTTGCCACGCAACGCGACGATCTCGTGCAGCGGGTCGAGCGTTCCGAACTCCGTGGTGCCGTAGACGCCGATCACCGCGAGCACCGGCTTCTTCTCCGCCGCGCGCCGCTCGAGCAACGCCTGCAGCGAAGGCACGTCGATGCGCGCTTGCGCCGTGGGCACCTCGACCAGTTGCTCTGCGCCCAGCCCGAGCAGCTTCATCGCCTTCTGCCACGAGTAGTGCGCGGTGCCCGGCGCGAGCACGGCCAACTCGGCGACGAGCGGGTGTTTCGCGCAGAAACGGCCCAGGCCCACGGTCTCCACCCGGGTGGCTTTCACCGCCGCCACGCCTCCGGGCAAGGCCTCGACTTGCTCGGCGAGTTCGAGCGTCTGCGCGGTGCTCCAGTTGAGGAGCTCCCAGTCGTCGGTCGACAACGAAAGTCCCAGCCCCGCATCTCGCACCGCCAGCGGGTAGAGCTTGGTCGCGCGCGCCAGCCAGAGACCTTCGTCGTTGGCTACCGTTCCACCAGAGGTGAGGTGACCCAGCGCACACGGCCGCTGCGTGACGTCGAGGGAGTAGCCCAACATGCGCGCGAGCTGCCGGCCCACTTCGAGCTCGAGCTGCACCGTCACCGGCGCGGACTCTTCGACGATGTTGTTCGGGTTGTAGAGCGTGGTGACCAGCTGGGCGATCAACCCCGGCATCAGCAGGTCGCTCACCATGTGACCCAGGTAGCGCGGGTGAAAGAACGGCACCGAACGTTTGAGCTGCGCGGTGAGCAGGTGGAGCTCCTGCCGCATCTTCGCCGTGCCATCGAGGAAGTCGGCGGTGTGCTGCTCCCGCGTGCTGATGGGTGGCGTGTCTTCGGGGTGGAAGTTGCGCCGCCAGAAGACGTGGTCACGCACCAGCTCGAGAAGGGTCTTCTCGAAGAAGTCGTTGTTCTCGCCGTAGGGTCCCAGAAAGTACGGCGCCAGCTCGTCAGCCATGGGGGCACTATCTGGCTGCGATGAAGCGGGCGCACGCGCAAATCTTACGTCGAGGTGAGGCCCTCACCCTGACCCTCTCCCAGAGGGAGAGGGAAAGAGAGGTCAGCGGTCGCGGATGATGAAGACGGTGTCGCCGCCTTCGAGGCGGACGACGCGCGGTGCGTCGGCGCCGACCAGCACGAATACGCAGAGCGCTTTGCCATCTTCCATCGCGAACCCGCGCGCGGGCACGGGCCAACCGGCACGCAGCACCTCGAGCCAGAGATCAGGGAAGAGCCGCAGCGTGCGTGTGCCGTAGGTGCGCGTCTGCACCCGCTGGCTCGCGTCCATCGCGTCGCTCAACTGCTTGGGCGTGCACCCGGCCCGGTTGTGACTGTCGAGCTTCTTGTGCTCGTAGCGCGCCGAGAAACGCTCTTCGTTCAGCAACGCAGGCGCGGCGGGCGCCTCCTTCACGGCGTCGTCGGCAACGCGGAAGGTGTCACAGGCGATGCGGTCGAGTTCGTCCGGCTCGAAGAAGGGAAAGACCCGCTTCCCATCGACCTCGATGCCGATGAGCTCGCTGCCGTGCAAACCCATCAAGCCCAGCTTTCCGCCGGGCTGCTGCGCGACGTAACCGAAGCCGCCCTTCACCATCTCCACCAGGCGCAGTGACTCGACCGCGGCATGCGGCGCTCGTTTGATGAACACCTCCTGCGTGAGCACCCGCGAGACGGCCTTCTTCGCGAACTCCAACACTTTGGGCGCGGCGTTCGCGAAGGCGGAAGCTTCCGGCGGCTCGCTCGGGTGTTTCTCGAACGCGATGCGGTAGGCCTCTCCATTCTCGCCCACCATGTGCAGCCGCATCACGCCCGGCGCTTCGGTGCCTGGCTTCTCGCCCCCGATGCGGCGGAAGAGAATGCCCAGCGGGCCCTTCTCCAGAATCGAACGCGCCGCTTCTTGATCTTCCCCGGCGCTGGTGGCGTAGCGGCCGATCATGCGCCACACGCCTCCGCTGCCCTTCTCTTGATTGACGAAGGCGGCCCAGAGGGGCTGCTGCGCCGGTGAAAACTCGCAGGAGAAACCGGCCGAACCTTCGGGCGCCAGACGCATCGCGCACGCCGTGCCGGTGACCAGGGTGCCATCGGGTAAGTGCACCACGAAGCCGAAGCTGGTGCCGACCTCGGGCAGATCGGCGCACGGCGCACTGAAGCCGGCCATGGAGATCTCATCGGTCGTCGTCTCCAGCTCGCCCGTGGGGAACTGCAGGCGGAGCCTGAGATTGACCGGGTACCTGGGGAACCTTCGACTGCCGAGCATCGCCAGGAGAAGCTACTTCAAGGTCAGTCAGTGCTGGTGACCGACCCGCACCACGATCTCTGGGTGGGCCGCCACGAAGGCTTGCAACTTCTCAAAGCTCTCCGTGCCCTGACGGGCGCGACGCGTGGCGGAGATGCTGATCGACGAGCTGAAGCGGACGAAGCGGCGTTAGCATCGGCTTGCATTTGCAATTGAGGGGCAACTAGCTTGACGACATGTGGATGAACCGGGCTGGGGCGCTGCTCATGTCGTGCGGCGTGCATGCGGTGTTCGTGTGGTCGATGTGGAGTGCTCCGGCGAAGCGCGTGGAGGTGGTGCGCGTGCCGATTGAGCTGGAGCTGCGGCCGTTCGTTCGTCCGGTCGAGGCGCGGCGGACTCCGGTGAGCGAACAGCGCAAGAAGGTGAGCTCGCGGCGGCGGGGTCCGGTGGTTTCGGCTCCGTCTCCGGTTGCGCTCCCGGTCTCGGAGGTTGGTGAGGTGGCGGCGTTGCCTCAGGGTGGCGGCGAGGCGGAGGTCGACGTGGGCGGGGAAGAAGGCCCGCGGGCGGCACCTCCTCCGCCTCCGCCGCCTCCTCCAGATACTCAGGCGGCGTTGTTGGTGATGCCTCGCATCGTTTACCCGGAGACGGCTCGCGCGGATGATGTCGAGGGCGTGGTGCGGCTGTGGGTCGAGCTCGATGCGCGCGGTCGGGTGATCAACGTCACGATTCGGGAGGAGCCGGGATCGGGGCTCGGTGCGGCGGCTCGCAGTGCGTTGATGGGTGCGACTTTCCGGCCCGCGACGCATCTGGGCGCGGGTGTCTCGACCGGCTTTGAATACGTGTACCGGTTTCGACTGCTTTGACAGCCCTCTCCCCGACCCTCTCCCCCGCTGGGGAGAGGGAGGGCGCTGGTCTTGGTGTTGGTGTTGTTGAGCTTCAGGTGTAGCTGGCGATCTTCTCGCGGATTCTCGCGGCCAGCGCGGCGTTCGATTCACCGAGCGCGTCGGCAATGGCCTGTGCCTCCACGCGGTACCCTGCCCTCTTCTCAGCGCTCCAGTGCGCAGGAGCGGGCTCCAGGTTGGTGATGCGATCGGCGAGCTTCACCAACCACACCTCCTTCGGCTGCGCACGAACGCGCTTCAAGCTGTCCGCCATGCGCTCTGCTTTCGGCAGCGCGTCGTCCTTGGTCAGCGCGCTCACCCCATCGGCCACGCGATCTCCGAACTCCTGGCGCAGCGTGACCACCGCGACGCCAGCGTCTTCCACGCTGTCGTGCAACAACGCGCACTGCATCGCGAAGTCGATGTCGAAGGTGCCATCGGCCACCCGCAGCACCTCGGTGGCCACCTTCACCAGGTGCACCACGTACGGGAAACCACTGCCGGGAACCTGCTGCGTGCCGTGCGCCTTCGCCGCGAAGTCGAGCGTGCGTTTGAAGAGATCCTGGTTCCAGCTCATGAGCGGTTCCTCCGGCCCAGCGCGTCGTAGGTGGCGTACTTGTACGCCTCGGAGAGCGTCGGGTAGTTGAAGCACGCCTCGATGAAGAGATCGGCCCCGGCGCCCGCGATCATCGCGGTCAGCCCGATGTGGATGAGCTCCGTCGCGCCTTCAGCGATGCAGTGCACCCCGAGCAGCTTCATGTCTTCCCGGCGGTAGAGCAGCTTCAGGTGCCCCGTCTCGCCGATCATCAACCCGCGCGCGTTCTCACCGAGGTTGGCCACGCCCTTCACGTACGGCACGCCGCTCTTCTGCAGCGACTCCTCGGTCTCACCGCACATCGACACTTCGGGGATCGTGTAGATGCCGTAGGGAAACAGCGGCGCGACGCGGGTCTTGTACTTGAGGTCGAAGAAGTCGACGACGGCCACACGGGCCTGCTCCATCGACGTCGAGGCGAGTGACGGAAAGCCGATCACGTCACCCACCGCAGCGATGTGCGGCACCTGCGTGCGGAACCGCGCGTCGACCTCGATGACGCCGCGCTTGCCCGGTGTGATGCCTGCGTGGGCGAGCCCGAGCGCGTCGGTGTTGGCGCTTCTCCCCGCGCAGATGAGCGCGAGGTCGACCTCGAGCGGTTCGCCGCGATCCAGACACAGCCGCACGTTGCCCGTCGAAGGCTCGCACTGGGCCACCTGCGCCTCGAGCCTGAACTCGATGCCCAGGCCACGCATGCGTTCGAGCAACCAGCCCACGACTTCCGTGTCGAGAAAACCAAGCAGGGTGGGCTTCGAGTCGATCACCGTCACCTTCGTACCCAGCGCCGCGAAGAGACACGCGTACTCGCAGCCGATCACCCCGCCGCCCACCACGGCCATCGTCGAGGGCAACGAGTGCACTCGCACGATTTCGTCTGAGTCGTAGACGTGCGCGTGCTCGAAGGGAAAGCCGGACGGCCGGTGCGGCCGGCTGCCCGTGGCGATCAGGATGTGACGGCCCGAGACACGTTGTTTGCCCACCTGCAGCGTGTGCGGGTCGACGAAGGACGCAGCGCCATGGAAGACCGTCACGCCGTGCTTCTTCAAGTTGCCGTTCATGCGCTCGTGTTCGGAGGCCACCACTCGATCGAGCCGGTAGAGGAACTCGTCGACCTGCGCCGCGCGGCCCAGCGCCATGTTCACCCCGTGCAGGCCGCGTTGCCGGAAGCCGGAGAGGTAGAGCGCGGTTTCTCGCAGCGTCTTGGAGGGCAGCGTGCCCGTGTTCACCATCGCCCCGCCGAGCACCGGCTCCTTTTCGATCAGCGCGACCTTCTTGCCGAAGAAGGCAGCTTGAACGGCTCCTTTTTCGCCTGCGGCGCCGCCGCCGATGACCACCAGATCGAAGTCGTTCATTTCGCGGCGGAGACTAACTCGAAAGGCCCTCACCCCGACCCTCTCCCGAAGGGAGAGGGAGGCTACAGTGCTGGTTCGTCGGCCACCACGGGCACGCCCAGGGCCATCGCGATTCGTTGCCAGAGCTCCATCGAACGTCCGTGACCGTTGGCTTCGAACCACGCCACGCTCGCCGCCGGCGGCCGGCCAGCCAACACGTCGCGCAAGGCGGCGACCACGTACTTCGAGGCCGCGCTGCCGTGCTCGAACTTCTCCGCCCGCGGCAGCGCCGCGTTGGCCTGCGCCACGTTGCCCGCACACAACCAGGTCAACGCGAGGAACGCCGCGGCCTCCGCTGGATCGAGTTCTTCCGACCAGGTGCCCTTGCGGTCTTCGAGCAGGTCGAGGCTCGCGAGGAAGTCGGAGCGCGCGAGGCTCAGCAACAACGTGTCGCGTTTCTCGAGGTGCTTGAGCAGCTTGAGCACACCCGACAGGTGCCGCGTCCACGCGATGAGGCCGGGCCAGCCGTTCTCTTCCGCCGAGCGGCGTGCCCGGGCGAGGTTGAGCTCGGCCTTCTGCACGTCGAGCTGCTGCACGTAGACGAGCGCCAACGCCGCCGGGCCGTACGCGCGCGCCACGAAGTTGCCGATCTGCTCCGAGAGCAACACGTAGCGCTCCTGGCAGGCCACCGAAGCGCCGAACTCTCCGGCGTAGGCCTGGGTGAGCCCCAGGTTGTGCAAGGCCACCGCTTCACGCCTTCGAAACCCGATGGCCCGGGCGAGGTCGAGGCTGCGCTCGAAGCCCAGGCGCGCGAGGCGCAGATCTCCATCACGCAGGTGCAAGAGCGCCCGCGAATTCCACGCGATGCACTCTTCGCGTTGATCACCCCGCGCCTTCGACAGCTCGATCAGCTCGTCGGCCATCGCCCGCGCGCGCAGGGGATCTCCGCCGCGGGAGTGCGCGACCTGCTCTGCCCGCAGATACGCGCTCGCGTGAAAGCTGGCCTGCAGCACGTCGGGCGAAACGCGCTCCCGAATGGTGTCGCAGATGCGGCGCGCCAGCGGCCCGTCGGCGAGCACCTCTGCGGCGAACCAGACCCACGTCCTGGCCATGCGCAGGAACAACGCGCCAGTCACCGCCGAGGCCTTGCTCTTCTGCAGGCGGGCATCGACCGCTTCGAAGGCCCGCCTCGTCTCGGTGGCTTGACCCAACTGAGCAATGGCTTCCGCGCGGGCGAGGTCGAGGGCGATCTGCGCTTCTTCGCCGGTCAGCCGATCCCACCGCTCCAGCTCGTCTTCCACGCCCTGCAAGGTCGCTTCGTGCCAGACCTCGGGGATGGCGGCCCCGGCCGTGAGCGCGAGGCGGGAGGCCGAGAGCGCGGTGGCCGACGACTTCTGCACGTCGCCGCGAAAGAGCTCTTCTTCAGCCAGCAGCCGGGCGAGCACCAGGCGCCGCACGCCACTGGCGCCTTGTTCTGCTTTGCGCCACGCCACCGCACCACCGCCAGTGCGCGCCGAGAGTTCCCACGCGAGGCTGGCCCGGGTGAAGTCTTTCGCCGCGTCGGCAGCCCGAATCACGTGCGGCAGGGCCACCAGCCGAAGCGCGTCGTTGCGCGTCTCGCCCCACAGCTGCCGCTCGGCCCACGCGCCTACCGCGGCGATCCACTGGCGCGACGAGGCGTCATCGGCCTTCGGCGCCAGCGCGGGAAACCGCAGCCACACTTCATTTTCCCCGCCACACCGCTGCGTCGGCCCGCGGCGAAGGAGCATCTTCGCCTCGAGAGTCTCCACGGCCGCGAGCTGCGAAGAGCCGAGCGCGGCGTCGAGCGCCATCTGGGGAAGCCGGCCCCCCACCACACCCAGCAGCGAGACGACCGTCAGTTGTGCTGCCGGCAGCGTCGCGATGAGCTCACGCACCAACGCATCGGTGGTGATGGGCAGGCCACCTTCGCGGCCGTGCAGATGAAGCAGCTTGGCCGTGAGCGTCACCCCGCGTGACGCGGCGACCGTGGTGGGAAAAGTCAGGGCGAGTTCGTCGGGCGTGAGTGACGGCAGCACCAGCTCACGCAACTTGCCGCTCGCGCGGATGCCCTTGATGCGCTGCTCGAACAGCTGCCGCTCGTCGTCGCGCGCGCTGAGCACCACCAGTCCCGGGGTCTGAGCGCCCCGCGCCAGGCGTTCCACCAGCAAGAGCGACTCTTCGTCGACCGAGAGCGCATCGTCGAGCACCCAGGCCCAGGTGCCGCTGCGCGCGGCCAGCCAGCGGCCGACCTCGGCGAGCGCACCTTCCCAGCGGCTCTTCGGATCGAGGCGGGCGGTCTGAAAGTCATCGCGGGAAAAACCCATCGCGAAGGAGAGGAACTCACGGGCGAGCGGCTCCAGGCCCGGCGCGGCGGTGTCGAGTGCCTCGAGCAGCTCATTGCCCCGAATCGAAGGGCCGATGCCCAGCCGCGCGCGCAACAACGCGTCGACCGCGCCGCCGGGCTGCACGCCCACCCGCTCGGCGTCGATCACGTCAGCGCGATGGCCCCACCCGCGCACCTCTTCGGCGAACGAGGAGAGCGCGGTGGAGATGCCAGAACCGCGAGACCCGGTAAGCAAGACCACCCGCACCGCGTTGTCACCGATGCAGGCTTCGAGTTCTGCAACCAGGACTGCGTGACGCATCGGCGGACTTCACCACATCGCGCGCGCGAACGTCAGCGACCGATCGCCTCGACGTGTTCGAGCAGCTGGCTGAGCATGCGCCAGGTCGCGCCCCACACCACGTGGCGGGCGTCGTCCCACACGAAGACCTCGCGGTCGGCCTGGAAGAGGTGTCGCTTCTCCTTGCGCAAGCGCCACAGCGGGGCCGCGATGACCTCGTCGATTTCGGCTGGGTTGGGGTCGAGCTTCACGTCTTCGGCGATGACCCCCACGAAGGGGGTGACCCAGAACGAGGTGATGGTGGGCATGGCGCCCAGCAGGCCGAGCACCTCGACCTGCTCGGGAGCGATGCCCAGCTCTTCGTGGGTCTCGCGCAAGGCCGTATGCAGCGGTGTCACGTCGGCGGGCTCACGGCCTCCACCGGGAAAGGAGATCTGCCCCGGGTGCTTGCGCAGCGTCATCGGTCGGCGCGTCAGGTAGGCCCAGGGTTCCCCTCCACGCCAGAAGAGCGGCGCGAGCACCGCGGCTTCTTTGAGCACCAGGCCCGGCGCCTCGAAGGTCTTCGAAGGCGAACGGTGGAGGTGCTCCTTGAGCCGGCCGAAGAACTGCGGGCCTGCGGTATCGGGGAGGAGGGCCGTCATGCGCGCTCCAATCTAACGCCCTGCCCCGAGCCAGGCGATCACGCCTGCAACACGCCGGCGCTCAGCAGGCCCAGCAACGCCACGCCCAGCACGATGCGGTAGATCACGAAGACCAGCATCGAGCGGTTCTTCAAGAAGCGCAGCAGCCCGGAGATGGCGGCGATGCCGGCGAGAAATGAAACGACGGTGCCCACCACCATCGCCGAGGTGCTGGGGCGGGTGGTGGCCTCGAGCAGGTCTTTGAGCTCGACCAGGCCAGCCAACGTGGTGGCGGGAATCGAGAGCAGAAACGAGTAGCGCGCCGCGTCTTCGCGCCGCAGGCCCAGGGACAAAGCGCCCGTGATGGTGGTGCCGCTGCGGCTGCTGCCGGGGATGAGCGCCAGCGCCTGCCACAGGCCCACGATGATTCCGTCTTTCAGGGTCAGGTCGGAGATGGTGCGTTTGTGTGAAGCGAAGCGCTCCACCAGGAACAACACGATGGCCAGGATGATCAACGAGGCGCTGATCACATAGAGCGAACGCAGCGAGGTCTTGATCGCCGACTTGAACAGCAGCCCCATGATGGAGATGGGAATGGTGCCCAGCCCCACGAACCAGGCCAGCCGCGAGTCTTCGGTGCCGAACGGCTTGCGTTCGACCAGGCCTCGCACGAAGGCCTTGGTCAGCTTGATGATGTCTTTCCAGAAGTACGCCAGCACGGCGACCACGGTGCCCAGCTGAATGACCGCCGAGTACGCCGCGCCCGGATCATCCCAGCCCAGCAGCGCCGGCACGATGCGCAGGTGCGCGGTGGATGAGATGGGCAGGAACTCGGTGAGCCCCTGCACGATGCCGAGCACGATTGCTTCGAAGAGGGTCATGGAGTTGCACAGGAGCGAAGCGGACGGCGGGCCGCGGCGCAACGACCCAAATCAGGGAGTGGAGCCGGTTACGGAGTGCTCGAGAAGAGATCCCAGACGTCGCCGCCGAGCTCGGCCTTCTTGAGCTCCCACGCGGCCAGCACGTCGGCGGTGTGAGCGAGGTATTCGGCGCTGGCCTGGAAGCGGTGCTCCTTCGCGTACTGAGAGAGGAACTCGCGCAGCACGGGCGAGAGGAAATGCGTGGCCAGGGTCACCTGGCTGCCGTCGAGGTACTCGGTGAAACGCAGCGCGAAGCCCGACGAGCCGAGCACGTTCGACTCGACGCGCACCACTTCGGCCTTCACGTTCACCTCGCGGCCCTTCTGCGGCAGCTGCAGGGTCACGTGGAGCTTCGTGCCGATCTTCAGGAAGAAGCTCGACTCGAGAAACATGCCGCCCACCGAGAGGTTGAGCGTGGGCAACGTGGCTTCGAAGTACCGCGACGGATCGTCGGCGAGGCTCAGCTTCGCGCGCACGTGAATCTCTGCGCGCGGGTACGAGCGGCGGGGATCGGTCGAGGCGGTGACGGCGGGTTTCTTCTGGGCGAGCGGCATTTTCGCCGGCACCGGGCTCGGCGAGCGCTGCATCGAAGCAAGCGCGGTCGCTCTGGGTACGGTGGTTGCGATTGGCTGCCTCGGGGGCAGCGCAGGTTTCGGCGGGAGAACGACCGGCTTCTGCTCGAGCTTCGACCTGATCAGGGATGACTTGAGCCCCTCACCCCGACCCTCTCCCCCGCGGGGGAGAGGGAGGATGGGGGGCTCGCGTTTACGGGTGTCGAGCGACTTCGCCAGCGCGGTCAGAGACTTCGCCTGTTTCGCCTTGCTGGCCATGCCGCTCCCCCGGGGTGAAGCGTTGGTGACTTAGGCCGCGCTCTTGCCACGAAGGCCAGCCGCGTCACGCAGCTCGTCCTTCTTGTCGGTGCGCTCCCAGCTGAACTCGCTGCGGCCGAAGTGACCGTACGCCGCGGTGCGCTGGTAGATGGGCTTGAGGAGGTCGAGGTGCTCGATGATCTCCGCCGGCTTGAGGCCGAAGGTGTTGCGCACGGCCTTGGCGATGCGGTCTTCATCGACCGCCGCGGTGCCGAACGTCTCGACCATCACGCTGACCGGCTCTGCCACGCCGATGGCGTAGGAGATCTGCACTTCGCAACGCGTCGCCAGGCCCGCGGCGACCACGTTCTTCGCGATGTAGCGGCCCATGTAGGCTGCCGAACGATCGACCTTCGACGGATCCTTGCCGGAGAACGCGCCGCCACCGTGACGGCCCATGCCGCCGTAGGTGTCGACGATGATCTTGCGGCCGGTCACGCCGGAGTCGCCCATCGGGCCACCGACCACGAAGCGGCCCGTGGGGTTGATGAAGAACTTGGTCTTCTTGTCCATCAGCTTGGCGGGGAGCGAGGCCTTGATGACCTCCTCCATGATGACGTCCTTGATCTTCTTGTTGGACGCTTCTTCCGCGTGCTGGGTGGAGACGACGACCGCGTCGATGCGCACCGGCTTGCCGTCGACGTACTCGACGGTGACCTGCGACTTGCCGTCAGGGCGAAGCCACGAGTGCTTCTTCTTGCGGATGTCGGCGAGCTTCTTCGCGAGCGCGTGCGCGTAGTGAATCGGCGCAGGCATCAGCTCAGCGGTCTCGTTGCAGGCGTAACCGAACATCATGCCCTGGTCGCCGGCGCCCTGCTCCTTGGCGCCCTTCTCATCGACGCCGCGAGCGATGTCCTGGCTCTGGCCTTCGATCGCCACCATCACGCCGCAGGTGTTGCCGTCGTAACCCATGGCCGAATCGGTGTAGCCAATCTTGCAGATCGTGCTGCGAACGATCTTGGGGATGTCGATCCACGCGTTGGTGGTGACTTCACCGGCGACGATCGCGATGCCCGTCTTGACGAGGGTCTCCACGGCGATGCGAGCGCGCGGGTCTTTCTCGATCAGCGCGTCCACCACGCCGTCGGAGATTTGGTCGCAAATCTTGTCCGGATGACCTTCAGTGACCGACTCCGACGTAAACAGGTAGTCCTTCGGCATGGCGTTCCTCGTGTGTGGGTTGCTGCGGAGGGGTCGCCCCATAGCGCGCGAGACGCATCGCGGCAATGGGTTGGATGTTTGGTGCTAGGTACGGCGAATGCGAACGATGCTGGCTGTGGCCCTGGTGCTCTCCCTGCCTGTCTTTGGGGCCCCCAGAGATGAGGTCACCAAGCCGCTCAAGACGGTGATCAACTCGGTGCGCTACGGCAAAGATCTCGCCGCGCTCAAACAGTTCGCCGCCGACGAGCAGGGCAAGCTGATGGTGGCCGACAGCTGGGCCAAAGGCACCGACGCCCAGCGCAAGGAGTTCCAGGACCTCTTCCTGCAACTCTTCGGAAAGATCGCCTTTCCGAAGATCCGGAAGAACTTCGAGAACCTCGACACGGTGCTCTACGACGAACCCGTCATCACGGGCGCGACCGCCACCGTCGCTTCGACCATCCTGATCAACCACCCGCTCAAAAAGCAGGAACTCAAGGTGAAGTACGACCTCGTCAAGCAGGGGGGCGCCTGGTAGGTGGTCGACGTGCTGGTGCTGGGCGACTCCATGCTGGTCGGCATCCGCGATGACCAGGTTCAACCCATCCTGAAAGAAGGTGGGTGGGACGCCCTCATGAAGGCCATGCGGGAAAAGGCCTTGGAAATGAAGGACGTACAGCTCAAGTGACAGAGGGCTGTTTCTGAGGGATCGTCGGGTCTTTGCCCGGCAACTCAGGCAGTACACCCTTCCTTGGAGGCAACAACATGGTGAAGCGCATCTCGATGCTCGTGGTCAGCAGCCTGGTGATGATGGCCTGTGGTCCCGGAGCCAAGATCGACGGCAAGCAGGGCGCCGCTGAAGCCATGTTCGCCGCCTCTCAGCCTTCGAAGGCCAACACCGCCGCCTCCCCCATCGACGTCAGCGCGAACTGCCCGCACGGCGGCACCGCTGAGATCAACGGCGCAGGCATCAGCATCGGCATCGGCAGCGGCAGTGCCGGCGTCGGGACCAACTTCAACATGAAGTACAACGGCTGCGGCGTCGCCAAGGGCGACATCGGCGTGGCCATCTACAACGGCGAGCTGACCTTCTCGCAGAACATCATGGCCGGCAACGGCAGCGCGCTGGTCGAGCAGGGCTTCAAGGGCAAGGTGCTGGTGCAGGGCGCGTATGACGACTTCCTCGACGTCGACGTGAGCCAGCGCGTGGCGGTCGGCGATCTCGGCGCGAACGGCACGGGCGTCTCGGTGCTCCTCAAGGGCACCATCAGCACCAGCGAAGGCACCTTCACCTTCGACGAGTCGATCGACGTGGTGGCCGGTCAGATCTCCGCGAAGATCAACACCACCCGCTGAGTCTCGAAGCGTACAGACCGACCCCTGGTGCCCACGTGGCGCTGGGGGTTTTGTCTTTTCTCAGAGGTGCAGGCCCACGATGGCCACGCAGCCAGCGGCGTAGCTCACCGGGAAGATCCACTTCGAGCGCGCGTCGAACCGTTCGAACTTCTCTCGCAGGGTGCGCCGTTCGGCGTCGAGACCGGGTCGTTCTGATTCGGGCATGGTGGGCAACGCCGCTTCGATGGCCACCGCGCGATCGTGCCAGCGCATCACCACCACGCACTCGGCGAGCACCGCGGTGATGATCGCGTAGGAGAAGTTGAAGACCTGATCGAGCAAGACGGTGGTGCCGAGGTACGGAAGGTCGTCGGTGAAGGCGAGCTGCAGGAAGACGATGGTGAGCAGCGCGGTGACGGCGGTGCCCACGCGCGCTTCGACGTGCACCGGCCGCAGGAAGAAGATGAACCAGCAGCACATCATCACCAGCAGGATCGGCGGGAACATGGTGATGAAGAAGACGCTCCAGGGCCGCTCGAGGGTGACGCCGAACCGTACGCGCGAGTGGGCGCCGTCGGAAGGAAGGCCGAACGCGCCGGGGTAGCTGACGTGCGTGACGTCGAGCACGGGCGTCTTGACCGTCCACCCGGGGACTTTCAGATCGGCGGCGAGACTGCTGGCGGGATCGGCTTCGAGGATGAGCTCCGTCTCCGAGTGCTGCACGTCTTCGAGCTCGAGCACGATCTGCTGCGAGTCGAGCGGAAACGCGGCGAGCTCGAACTTGTGGAAGAAGCGGCCTTCGCCCACGAAGCGTTGGTACTTGCGGCCGTCAGGCAGAGTGAGCGGCTCGTCGTAGACGGGCGTGAGGGTGAGCGACCAGGCCTCGAGCAGATTGACGAAGCGCAGGCTCTTGCTGGGATCACGCTCGCCTCGCCAGCTCACCCAGAGCACGAACGAGGCGAAGTACGAGTTCTCCTCGAGGTTGATCACCTCGACGTTGCGCAGGTGCGCGCCGACGGAGACACGTTCAGGTGGCGACTGCGTCAAGGCGAGAGCACACACGAGGGGAAGCAGCACGAGGGCAGTCTCGCTTTTCTCCTTCCCCCTGCGCCAGCGGGGAGAGGGGCCATGCTGAGC
>JANODF010000973.1:0-4162 GCA_031412555.1 Archangium sp. | reverse complement strand
TTCCCCGAAGACGAAGTGCTCGCGCTGTTCGAGCGCAGCACCACGCCCGCGGGCGCCATCACGGGCTGATCAGCGTGGGCGCGGATGCGTCATTTCAGGATATACCCGGAGCGCATGACCGATTTCGTCGAGCTCGAGCCGGGCATCCGTCAGGCGCTCGAGGGAGCGCTGAGCGCCGCCACCGATCGCCTGGCGCTGCCCCTGTTCGACCTTGGGTTTCTTCTTCACGACCTGATGGGCCCTTCGAAGAAGCTCATTTACGTCGAGCCTCTTCTTCCGCCGGGGCAGACGCCTTCTGCGCTCAACGTGCTGACCGTTGCGCAGCAGCAACAGTACCGCGCGTTTTGCGACGCCGCCTTTGCACGGCTCCTGGCTGCAGGCGAGGTGGTGACGTCGCTGGGCGCCTTCCGCGCGGTTCCGGCCCCCGAAGCGATTGGCAGGCCGCTCACCGAGGGCGTGCACCCGTTCTGGCAAAGCCAACGGTTGCTGGTCGCTGTTGATGCGCAGTTCGCCCAGGGGTGCCGAAGCGAATACCAGTCGCGCTTCATGAGCCGCTTTCCCGGTGGTCCCTGATCATGAATGAAGCCGAACTCCTGAAGGTGTGGAGCGAGACGCGCGACCCGGCGGTCTCGGTCGTCCTCGATTCGCTTTTGCCGGTTGCAGCCTCGCCCTATCGCGTCTCGTGGACGGCGCCGCAGCGACAGGCTGAGTGGCTGGCGCTGTCAACGAGCCAGAAGCCCGAGGCCCTCGCCTCGCTGCTCTCGACGTTGCACGACGGCCTCACCGACGCGGTCGAGGAGCGCATCGTTTCACTCGGCGGCTGGCCGCCCGACCCACGCATCGCCTCGGCGTTCACCCGGCTCGTCGAGCAACCCTCGATGCTGTACCTCTCGACGCTGCCCGCGTGGAAAACGCTGCAGCGACACCTGGTGCGCACAGCAGACCCTCGTGCTCTCGCGCGCCTCGAGGCGGTGGCCGCGATGGGGCTCGGGTGGGTTCAGCTGTTTCGACCGCAGATGCGGGGCCCCATCGCCGCATGGCTCGAGCAGACCCGCGACGACCTCGCGCGAGCGATTCGAGTGAAGGCGCGTCGCCCGCTCACGGCCGCTGAGCGGTCGGCGCTCGAGGGCCTCCGCGTTGCGCCCACGGCACAGGCTGCGCTCGAAGCGGTGTGGGCCGCTCCAGACGACCTCAGCGCCCGGCTGGTCTACGCAGACATGTTGACTGCCGCGGGCGACCCGCGGGGTGAATTCATCACACTGCAATGTCTGTCAAAGCAGACAGCGGCGACGCGAAAGCGCGCGCAACTGCTGCTCGCGCTCTCTGACGAGACCTGGCTGGGTCCGCTCGAGCCTTTCGTCGCGGTGCGAACATGGGAACGAGGGTTCCCCTCGGTCGTCATGGTGACCGCCGGGACGCGTCGTGAGCTGAGCACGGTGCTCGGTCACCCCGCGTGGTCGACGATTCACACCATCGAGCTGACCCCGGTGGGAATCGGAGGGACGCCGCTCGAGCTGATCACCCACCCCACGATGACCCGGCTCGAGCGCGTGGCGGGGCTGACCAACAGCGACGTGCGCGCGTTGGTGAAGATGGGGCGCTCGTTTCCCTTCCGCTCGCTGTTGATCGGCGACGACGTGCGCGTGCTGCGCAGCCTCGCCGCTGACCGCTTCCCCGCGCTCGAGAGCGTGCACCTCACGGGCACGGTGACGCCGGTTCATCACGAGGCCATGGCATTCAGGCCGGAGGTCTCGGTCGGCAGCGAATTCTACGGAGTCGAGAACTGGCCCGCGCGACCGAAGAAGGCCGCAGCCTCTGCGCAGCCTGTGGGCGCGTCGTCGAAGCTGCCCGAGCTGGTGTCTTTGTCGGTCGGCGCGGTGCTGAAGGACCGCGGGCAGCCCGTACCCATCACCGACATTCTCGAGTTGGGAACGCAGGCCTTCGGAGACGCCCTCGAGGTGTGGGACCCGGACGAGATGAAGCTCGATCGGCTCCGGTGCGCTGTTCCGTCGAAGCGCGCGCGCGTCTTCGCAGCCATGTCGGGAAAACGAGCGCGAACGCTCAAGCTCGTGTTCTCTGCAGCGAAGGTGGTGACCTGGCGCCGCGTCGGCAAGCTGCCGCGCACGTCGCGAGTGATGATCTTCTCTCGCGCAGGAACTTTCGAGCAGATCGACTCGTACATCGACGACGCACCCCAGCTCATCGACTTCGCGGGCGAGGTGCTGGCGCCCGCCTTCGAGGCCGACGACGGCGCAGCGCTGGTCGACATCGTGCTCGGCCCGAAGAAGTTCCCGTTGCTGGTCTGGCGTCACGACTGGTTCGGGGGAACTCTGTTCGCCGGTGAGACGGCCGATGGAGCGGTGGCGGCGCTGCTGGTCGATGGGGTGCGCGCGCCGACCTGACAGCGCTTCGGTCCTGAGCCATCCCCTCGAGCTCACTGTCATCCATACGATCCACGGGCGAGCGCCAGCAGCGGCGCCGTCGCTGTCGCCCCGCCGTTCGAGTCCGTCGTCGCGGTGAGCACGAGGGGTGTGCCGCCTGGCACCGCGAGCGTAAACGTCACCACGATGCCGGGCAGCCCGGCCGTCGGGTCGTCTTCCGCGACCGGGCGCATCGGTTGACTGCTCGCCGGCGTCACCGCGAGCAGGTCCGACCCCAACGCGGGTTTGACTGGCTGTGGGCGCGAACGGCGATGTTGCACGCACCAGGGCAACACTCCCGACCAGCGCGTTCCCCGAAGACGAAGTGCTCGCGCTGTTCGAGCGCAGCACCACGCCCGCGGGCGCCATCACGGGCTGATCAGCGCGGCTGCTTCTGCTTGTTCTTCGGCGACGAAGCACCGACCAGACCACCGGGCAGCGTGGGCGCGGAGGCGCCCTTCTTGGTCTGCGCGGCGAGGCGGCGGTAGAGGTCGTAGTTGCCTTCGTGGCGCACCACCTTGCCTTCGCCTTCGAAGACGAGCAGCGCGGTGGCCACCTTGTCGAGGAAGTAGCGGTCGTGCGTGACGAGGATGACGGCGCCGGTGAACTGCATCAGCAGGCGCTCGAGCACGTTCAAGGTGACGAGGTCGAGATCGTTGGTGGGCTCGTCGAGCACCAGCACGTTGGCGCCCTCGAGAAACAGCCGCGCCAACAGCAGGCGGTTGCGCTCGCCGCCCGACAGGCCCTTCACCTTCATGCGCTGCATCGGCACGGGGAAGAGGAGATCGTCGAGGTACTCCGCCAGGCGCATCTTCTTGTCGCCCAGGGTGATCCAGTCGTCGTCCCACGCGGCCTCGTAGACCGTCTTGTCTTCGTCGAGCGCGGTGCGGAGCTGGTCGTAGTGCACCACCTTCGTCTTGGGCCCCATGCGCACGGTGCCGGAGTCAGGCTTCATCTCGCCCAGCAGCGTGCGGATGAGGGTGGTCTTGCCGGCGCCGTTCTTGCCCACCAGGCCGATGCGTTCACCGGGCTGGAGAATGACGTTCACGTTGTCGAGCACCTTGAGCTCACCGAACGACTTGCAGACGTGGGTGGCCTCGATGACGGTCTGCGAGAGGCGCGGCGCAGCGGCGATCTGCAGGTCGGGCACCTTGGGGCGCTGAAAACCACGTTCGCTCAGCAGCTTGCGCGCGCGATCGATGCGGGCCTTCGACTTGGTGGCGCGGGCCTTGGGGCCCTTGCGCAGCCACGCGACTTCTTGCGCGATCCACATCTGGCGTTTGTGTTCGCCGGTCGACTGGTCCTGCAGCTTGACGAACTTCTGCTCGAGGTACGCCTCGTAGTTGCCGTAGTAGCTGACCAGCCCGCCGGGCTGCTGCTCGGAGACGTGCGGTTCGACCTCGATGATCCGGTCGACCAGGCCGTCGAGGAAATAGCGATCGTGGGTCACCAACAGCAGCGCCGACTCACGCGAGTCGAGCTCGTCTTGCAGCCACTCCACCGTCTCGGCGTCGAGGTGGTTGGTGGGCTCGTCGAACATCAGCAAGTCGGCGTGCGTGAGCAACGCGCGGGCGATGGCCACGCGCTTCTTCTGACCACCGGAGAGCAGCTCGATGGGCTGATCCCACGTGGCGGGATCGACGCCGAGGCGGTCGAGCAGCTTGCGTGACTCGAAGGCGGTGTCCCAGCCGCCGAGGTGATCGATCTTCTCGACCAGCACCGAGAGGCGCTCCAGCACCTTC
>JANODF010000972.1:0-39043 GCA_031412555.1 Archangium sp. | reverse complement strand
GGGAGAGGGAGAGCCTGAGGTTGAGTCCTCTTCCAGATTCACTGCGCGGGGAGATCATCCAATCGGTACTTCTGCGCCTTGTTCTTCCCCGCGCCCACCTGGAGAGAAAGCGAACGCCGCACCCCGTCTTGCCCCGTCACGGTCACCAGGTGCGTTCCCACGTTGAGCGAGAACGAGATCATCGTGCCCTTGCCCAGCAGCGTCGAACCCTTCATCACCGTCGCCTCGGGGATCACCACCAGGGTCACTTCACCCTTCTCCTTCGGAGCCCGAACCACCGGCGGCGGATCCGCCTTCACCGGCGGATCATTCTTCGGCAGCACGTCCGCCTGAATCGTGTCGGTGCCCGGCAGCTCAGCCCCGGGAATCACCACCGGCTCCACCAGGTGCGGCCGCGACGACTCGGGGGGACCCTGCATCGCCTTCCACACCAGCAGCCCCACGCCCAACGCCACCACCACCGCCAACACCGGCCAGGCCATCGACGCCGAACGAGGTGCGGGCGCGGCTGCCACCACCGCTTCGGTCGCCGCGTAGTCCTGTTCTTTGGGCAACGAAGCGGGCGTGGCCGACGCCGCCTCGAGCCGCTTGCTGGAGTGCTTCACCTTCTTGAGCTTCGCGGCCGAGTTGGCGGGCTTCAGCTTGGGTGCCGACCAACCCGGCTTCTTCCGCGAGACCGAAATCTCCTCGGCTTCATGGGCGGACGACCGGCGGAACTCCTCCACCGCTTCGCCCACTTCGCGTTCGTCTTTACTCGCCGCTTCGAACAGCCGGCGGGTCGAGGCGATCTTCTCCTCGAAACGTTCGTTCATGAAGCCGGCGCGTTCTTCGGCATCGAACAGCAGGTGCCCACACGACGACGAGAGCGCCCGGGCCATGTCGCGCGCGGTGCGGTAGCGCAGATTCAAGTCGCGCTCGAGCGCCTTCATGGCCACCGCCGAGAGCTCGCGGGGCACCGATGACTCGACCTCGGAGGGCGCGATGATCGGCTCGGAGAGGATCATCTTCAGCTCGGCCAGCTCGGTCTCCGCGGAGAACAGACGGCGGCCGGTCATCATCTCCCACAGCACCACGCCCAGGGAGAACACGTCGCTGCGCCCGTCGATGGGGTCGCCTCGCACCTGCTCGGGTGACATGTAGCCGGCGGTGCCCTTCACCGTGCCTGCCCGGGTACGAGCGAGCGCGCCTTTGGCCTTGGCGATGCCGAAGTCGAGCAGCTTCACCTGCCCGTCGTAGGTCACCATGATGTTCTTCTGCGCCACGTCGCGATGAATGACGGGCGAGTCTTCACCGCTCTGCAGCTTGAAGGTGTGCGCGTAGTGAAGCGCGTGCGCGCAGTCGTGCACCACCGACGCGGAGAACCCCACCGGCAACACCGCCTGTTGTTTGGCGCACGCGGTCACCACCTGGTTCAGATCCTGGCCGGCGATGAACTCCATCGCGACGTACAGGCCGGTGCTGGTGTCTTCGCCCATCTCGAAGACCTGGCAGATGGCCGGGTGCGAGAACGCGCCGGTGACGCGCGCTTCGTCGAGGAACATCTTCACGAAGTTCTCGTCGCCCGCGGCCTCGGGAAGGATCTGCTTGAGCACCGCAAACTTGCGAAAGCCCCCGGGGCCTTGCGTGGAGGCGAGCGAAAGCTCAGCCATGCCCCCCTTCGCCAGGCGCGCCAGGACCTCGTATCTCCCTACACGCGAGCCCATTGATCCCCTTGAACGGACGCGCGACGTTACACGCTTGCTTCGGCGGGTGAGAGCACCTGTGTGAAACCCCTGTTGGCTCCCTGGGGACAACCGTCACTTTTTCGTCATCAGATGTGGGGAAGCTGATCCACACTGCCCTACATGTGGGAGGCTGGGGAGAACTGATGTGGTTACCCACACCCATGATTTCTGGAAGTCCATGACTTCATTCAGAGATTCGGCTTGTCCACAACCTGGTCGCCTCTACTGCTTCTACGGCTTGATCAGATGACAGATCCAACAAGCAGAAGCAGTGGCACAGCCTGAGCAGTGGGTTCTCTCTTGCCTCAAAAGAGCGAGACTCCCGCCACGTGACTGTCACCGCCCGCCTCAGCCTGGGAGTGCTCGTGCTGGCCGTCATGGCTGGCTGCAAACGCGATGGCCTGAGCGGGGTGACCAACGCCCTGCGCTTCGACCCGGCCACGCTGGCGTTCGACCCGGCCTATGCCGATGGGGTCACCCGCAGCCGGGAAGTGACCATCGTGAACGACGGGCGCGCCACGCTCGAAGTGAGCTGGGGCGGCATGGGGAAGCCTTTCGCGGTCGTTTTGCCCACCACGCTCCCCCCAGGGGCCACCACGCTCGTCGTGGAGTGGACCCCCGAGGTGCCTGGCCGCTACACCCAGCTGCTCGAAGCGAGAGCCGAAGGCATGGAATCGCCCACCCTCCCGGTGGACGCCTCGGCGATGGAGATCCCCACCTGCGTGCCGAGCTCGCCCTGCGTGACCTCGACCTTCGACGTGGTCGCCCAGCAGTGCGTGGAAGCGCCGCAAGCCGACGGGGTGGCGTGCGAAGCGGGCACCAAGTGCCTCATCGATGCGCGGTGTGAAGCGGGCCGCTGCGTGGGCACCGCAAGAACCTGCGCCGACGAGAACGCCTGCACCATCGACGTCTGCTACCCGGAGACGGGCTGCGAGTTTCTCCCCGCCCCGCCCTGCCCCGGAGATGGCTCGTGCATGAAGGGCATCTGCGATTCCACCAGTGGCTGTGGCCTCGCGCCGCGGGACGACGGTGAATCGTGTGGCAACGCGGTGTCCTGCACCCGGGTGAGCGTGTGCATCGAAGGCAGCTGCGTGACCCGCGAGCCGCCCGATGGCTACGTCTGCTCCGAAGAGAGCCCGTGTTCTGCCGAAGGCCGCTGCGTGAACAGCACCTGCGTGCGCATGGTGCGCCCGGAAGACCCGCAAATCCTCTCGCCCAGCTGGAGCTACGACACCTTCTCGGGCGCCGACCCCGACGCCGGCATCAGCGCGCCGCAGCTGCACGACTTCGTGCTCGAGCCCACTGGTGAGCTCTCGTTGTCGGGCTTCTTCCAGACGCCGTCGGTGCTGCGCGCGAACACCGCTGAAGCGCTCACCGCGCCCCTGGGCAGCTCACGGCGGTGCATTTTGTGGGGCACCAGGTACGTCTGCGCGGACTACCCGGCCTCGCCCAACGGCAAGGTCTCGGCGATGGATCTGGCCACCGGGGCCACCGCGTGGACCTTCGACATCCGCACCGCGCGGCCGGACTTCTTGATGACCGCGCCGACCATTTTCCTCGCCCGCCTGGTGGTGCAAGACAGCGATCGCCTGGCCGCGTTGTTCGAGGCGTACCCGCGCAACACCGCCAATGACACCCAGTGCCGAAGGTATTTTCTGGCGGTGATCAATGCGTCGGGTCAATTGGTGCAAGCGCAGCAGGTGACTGATCCACTGCTCGATGCGTGCAATCACCCGCATGCGTATGGAGTGGCCGCCGACTCCATCGGCAACCTCTTCATCTCGTTCTCGCCCACCGTCTCGCAGCAGGCGCCGCTGGTGCCCGACGACACCACGTTGATCACCAGCTACTCGCGTGACGGGGTGTTCCGCTGGAAGCGCCTCAACAGCGGCATGCGCGGGGGTGAACTGGCGGTCGCGCGCGGCCTGCTCTACGCCGAATATACGAGCGTGGTGCTCGACGCGACGAGTGGTCAGCCGACCTTCTCGTTGCCCTCCAACCTGGGCCGCGCGGTCGTCTCGCACACGCGGTTGATCCCCGCTCCGGAAGAGGGCGGCGTGGTGCTCAGCGGTTACGAAGCGGGGGTGTTGCAGCTGCGCTGGTCGGCCACCCTGCCGAGCTCGTGGGTGTTCTGGTCTGATCAGGTGCGCCTGGCGAAATGGCAGACCTCGAAGGGTCCGCGCACGGTGGCGTTGACCTTCGTGCAGAATCAAGCACAGCAGTATGGGTTGTATGCCTTTGACGTGCAGGACGGGGCCGAGGCCTTCAATTGCCCGATTGATCTGCCGGCGCGTACGCCCCCGCAGTTGTTCGAGGTGGCCAACGGCTCGTTGGGCATCATGAGCGGCGCGCTCGACTTCGACGGGAATCCCGGCTGCAACAAGTGTGATCCGCCGCTGGCGGGGAGCTCGGGTGCGTTCTTCTCGGTGCCCACGCGTGGCCTCTCGGTGGCTGAAGAGCCCTGGGTGGGCACCTTTGGTGGCGCCGGTCACGATCACCGCGAGAACTGAAAGCCCGCACACCGGTCCTCCCGAGCACGGACCGGCGAAGCCCAGTCGAGTGGGTGCTCGCTTCTTGCGCCATTTGCTTAGAGTGCGCCGGTGACTTCTGTACTCGTGGCTTTGGTGGTGTTCAGTGCAGCGCCCGTGCGGCTGGCAGCACCGGGGCTGGGTCTGGTGAATGTCGATGAGAAGCTCGGCAGCTTCTTCACCGAACACGTCGCCCAACGGCTCAAGCTGGCGCGCCTCGACGTGGTGACCCAGAAAGAGATGCAGTCGATCCTCGGCCTCGAGCGTCAGAAGCAGATCATGGGCTGCGGCGGTGAGAGCAGCTGCATGGCCGAACTCGCCAGTGCGCTGGGCGCCGACGGCATGGTGCTGGGCGACATCGCCAGGGTGGGTGGCCGTTTTCAGATCAACCTGAAGATCATCGCCTCCGACTCCGCGCGGACCCTGGCGGTGTTCTCCGAGAGCGTCAGCTCGGAGGATCAGGTCATCGATGCGTTGAGCCGCGGCGCGTATCTGCTCGCGGTCGACGTGAATCACGCGCTGGGCAGAGCGCCCCCACCCGAGCTGGTGGCCACCGACACCCGGGTGTTCGCGATCGCCCCGTTGATCATCGGCGTGCTCGGAGCCGCGGGCGGCGTGGCGTCGGTCATCGTCTCTGAAAACGCGTACCAGAAGCTCAAGAAGGATCCCGTGGTGACCGATGGGCCGGCCACCCTCTCGCTCGGGCAGACCACGCAGAGCCTGGCGGTGGCGGGCTTCGTGGTCGGCGGTGTGGCGCTGGTCGGTGCGGCCGGGCTCTTCCTGCTCGGTGCGCCGAAAGCGCCGGTGAGCGTGGCCGTGGGGCCTGGTGGCGCCGCGGTGATGGTGCGAGGGGAGTTCTGATGAAGCGCCTCGCCGTGTTGACCGGGTTGCTGCTCGCCGGGTGTCACTCCGATTGGGATGCGGTCTACGCCGACTGCGTCAACTCGGGCCGCTGCGTGGATGGGGGCGCGCCCGTCGAAGATGCAGGGCCGTCGATCTCGGTCGACCGCTCGCCTTTGAACTTCGCCGACGTGGTGGTGTTCGAGCGCGGCGAAGCGGAGCAGGTGATCGTCACCAACACCGGGCCGGGCGCAGTCGCCTCGCTCTCGTTGCAACTCCAGGGCGGGAACTTCGCCGACTTCGTGCTCACCCCGCAGTGTCAGGGAGAGCTGCTCGAAGGCGCCACCTGCACCGCGACCCTCGTCTTCGCACCCCTGGGTGTGGGGCCGCGCAGCACGGTGCTCCGGGTCACGCCGGCCGGCCGGCCCGCCCTCGACGTCGTGTTGAGTGGAACGGCGCTGCCGGCCATCGAACTGACGCCTTCACCGCTGGTGTTCCCCGATACGAGCGCCGGCAGCCAATCGCGTCAGTCGATCACCCTGAAGAACAACACCGCCGTGCCGCAGAGCCCGGTGTTCATCTTCTCGAGCGCCGTTTTCCAGAAAGACGCCAGCTGCGCCCTCGTCGCGGCGAACGCCAGCTGCACCTTCGGGGTGACCTTCGCCCCACCCGAAGCGGGACAGTTCAGCAGCACCCTGGCGGTCAGCGTCGGCCCTCTGGCGCAGAGCTTCAACACCACGCTCGACGTCTCTGGAAACGGCCTCGCGCTCGGCTCGTTGCGGCTGAGCCCGGCCTCGTTGTTCGACGGCCAGGTGACCGATGCGGGCAGCGAGCGGTTCGCCGCCTTCACGCTCTCCAACGTGGCGCCCACCGCCATCGGCCCCATCACGGTCACCCTGCAGCCACCTGGCGCTGTCTTCTCCATCGTCGATGCGGGCTGCGTGACCCTCGATGCCGGCACCTCCTGCACCGGTGCGCTGCGTTTCGCGCCCACCTCGATTGGAACGTTCGACGCCACCCTGGTGGCCAACGCAGGCCTGGGTGGCACCGCGACGGCGCCGCTCTCGGGAATCGGTTCAGGCACCTTCGTGGCTCAGCTCACCGTGGCGCCCAACGGGCGGGTGACGGCGCTCGATGGTGGTTTTCAATGCACGGGCAGCTGCAGCGTGCCGGTCTTCGTGGTGCCCCCGGCGTACCCCACCCTGGTGCTCCAGGCGCAAGGCAGCTCGCCCCAGAGCACGCTGGAGACCTGGTCCGGTGGCTGCCGGGCCCGGACCTCCACCTGCTCCCTCGTGATGAACCGCGACTACGTCATCGGGGCAGACTTCGGCGCGCTGAACCTGGCCTTCGTCACCTCGTTTGCGACCCAGGGCAACTTCGGCGGTACCGACGGAGGTGATGCGCTCTGTCAGTCGGCCGCGCTCGATGCCGGGTGGAGTGGCTCGTTCGTGGCCTGGCTGGCCACCGGGAAGGCGAACCCGGGCGAACTGCTGCCCGATGCGGGCGGTTGGGTGCGCGTCGATGGGCGGCCCTTCGCCACCTCGGCGGAGGCGCTGAGGCGCGGCGAGGTGCTCTACCCGTTGATGCTCGATGAACATGGGGTCGAGGTCGATGGCGGCCTGGTGTGGACCAACGCCCTGCCTGACGGAACGGCGAGCGTCTCGCCCAACTGCACCGCGTGGTCGACCAACAACGCCGGAGCGTTCGCTTCGGTGGGCGTGACCAGCGGGGGCAGCACCTTGTGGACGCACGCGTCTCTCGAGCGCAACTGCAACACACTGCAGCGTTTGTATTGTCTTCAGGTCGACCCCGGCCTCACCCCACCTCCGATCGCCGTCCCCCCAGGGGGCCACGTGATGTTCTCGAGCGGCCTCGCCGAGCTCAACCGCGGGGCGAGTGCGCTCGACGCCCTCTGCAGCCAGGAGGGCCAGGCGGCGGGGTGGGGCGGCGACTTCAACGCGCTGGTGGGCGGCAGCGCCTCGACGCCCGTTTCCCGAATCAACCCGACGGCCCGCGGCCCGCTCTACCGGCCCGACGGCGTGGTGTTGCGAGACGACGTGGGTGACTTGCGCAGCGCCGAGGTCGACTTCTTCGCGGCTCCGAACGTGATGGCCGATGGCGGCTTCGTGGTCGACGACATGGCGCCCGCGGCCGTGGGCGCGCTGGGCATGCTCTCGTTGGGCAGCGACAATTGCCTGGACTGGTCGACCGAGGTGTTCGTCGACACGCTGCGGGTGGCCGAGCCGCGCATGGCCTCGGTGCGCAGCACCCTGCCCTCTCTGGGCGGCTACTTTTCCCGCGTGGCGGTGGGCGCGTGTTCGGCCCCAGCGCGGGTGTACTGCGTACCGAGGTAGTCGGTAGTAGAGGGCTCTCATGTCTCGCATCGCAGTCATCATGGGCAGCGCGTCTGATTGGGAGACGCTGCAGCACGCCGTCTCGACCCTCGAGGAGTTCAAGGTGCCTCACGAGGTGCGGGTGATCAGCGCGCACCGCACGCCCGAGCTCATGTTCGACTTCGCGAAGTCGGCCGCCGACGAAGGCTTCGCGGCCATCATCGCGGGCGCAGGCGGGGCGGCGCATCTGCCCGGCATGGTGGCCTCGCTCACTTCGCTTCCCGTGTTGGGGGTGCCGGTGCAGTCGAAGGCGCTCGCGGGCGTCGACTCGTTGTTGTCCATCGTGCAGATGCCGGCGGGTGTTCCCACGGCCACGTTTGCCATCGGCACGGCGGGTGCGGTCAACGCGGCCCTGTTCGCGGTGCGCATGTTGGCGGTCAACGACGCGACGCTCCGGGTGAAGCTCGCGGCGTATCGGGAAGCGCAGGCCCAGAAGGCGCGCGCGTCGACCTCCGAGCTGGTTCCTGCCGCGGCGCCTCGTCAGGCGCGGAAGAAGCGCTGATGCCTACGGTCGGAATCCTCGGCGGGGGTCAGCTGGGCCTGATGCTCGCGGAGTCTCTCGACCGGCTGGGTCATGAGGTGGTGGTGCTGGAGGCGGATCCAGATTCGCCGTGTGCGCAGCGGCGCTCCAACGTCATCGCCGCGGGGCCGGGCGATGCGAAGGCGCTGGCCGAGTTCTTCTCGCGCGTCGACATCGCCACCTTCGATTCGGAGAACACCCCGGCGGCGCCCCTGGTGCCGTACGCGGCCCAGCTCGCGCCTTCGTTGCGGGTGCTGGAGATCACCCAGGACCGCGCGAAGGAGAAGTCGTTCTTGCGCGACGCGGGCTTTCGCACCGTGCAGTTCGAGCTGGTGGCTCCCGGCCAGGACGTGAAGGCGGCCGCGCGCACGTTCGGCCTGCCGTGCATCGCGAAGTCGGTGCTGGGTGGTTACGACGGGAAGGGTCAGTTCCGGCTCACCTCGGAGGCGCAGGTCGAGGCGCTGCCTGCCGATGCGCCCGGTGGTTGGGTGCTGGAAGAGGTGCTGCAGCTGGAGCACGAGGTGTCGTGCCTGGTGGCGCGTGACGCGAAGAGCGCGGTGAGTTTTCCCATCTTCGAGAACCTGCACGCGCAGCACATTCTGGATCTCACCGTGTTGCCGGCGCGGGTCGCCTCGTCACTGCAAGACGAAGCGCGGCTGGTCGCCGATGGCATCGCGCGGGCGCTGGGGTTGGTGGGTTTGCTCACCGTGGAGTTCTTCATCGGCACCGGGCGTGACGGGGTGCGGCGGCTGTACGTCAACGAGCTGGCGCCGCGCGTGCACAACTCGGGGCACGTCACCCGGCAGGCGTGCACGGTCAGTCAGTTCGATGCGCTGGCCCGCATTCTCACCGGCGTTCCGGTGGTGCAGCCCCAGGTGCATCGCGGCGCGTGGTGCATGGGGCAGCTGCTGGGTGAAGTGTGGTTGGCCCAGGGGCGCACGGGCGGCGCACTCGACCTCACCGCGTGGAAGGACTTTCCCGACGTGGTCGACGTGTACGTGTACGGGAAGCGGGAGGCGCGCGCGAAGCGGAAGATGGGTCACTTCGTGGTGCACGCCGACACTCCGGAGCGGGCGTTGGAGCGCGCGACGTTGTTTCGCGAGCGGCTTCGCGGCTGAACTCCCTCTCCCTGCGCAGCGGGGAGAGGGTTGGGGTGAGGGGCCGATCAGGCTTCGGAGCCCGACCTCTCCCCGCGTCGCAGGGAGAGGTGAAATTCAACTGGCGAGTGCTTCCACCGTGAACTCTTCGTGGTGGCCCGGCAGCGAGTCGATCAAGTTGATCACCTGATCAGACAACGACGGATTGAAGAACGGCTTGGGCACGAAGCCCGTCGCGCCCGCGGCCACCGCTTCATGCAAGCTGCCGTTGGTCACCGACCCCGTGAGCACCAACACCGGCGTCGACTGCCTCTTCGGACCCCGGCGGATCGCGCGCAGCAACGAGAGCCCGCTCAGGTGCGGCATGTACCAGTCGGTGATCACCACGTCGTATTCCTTGCGGCGGAACATCGCGAGGGCCGTGGCTCCGTGGGGCGCTTCGTCGATGTTCTGGAAGCCCAATTGCCGGAGCAGGTAGCAGAGGCACACACGCATCGAGGGGCTGTCATCGGCGACCAGGATCTGCGCGTCTTGGCGGTTCATGGGCCCCGGGCATCGCAAGGAGCGGGCCAATTGGGCAGGCATCAGAAGCCGGGCACTTACCCGGCTTCTTCGCGAAGTAATTGCATCAGACTGATGGCTCATGACCATCAAGACGGCAGCGCAGGCCCGGGCGTTCGTGAAGCGGCACCGGGTGGTAACGCTCGCTTCCCACCTCGAGGGCGTGCCCTGTTTCGTGGAGGCGGTCACCGGTGAACGGGTCCGGGGAAGTTGGTGGGGGCACCCGCTGGGGAAGCTGATCTTCTCGCTCGCCGAGGGCCTGGAGGATTCTGGTCAGGTGCTGGTGATCAAGCTGCTCGAGGGCAAGGCCACCTTCGTCGATCGCTCGGTGTGGCCGGAGTTGCTCGCCATGGTGCTCGACGAGAAGTGGCGCGCGCCGCGGGTGAAGAAGCTCAGCGCCGCGGCGAAGACGTTGATGAAGAAGGTGGAGGTCGCGTCACGGCGTGGTGATGACCCGAAGGTGGTCAAGGAGCTGGAGGCGTCGTTGCTCGTGCACTGCGCGTCGGAGCACACCGAGAAGGGCCGGCATGAGAAGCGGCTCACCTCGTGGGTGCAGTGGGCGAAGCGGCACGGTGTGACGCCCGGGAAGAGTTGGCCCGACGTGTGGCCCGCGCTCTGAGAGAGAGGGGCACGACGGCGGCGAGGGTGAACACGCACAGCATCACCAGGAACCAGAAGCCGAGCGGCGACTTCTCGAACGGGAGCCCCATCAGGTTCACACCGAAGAGCCCCGTCAGAAACGTCAGCGGCAAGAAGACGGTCGCCGCCACAGCGAACCGGTACGACGACTCGCTGAGCCGGCGTTCCTGAATCCGCCGAACCTGTTCGTCGAAAATGTCGAGGCGGTCACGCAGGCTCTGAAGCGTCTCCAGCAACCGCAACAGGCGATTGAGGCCATCATCGAGGCGCGCGCGGGCGCGGTCGTCGAGCACTGGATGATTCAGCGTCGACAGGCTCTCGAGCACGGGCCGCTGAGGCCGGAGATGACGCAGGAACCCGCTGATTCGCGTCTCGATCTCCGCGATGTTCGGGCACGCGTCATTCATCTGGTGGTCGCCAATCATGCGCCCTGTCGCGTCAGCATCGTCCTCGAGCTGTTCGAGGTGATGCTCGACCTCGTCAAGATGCTCTTTCACGAGGTCAGCGAGAAAGTCGCCTGGCGAGTCAGGCCCGGAGCCACCCGTCACACGCGACGCGATGGCGACGATCGGGTCGAGGTCCGCCTCGCGAGTGCTGATGATGTTGCGCGGCGTGAGCCAAAGCCTCATCGAGACCATGTCCTCTGGGTTCGCCATGGACTGGCCGCGCACGTGCATCGCCTTGAGCAGCACCATCAGGCCGTCGTCTCGAACCCTCAGCCGTGATCGCGTGTCTTCTTCGTGGGGAACCGCAGTGGAAGCGTCCGCGAAGAGCTCCAGGTACTTGCCGGAGCCCTCCGTGCGGCTTTGAGTGACACCCGCTTCAATGCGGCCTTACGTCACGTGGTCTTGTTGCGTTCGCCCGAGGCAGCGCTGGGCAAGACCCAACCCGGCCGAGGGAAGTGGCAGGTGTACCCGTCAGGACGCGTCTCGAGATAGTCCTGATGATCCTGCTCTGCTTCCCAGAAATCGCCCACAGGCGTGACTTCGGTGACGACCTTGCCGCCCCAGAGTCCGGAAGCATCGACGTCTGCGATGGTCTGCTCAGCGACTCGGCGCTGCTCAGCGTCGACGTAGAAGATGCCGGAGCGGTACGACAGGCCCCGGTCGTTGCCCTGCCGATTCAACGTCGTGGGGTCATGAATCTGGAAGAAGAACTCCAGAATCTTCCGGTAACTCGTGAGGGCCTGGTCGAAGATGATCTCGATGCCCTCCGCGTGGGTTCCGTGATTCCGGTAGGTGGCGTTCGGGACGTCACCACCGGTGTAGCCCACGCGGGAAGACACGATGCCAGGCTGCTTGCGGAGCAGGTCCTGCATTCCCCAGAAGCATCCGCCTGCGAGAACGGCGCGTTGGTTCATGATCAGCGCTCCTCTACCTGGTCGAGGTACTGGCCGTACCCGGCGGCTTCCATTTCGTCGCGGTGGATGAAGCGAAGCGAAGCCGAGTTGATGCAGTAGCGCAGGCCTCCGAGCTCCTCGGGGCCGTCGTTGAAGACGTGGCCGAGATGGCTGTCGCCGTGAGTGGAGCGGACTTCCGTTCGAATTGAACCGTGCGAGGTGTCGAGCAGCTCATTGACGTGCTCGGGGAGGATGGGCTTGGTGAAGCTCGGCCACCCGCAGCCCGAATCGAACTTGTCGCTCGAGGCGAACAGTGGCTCGCCCGAGACGATGTCGACGTAGATGCCGGGCTCTTCGTTCTCGTTGTACTCACCTGTGAAGGGTCGCTCGGTGCCGGACTGCTGGGTCACTCGACGCTGCTCAGGGGTAAGGCTGTCGATTGCTGCCTGCGACTTGGCGTACTTCAGGACGTTCTCCATGGTTGGGGATGAATAATCGACTGCACGCACTGCAACCTGGATGGCGATTCGCCATCACAGCTGGGCCAGTACGCAGCGACGGACCTCGCGGTTACAGAGAGGGGTCGCTTCACCAGACCACGATCGCCGTGACGCCCAGACCCAATCCCAACGCACCTGCCCCTGCGGCCAGGCCCAGCTGGAGCGTGGCCGAGTCGTTGAGCGCGTTCGCCTCGGAGCCGGTGAGCGTCGAACGAATGCGGCCCTCTTCACCCAGCGTGCCCTGCCCCACCTTCGCCTGGGTGTTGAGCCCGTTCACCAGCAAACCCACCCCCGCACCGATCGCCGCCAGCGCCACCGCGCCCAACACGATGCCGCCTGCATGGGAACGCGGAGGCGGCGGTGGCAGCACCGGCTGCTTCGTCTCGAGCGGCCGCAACAAGGTGGTCACCACCGGCACGTCGAGCTTCTTCGGCTCCATCACCGCCGGGAGCACCCGCGCCGAGACCCGGGCCGCGAAACCATCGAGCATCGCCGTGGGCACCTCGCCCTTCTTCGGCAGCAGCAGCGATTCTCGTTCGAGCACCTGCTCGCTGCCCACGTTGAACAGCTCGAGCGCCAGGCTCTGATCCTGCGCAATCTGACTGACCGAGACCAGCACCAGCCAGCCCACCTGCAGCTGTCGCCCCAGCTCGGCGTGACAGTCGGGTTTCCCGCCGCAGGTGGTGCCGTCTTTCAGCGCGAAGGTGGAGAGCTTGCGCTGGGAGTCGGAGAACTCCAGCAGCCCCGGCACCGCGAGGTGCTGGGTGACCTTCTGCATGAGCGCGTTCGCTTCGGCCGGCGTGACTGCAGTGCGGCGCACCAGGATGGTGGCCGTGTTCGGCTCGGCCGTCAGCGCGAGAAGCAGGAAGAGCTGTGAAACCATCGGCGTGAGTGTGACAGAGCGAGGCGCTGACCCCAACCCTCTCCCAGAGGGAGAGGGAGGCTCATTTGGTGGCGTTGGTGCTCAGCACGCCGCCGTTTTCGTTGCCAAAGCCATCGACCAGCGCGCCCGATGCGAGCTCCAGCTGGTAGCTGCCCGAGGCCGTCAACGGTGCGCTCACCCAGGCCGACTCCGAGGGGCTCCAGGTCAACGCCACGGTGGACATCGTGAGGTCCGGTGCGCGCAGCGTGCCCATCGCCGTGCCGCCGCGAGCGAGCGCGCCGAGCTTCGGGTTCGAGTCCTGGTCGCGCACCCGGTACGCCCCGATGACGTCGTCGAGGCCCAGCGCGTACTGCGTGGGGTTGGGCGGAAACCGCGCCTCGACCGCGTACCGGCCATCGGCCGTGATGCGACCACTCACCCGCGCTCCCACGCTGGTGCTCTTGTTCACCACGAAGCCGCGGCTGATCAGCTCGTAGTTCGACTCCGCGCCCGCGAGCTTGATCGCCCCCCGCGCCACCAGCCGGTACGTGCCCAGCGCCGTCGAAGGAATCGTCTCGAACGCGATGCGCCAGGTGTGCACCCGCACGCTCGCTTCGGGCTCCGCCTTGAACGTGGGCGTGGAGCGATAGCGCACCATCAGCTCAGGCCCGTTGATCACCAACCGGGTGCTGCTCGCCTGCACGGGCACGAACGCCACGCCCTCCTGCTTCTCCAGGGAGACGCGGGGTGTCCCCAGCGCTGGATCTCCCCCGGCGAACTCGAACACGTGCGTGGTGAGGCGCTCGGCATCCATCGGTTCGGTCACCACCGCGGCGGCGGCCATCGAATCCGTCACCGGGCGCGGGGTGGTCACCGCGGGCACCACCGCGAGATCCGGCGGCTCCTGCGGTTGATCGATGGTGGCCACGAAATCTTCCATCTGCGCCAGCAGGTACGGGCCGAACTTCCAGCCGTACGCGGAGACCGTGGGCTCGTAGCCACCCCGCAGCCAGTCGTCTTCTTCCAGCAGGTAGCCGAGGTGATCCTGCGAATAGCCCACCGGCAACACCGTGGTCGCGCCCAGCGGCGCCAACGCCGTCACCAGCTTGCGTGACAAGCCCGTGCCCAGCTCACCGGGCTGCGAGAAGAACTGCACGTCACCCACGCGCACCAGCGAGAGCGCCGTCTTGAAGGCCGGGCGACGCTCCAGCGGCAGGCAGACCACCTGATCCGGCGTCGACTTCACCGAACCACAAGCCCCCACCGTGCTTCCGGCCGCGCACTGCAAGGCGCCGTACTCGGCGAACTCATCCTTCTCGTAACCGAAGGCCGCGCGGGTCAGCAGCACGCCGCGTTCACGATAGTCGAGCCGGGCCTCGAGCTGAGCGGGCCCCGGCAGCGCGCGCTCCCAGGCGTCTCGAGCGAGCAGCGCCTGGGCACGGCCCTGGCGCTCCAGTTGCTGCAGCTCGTCGTGCTCGTACGGCCCACCCCGCGGCGAGACGTCACCCGCAGCGCCCTGCACGTACATCACCGGAAGACCCAGCGTGTCTGACGCGTAGAGCTCGAACGCACCCGGCGCTTCGGTCGACTGGAGCGTGTTCTCGCTGCCCAGCACCGTGCCGTGCATGGCGAAGTGCATCAGCGCCGTGAGCGGCCGCACCGGGGCACCACGCTCATCGACCTCGTCGATGCGGATGACGGTGAGCGCGGTGTCGCGGAAGTCGAAGCCGTAGAGGGGGTCGTTCTCGCAGCGGCGATCCGCATTGAAGTCGCCCGCCTCGAGCGTGGCCACGCCGATGCTCACCTTCTTCAAGGTGGCGAACGCTTCGGTGACCGCCTCCTGGATGGCCCTGGTCATCCGCGTCTCCACCTCGGCGTCGTAGTGATCCATCACCAGCGACACGAAGTCGGTGCCGGTGGACGAGCCCAGCCGCGCGGGCGGCATGATGCGCGCGGGCCCCGCATGCGTGTGCGTGGCGAACATCAGCAGGTTCGCCGATTCACCGGCCGCCGCCAGCGTGCCCAGCACCCGGCTGCGCAACGAGGGCGAGACGAGCGTGGTGTCGAGCCGCACGAAGGCCAGCCGGGTCAGCCCGTTGGTGAAGGCCACCACGCGCACGGTGGGATCGCTGTGAATGCCCTGGCTTGCCGGCAGCTGCCGCGCCCAGGGAGAACCGGGATCACTCGCCGGCCGCGAGCGCAGGTAGCCGCCCATCGCGATGCCCACGGGAAGGTCGAGGCGCCGGGTGGCCACACCCGCCCACAAGGGTCCGGGCTGGGGTGCAGGCGGCGGCGCCGGAGGGCAGGCGGTGAGCAGGAAGCACGAAACGAGGGCGCTCACCCCCACCGTTCGTTTCGAGCGCCGTCGAGAGGCCACCTCGGCTTCGTGCGGCACGCGGGGTGACCGGTGGTGTTCCTCAGGAGCGGTGAGCGGTTCTCGATCGGTCAGCATCACTGCGGCGAGGTACTAGCGGAGCGCGGGCGGGGAAGGAACGTGGTGCGTGGACACATTTGCGGCCCTCCGTTCTCAGGCAAGATGCCCGCCGTGCGATGGCCGCTGCTCACGGTGGTGCTGCTCACGGCCTGCCCGCCTTCGTCCGGCCTGCCCTCGCGGCCCGACGCCAGCGGGGAGGTGCCCGATGGCGGCCACGCCTGCCTGCGCGCGTTCCCCGAGTCGGTCGACTTCGGCGAAATCGATCGGTTCACCAACGCCTTCACCCGGGTGCGCGTCACCAACCTCTCCGGCCAGACCGTGCAGGTGCAGACCACGCCGCTGGAGCCGCCCTTCAGCCTGCGCTCCATCAGCGCAGACGCGCTCGACGCTGGCGCGAGCTTCTTCGTCGAGGTGCAGTTTCAGCCGGCCGACAGCCTGCTCCACTTCGGGCGGCTGCGGGCCAGCGGCCTCGATGGGGGCTGCACCCTGGAGGTGCCGTTGCGGGGCCTGGGTGGTGGTTCGCTCGAGGTGCACCCTTCGGTGCTCGACTTCGGGGCGCTGGAGCCCGGCGATTCGAAGACCCTCGAGGTGAACCTGATCAACAGCCGCCGGGTGAGCGTGGTGCTGGAGGGGCTGGGCATCAGCGGCGACGACGCGGGTGTCTCGGCCTTCCGTTTCAACGGCCCTTCCCGGCTCGAGCTGCCGCCGGTGAGCACCACCCCGCTGCGCGTCACCGCCACCCCGGCGTCGCGCAACGAGTTCTTCGCCTTCCTGGCCGCCAACGGCAACCTCGATCGGGTCGATGTCTTCTTGCGGGTCTCCGGGGGTGTGCCGGTGGCCCGGGTCGAGCCGTCCGTCATCGAGGTGCCAGTGGCCGGCTTTACCCCGCTCTCCAGCCCGCCCAGCTTCGTGGAGCGGGTGGTGCGGGTGCACAACGAGGGGCAACCGGCCGGTCCCGGCGCCGGGTTGCTGCGTTTCGAGGGCCCCCTCTTCTTCGCGGTCGACGCCATGGATGGAGGGCCCGCCGGTGATGCGCTGCAGATCGACAGCTCGATGCTCTTCAATGGCATCCCCCCGGGCGGGGTGGGCGAGGTGGTGCTGCGTTTCGTGCCCACCGCGCTGGGCACCCGGGCGTTTCGGGTCACCCTCTTCACCAACGATCCGCAGCGGCCGCAGCACGAGGTGACTTTTCAGGCGACGGCCACCAGCCTGCCCACTTGCCAACTGGCGCTCGCCACGGTGCCGCCGCGGGTGTTCGACGAGCTGCACCTCGAGGTGGGCCCCGATGGCGGTAGCGAGGCGCAGGTGCGCTTCACCAACACCGGGAGCACCCTTTGTGTGCTCGACGATCTCCGGCTGGAGCCTTTGGGCGTGCCGCGGCTTCACCTCACCGGGGGCGCTGATCAGGTGCTGATCCCGCCCGGGCAGAATCACCTGGTCTGGCTCACCGCACCGGATGCGGGGACCTCGCCTGTCGGCAGCACGTTGGGGTTTCACGTGCTCAACCCCAGCAGCCGCCGTCAGTTCATCCCGGTGTTCGCGCCCTGACGTTTTCAGTCGGGCGCCTTGTCCTTCACCACCTTCGCGGCGTGGCTGCGCCTGCGGTCGTCGAGCAGCTTGTGAAAGAGCTCTCCGACCGGCACGGGGATGATCAACAACAACAGCAGAAACCCCGCACGCAGCAGGGTGAGCAGCACGCGCCCGCAGGCGCGCAGCAGTCGCTTCATGAAAGAGCTCGAGGCTAAAAGAAGAACGGTACGGCGACACGCGTCGTCGTCGTTCGTCTCAGAGCAAGAGCGCACGGTGCAGCAGCCAGCGCCGGCCCGCGGGCCGCACCACTGGGGCCTGGAGCGACGCACGCTGCACGTACGCCGCAGGCTCCGCTTCGACTTCGGAAGAAACGGCGCGGGGGGAGACGACGGCCACAGGTCGCCCCGCCGCCGTCTGCACCACTCCATCGGCTTCGGGCTGCGCGAGCGGCGCGACGAAACCCATCACCGCCAGGAGCGCGATCGCCAGGCGGCACAGCAGGGTGGAAGAGACCCCGGCCTGCATCTTCTTCAGGGAATCACGACGCAGCCGCCGTCATCGTGCCGGCACTCGTGCAAGGCGCGCGAGATGGGCAACTCGTAAACCAGCTGCAGGGTGTCCTGCCCGTTGGTGACGTTCACGCTCGTGGTCTGGCCCGGCTCGACCACGAGGGCCGAGTACCGAACCTGACCCGACTTGGAGACCTGAATCGTGCTCGCCGGTTCCGGAGGCGGCGCGACGACGGTACGGGAAAGGAACCGCTGCGAGATGCCGCCGTCGAGGAAGCCGTCGGCACAGTCAGGCGCTCCAGTGAGGAAGTTCGCCTGGGCCAGCCGAGCTTCTGGCGCACCCGCCCCAGCAGAGCAGCTGCTCGCGGAGCCGGTCGCCGGGGTCAGGGTGTTCCACAACACGCAGCTGGCGAGCACCGCAGAGCCCGTGGCCGTCTTCGTCGGCAGCACGTCGTAGTCGATGAACCAGCCGTTCGCATTCGCCGTGGGCCCCGTACAGGCGCCCGGGCCCGTGCAGGTGGTCGCGGTCACGTCGACGAGATCGCCGCGGTCGGTCAGGCGCTCATCGTCGTACTTGGTCGACGAGTTGTTGCCCTCGGTGAAGATGCGCGTGCCGCCGTACGCCAGCACCCCGATGAACCGGTTCTTCCCCAGGTTCGAGTCATCAGAGAGGCTGGCGTTCAGCAGATCCTGCGTCAGCACGGTGGGGGTGCCATCGTAGTTGCAGGAATAGGAGCTGGCCGCGAGGTTCTGCTGACATCGCACCCGCGCGTCGTTGAGATTGTTCGACGGGCTGACGTCGGTCGCGTTGTTCAAGCGGCACTGCCTGACCTTGTATTGCTCGAATTGCGCATCGACGTTGTTGGTGCCGGGAATGCCGCAGACCGCGCCCGACCCCGAAGCCGATTGGTACTTGCCAGTGGAGAACTGACGCTTCTTGTAGCGGGTCTCCAGCTTGTTGACCGCGGCGGGGCCGTTGAAGCGGTAGCGCACCTTGACCTCGTTGCACTGGGCCTTGGCGCAGGCCAACGGGTTGTCGAAGCGGCAGACCGGCTTGGGGGTATCGAGCACGGAATAGCGGTCACCCGTGCCGATGAAGGCGCGCAGCATGTTCGTGCCCGGCTCGATCACCACCGCGGGGAGGTAATAGAAAGGGTGGCGGTTGCTGGTCGAGCGCACGTCGGGGTCGTCATCGTTGTCGCCATCAGGGTCGAGGCCGGGCGGCACGGGGGTGCCGTCGCGATCCATCTCGAACGCACGGCCGGCACGCCAGTTGGTGATGAGGTGTGGCGGTGAGGTGTCGACCACGCCCGGCTCGAACATGCGCGCCAACCAGAGCTGGCCTTGCACGTCGCCGAAGACGGCCGTGTCGAAGAAGCCATCCTGGCGGGGCTCGGTGTTCGACCCGTAGTCGACCATGGCCACCGGTGAGGCGACCGACTGACCGAGCTTGCGCGCAGGGGCGAGGTCACCCGAGGCGTTCTCGACGAACTCGAACTTCCACCACAGGTTGTCAGTGCGGCCGTTGACCGCGCCCTGCCAGGCGTCGACCACGTAGATGCCGCGGCCACGCTCACGGCCCGGCGACCAGCCGCCCGACAACGCCACCACCCAGGTCTCCCTGGTGTCGACGCTGTAGCGAGACTTGGAGGCGCTGCTGGCGCGCGTCAAGACGGGCCCGATGGGCGGCGGCTTGGGCGAGAGGCTGTAGAGGGTCTTGCCGAACGCCGCGCCTTCTTCGCTGCACGGCTGGGGGAACATCCACAGGAACTTCGGCTGGGTTCGCACCGTCGTCTGCAGCCCGCCCGACACGTTGTAGTCGACCTCGAGCGCGAAGTAGTGCGTGCCGCCGCGGCCTTCTGCCGCGATGGCCACGGTGTGGAACTCATCGCGCTCCTTGATGCCGTTGACGCCGGAGACGAGGCTGCCTGAGCCGTCGGCCCAGATGTCGCGCACCATCACGTCACCATCGACGCCGTAGGTGTGACCCGACAGCTGGTCTTGCAGGCGCGAGAGTTGATCTGGGGGAATGAAGCCCCAGATCTCCCGGCCGGTGCCCTGGTTGTAGGTGACGGTGGAGTTGCCGCTGGGGCAGACCTCAGTGGCCGTACCGTTCGCGAAAGCATGGAGCACGCCATCGTTGCTTCCCACGAGCACGGCCTTCTCGCGCTTGCGGTTGCGATACACGTACGCGTCGTAGGCGTTGCGCGGAACGGTGGTGCTCGCACAATCCTGCTCGCCGGGGTACTGCGCCAGATCAGTCGCTGCCACGCCGAGCGTCTGAGAGAAGAGCGTGCGAGTGCACTGGTTGATGACACCCAGCTCACACAAGAACGCGTCGACGGGGGGCACCACGGTGACCGGAGTGGAGTGGAAGATGTCGGCCAGCACGCTGCGCCGGGTCTCGGTGCGGTTGGTGTCTCCATCTTCATCGGCAAGGTCGGCACCGCGCAGGTAGAGAATGAGCCCTGCGACGCACAGGTTGTTGAGTTCACCCTGAGTGGTGGGTGCGGCCACCACGGTCCCTGCGTAGACGGTGTTCACCAGCGTCGCCAGCTGCGTGGCGGTCAGGTTGAGCTTGGTCAGCAGGGTGCCCGAGGCGCCCGCGGCGATGGGGCAGAAGGGAGTGCCGAGCACGCCCAGGTACTGCTGGAGCGTGGCGCGGTTGGCCATGCTGAACTCGAGCATGGTGTCGGCCGAAGTGAAGGCGCCGTCGTTGCTCGTGTCGCGCACCGTCCACAGATTGCGGTTGGCGTGACCCAGCGCGACCAGCCCTGAGCCTGCTTCCCAGAACTCGTCGGCCTGCGTCGCCGAGCCAGTCTTGACGAAGCCCCCCGTGGTGAGGTCTTCGGTCACCTTCGCGCCGGCGTCGTCGATCATCACGACGTTGTTCAACCCGCCGTCGGTGATGCTCACACCTTCGACGAACTCGTTGTACAGCTGGAAGCGCCACAACGAGCCGAGCCACGGCTTGTCAGCGCGGGGAATGAGGCGCGGCAAGATGGCCTCCGAGGTCCCCGTCTGAACCGCGGCCACGGCGGCGCCCGAGAAGCCCGTCGTCTTCGACTGCACGTCGGTGATGGCCGCGATGACCGCGCTCTTGAGCTGGGCCGAGTCGCTGGCGGAGTAGAAGAGACCGCCGCCGGCGTACGCGATGCTCTGCAGCATGGGCGAGTTGTCACCCAGGCCGATGGTGTACGTCTTGATGGTCTGCTTGCCCGGCCTGTCGGGCCGCAGGTCCATGTTGGCCAGGAAGAACGCCACGTCGTCCATCAGGTTGCGATTGGTTTCGTCAGGCGAGCGCTGGCCAGTCGGAGGGAAGTCGCAATCACACTTGGTGGCGCCGAAGCGGTCGCAGAAGTTCACGCCGCCCACGGCTGAGGTGTTGGGGCAGGTCCCCCCCGCGCCGGGGTTGAACGTCAGCGGCGCACCGGTCGGGAGCACCGCGCCCTGTGCCTTGAGGAGCTCGAGCATCTGGTAGGCGGGCACCGAGTTGTCGGCCAGCGGCGTGCCGTCGGTCAGCACGATGACCATGGTCTGTTGGCAGTCGGAGCAGAATGCTTCGCCCAGGTCATAGACGGTCGGCTGATTTCCGAAAGAGTCGGTCTGGTAATAGTTCTTCGACCACAGCTGGCCGGGCGCACCACCCCCTGCACTGGGGCTCAAGTAACCGGCGGCCGGGGTGAAGGCGTCAAACCAGGTCTGCCATTGCGCCTTCTGTGCGAAGTACGCGCCGATGCCGGTGAGGGCTTCTCCGATCTGCCGCTCGCCACCGTTGAAACGAAGGGTGTTGATGCTGCTTCGCACCGCGTTCAAGACGGGCACGGGGTCGATGGGGTTGAGCGCTCCACACGCAGGGCTGACGCGCACGGGGATGCGGGGCGCGTCATAGAGCTCGTTGTTGCTGCCGGGGTGGAAAGCGGCAAAGCCGATGCGCACGTTGCTCAAGCTCGCGGCGACGTCCTTCACCACAGCGCGGGTGGTCACGAACTTCGGGGGGCGCAGGTTGAGCACCCCGCCCTTCACCGCGTATCGACTGCTGTCTTTGCGGTACCAGCCCGTCGAAACGAGGCAGGCACTGCAAACCAGGGTGTCAGCCGCCGAGAGGCCCAGGCCCGGCGCGCCGCAGACATCGGCCGGGGTGCCCCACGAGTTGATGGTGTTGTAGTTGCCGGTGTTCGAGGAGTCGAGGGTTCTGCCCGGCGTCGCCGAGCGAAGCCCAGTCGAGGTGGTCGTGTAGAACCTGTTGGGGTCGAAGAACACCGCCGCAAGCGTGGGGTCGGCATCGACCGGCGTCAGGCCCAGCTTGAGCGGGTTGGTGAGGTCGTAGAAGCTCGCAAAGCCCGTGACGTCGGCGGCGTTGGTGCAGCCCGAGCCGTTGGCCGGCAGGGGCGTGACGAAGTCGAGCATCGACGAGTACGTGCCCACCAGGAACATCACGGTGGTCGGCGTACCGCTCGACTTGAAGAAGCCCTCGTCGCCCCCGACGACCGGGTTCATCAACGAGTCGACGCGGGAGGTCTGCGCGGCGCAGCATGCGCCCGGGTCGATGGCCAAGCCGTCGCTGCTGCCCACCGCGATGAGCGCGGCGACGAGCAGGGAAGTGGTTCGAAGGGGAGTTCTCATGGGTGTCCTCACAAGCCGTGACGGAAGGTGAACTCGAGCTCGCTCTCAGCGTTCGAGGAGGGGTGGCGGCAGGTGACGATCACCCGGTAGTAGTCGCCGCCCAGGGTGGTGGAAGCCAGGGTGTTCGAGACGTCGCGCACCTGGTCGCGCGAGGCGCCCATGGTCGTGCTGTCGATCTTCACGATGACCGCCTCGGGCGCCGTGGCGCCGAAGTGGCCCGTGAGCACCTGGCGCTGTTCACCGGTGGTCTGCGCATCGGGGATCTTGCTCTGCAGCACCAGCCCGCCGGTGGGCACGCCGAAGGTGCGCAGCTTGGCCAGCAGCATCTTGCGCGCGTTGACGGCGCAAGCCTGCATCTCGTCGCCGCGGGCCTTGGCGGTCGCCGCTTCGCGGTTGGTGCCGGTGAACTGAATGGCGGCTGCGACGATCATCATCAAGATCGCCAGGGCGATCATCGTCATCAGCAGCGCATTGCCGTTTCTGGATTTTGTCGGAGTCATGGGTTTTCAGCCCCCCCAGGAGTTGAGATCTCTGGCGTCGGCGGCAGAACGCAGAGAGGGAACGAAGAAGCTGCGAGAGAGCATGTTGGGCACGGCGATCGCGGTGTGGAAGGTGGTGCGGTAGTAGCCATCGATCGTCGAGGGCGGGGCGTCGTAGTTGAAGAGGTCTTCGGTCTGGCTCATGCGCCGGCCGGTGGGCTCGACGCGCGAAGAGCGGGAAACGAACGAGACATGAATGCTCCGGATGTTGGCCGGGTGCAGCGTGTAGCGCGACGCCTCGGTGTAGCCGGTGCGGTACCGGGGCAACGTCGTGAGCACACTGCCCGGCTGCGCAAAGACCGTCTCCATCGGGCTGAGGCTGTCCCCGATGATCCAGTTCGAGTTGCCGGTGGCGTCAGGAGCGCCCTGGCAACAGGCGACGCCCGGAGCGGGCCGGTTCATGCCGAAGGCGACCTGAAAGTTCTCCACGTCGGCGGCGATGGGGTCGAAGTTGTCGAGCGTGGTGACGGTGACGTCGGCCGTCAGGTCACGGAAGGCGACGAGCCAGGGGCGGCCTCCGAGGTTGACGATGCGAAGCCGGTGCTCGTGCACCAGGAAGACCCAGGGGGAAGCGGCGCCCGCCACGGTCAGGCAGTTGTTGGTGTTGTTGACGAACGGGGCCGGGGCGGGCGCGACGTTCAGCGCCGTATCGCCTGCAACCACGGCCGCCTGCACCGCCACCACCTGCACATCGACCCCGCCGCGGCAGGCCACCATGAGCAGCTTGCCCACCGGCAACGCGACGCCCACCGCGGTGTCGAGGGTCAACGACGTGGCGCCTGCGTTGAGCCGGCCCGCGCGCAGCCACGCCGGGTCTCGGTAACGGAAGGCGAGGTCGTCGGTCACTACGGGCGTGGTCGCGGGCAGCACGCCGCCGACGGCCGCGTTGTCGCGCTGAACGCCACCAGGCACCGTCGCGGTCACGTCGAAGGCGATGCGGGGGTCGAGCCCGTAGCCCGCCAGGGGGAGCACGCGCTCGAGATACTCGAGCGCCGTGCGGCCATTCTCGGTGACGACCTTCACTGAGGTCTCGGCCTGGTAGCTGCGCTGCACCGAGATGACCGACATGGCGACGGCGACCAGGGTGATGCTGGTGACGACGAGCCCCACGAGGAGCTCCGAGAGGGTGAAGCCTGAGGAGCGCGGAGTCTGCATCTTCAGAACTCCAGGTTCGTCTGGTTGATGGTGGTGTTGTAGAGGCTGGTCATTCGCTGAATCACCCGAATGCGGCCTGAATCGCGCCACCCCACGTTGACGCCGACGTAGACGACCTCATCGTTGGTGGTGTTGCGATAGACGATGAGCACGCGCTCGAACACCCCGCGATCCGTGGTGGTGTAGCCGGGGGTGATGCCCTGAAAGGCAGCCGCCGCGTCGAAGTCGACGTAACAGCCGGTGAAGCCGGCCAGGCCAGGGGGCATCGGGTCGAGGGTGCCGGCGTAGGGCTGGAGCGGGGTGGGGAGCGGCAACGCCGTGCAGCTGGCGAACAGGCCGCCCACGGCGAACAGGCGCTCGCGGCGCTGCATCTCGATGGCCGAGAGCAGCTCGCTGGCCACCACTGACGCGCGGGTTTGCCGGTTGGCGATGGCGTTCTGGGTCGAGGCCACCATCACGCCCTGCAGCACCCCGACCATTCCGGTCAGCAGGATGACCGACGAAATGAGGCCTTCGAGCAGGGTGACACCCCGAGGCTGACGATTGCGAGACATGGGTTACCTCACCGTGGCGACGTAGCCCGTCGCAGAAACGAGCCCGAAGAGAATGGTGTTGTCAGGGTCTTTGACGCCCTGCAGGGCGAGGCCGCCGACCCGCTGCGCCACGGGGGCACCCGCGTTGTCGAGGAAGCGGAGCTGTTGATCGCCCGTGAAGACCAGCGCGCCCCTGGCGGAGGCGCCCGTCGAGCAGAAGCTGCAGCCGTTGGCGTTCGCCCCGCTGCCGACGGCCGTGAAAGGGGCCGTGAAGGCGGTGGTGGCTGCCTTGCCGAACCGCACGTTCTTCTTCGCGTAGTCCTCGAGGTAGATGGCCTTCAGGAGGCGGTCGCGTTCGGTCGCGACCGACCTGATGTTGGTGGGGGGCGTGAAGTTGGTCCACCCGCACTCCGCCGTGCCGTCGCAAGCGCCGGTGCCGGTCAGAAAGTCACCGTCGGCGTCTTCGTAGAAGAACAGCGCGCCCCGGCCCCCCGTCAGCGCGCCGGCTTTGGTCATGGTGGGGTAGACGATGACGTAGATGTCGGAGCCCCGCTGCTGAGCGCGGGCGCGCATGAGCTGAAGCTCCGTGACGACGTCGGAGGCGGCGTTCTGCGTGGAGTTGCGCGAGCCCATCTCGTCGAGGGTCGCCACCGACATGGCTGAGACGATGCCGATGATGGCGACCACGATCATCATCTCGAGAAGGGTGAAGCCTGAACGGGAGGCGCGAGCGGTCATGACCCGGCCCCACTGAGCAAGCGGCATTCCGGGAGGAAGCGCGACGAAATCCAATTACTTGGGCCGCGCTGACCCTAGCGATCGCAAAGAGGTCAGCAACTCTTTGCATAGCGAGGTGTCGTCGGCTGTGGGTGCCGGTCGGCAACTTGCGCGCGCTCTGAACCGGGGGGACAGTCGAATTCCATGAGAGTTTTGATGCTGTGCGCGCTGCTGCCTGCGCTCGTGCTGTTGGGCTGTCGCAAGAAATCGAGCCCCGAGTTTTTCAAGCTGGAGTCCGAGCAGTCGATTCTCGTCGCGCGCGACGGCGACGACGCCTGGCTCTCCCCTCAGATGGACGCGGTGTTGAGCGGGCTGCAGGCGATCTCCGACGAGGCGATTGAGAAGCCGCGTGCCCAGGCGCTGGCCTCGAAGATCGTGGCTGAGCAGGCGCGCCTCAAGGCCGAGCAGGCCAGACCGCCGCCGCCTGCGCCCGTCGACCCCTTCGCGGGCCGGTTGCCGTCGGCGCCGCCCCCGCCGGAGAATCCCGAGACTGCCGAGCTGATCGATGCGGGTGAGTTGTCTGATCAGCCGTGGCCCGGCATGCTGGAGCAGGCCTTCGTCGCCCGCTTTGGTGTCTGCTTCTCGCCGGGCCCGAAAGCAACGTTGCCTGATGGGCAGGCCGCGAGCGCGTACGTGTTGTCGGCGAGCCCGGCCTGCCAGAAACAGTTTGGCGCCGCCGATGCGAGGGTGAGCTACCTGTTCACCGACAAGGGGTTGTGGGGCAAAGCGACCGAGACCGTGGTGATTCGTGATGCGGGCGCCATGGTGTTGCCTGTGCGCCCTGCACCACCACCGCCGCCGCCCTCGTCGAAGCCGCCGGCGAGTATCAGCATCCCCGGCGCACCCGCGCCCGAGGGCTACGAGTAAGTCGCGGGGTCAGGCCGTGGCCGCCGCTCACTTCATCCCGACGAACAACGTCTGCACGTCGTCATCTTCATCGATCTCCGCGAGGAACTTCTCCACCTGGGCCAGATGTTCGGGCGCCACGGTGACCGGGTTCTTCGCTCTCCACACCAGCGCGGCCGACTCGACCTTCCACCCCGCCGCCTCCAGGGCCTTCCGCACGGCGTCGAGATCAGTCGGCTCGGTGTAGAAGTGGGTCACGCCCTCTTCGCCCACCTCGAGATCCTGCGCGCCCGCTTCGATGGCCGCGGTCTCCGGGTCGGACCCCGCCGGGCCCTTCGCGTCGATGGCGCCCAGCCGGCTGAAGTCCCACGAGATGGCGCCGGTGGCGGCGATCTGCCCGTTGCGGAAGTGCTGGCGGATGTTGCTGGCGGTGCGGGTGCGGTTGTCGGTGAGACACTCCACGATGAGGGGCACCTGGTGCGGCGCGAAGCCTTCGTAGGTGACCGTCTCGTAGTTCACTTCTTCGTCGAGCTGACCCGAGCCCTTCTTGATCACCCGCTCCAGGGTGTCCTTGGTCATGCTGACCTTCTTGGCGAACTCGATGGCGATGCGCAGGCGCGCGTTGGTCGAAGGATCAGCGCCGGCCTTGGCGGCCATCAGGAGCTCCTTGGCGGCCTTGCTCAGGAGCTTGCCCTTGGCGGCCGAGTTCGCCTCTTTACCCTTCAGCTTCCATTGTGCGCCCATGGCCGGGAAGTACCCGATTTGGGTGGGCTCCCGCCACGGCGATTCAAGGGGCCGCGTTACCCGGTCGTAACTCCCCTGTTTGGCCGCATTGTGGCGCTCCCGAACTGGGGGCTAACTCGACGCCATGAAGAAGAACGAGTCGTTGCCATGTGTCTGCGGCAAGGGCGCCCTCGACGTCGAGGTCTCGATATTCGGCAACTGGAGCGTGGAGAAGTTGCTCGCCCCCTGCACTGCCTGCGGCTCGGGTGACATCAAAGAAGCCCGCGAAGCGGTGCCGGTCAAGGCACCGGCTTCATAGGCTCTTCGCCTTCCACTGATTTCAGAAGTTGAGAACGATGCCCAGCTTGATGCCCGGGTAACCGGCCTCGGCGCGCAGCCCGAAGCTCTTGCTGAGCATGAAGTTCAGACCCACCGCGGTGGTGAAGTCGGGCCACACCGCGTTGAAGTAGCCGGGCCAGATGCGCAAGGCGATGCCGGCCTTCGCGTACACCTGGAGGTTGTCGAGGATGTGGAAGGTCCACAACACGGAGACCGGGATCCACAAGGCGACGGGGTTGTTGTAGCCGAGGAAGAAGACGATGTCGGCGCCGAAGTCGATGCCGAACTCATCGTTGACCGGCGGGATGAAGCCGTCCTTCACCAGGGGAATGTAGAAGGTGCCGCCCACGCCGATGGGGAAGCCGCCGAGCCCGAAGTAGCCGTACGGCAGCACCGCGAAGAGGGCCAACCGGGTGGAGCGCTCCTGAGGGGCGCTGTCCAGCAGGTAGCCGGGGCGGTGCATGCCTTCCTGGGCGAAAGCAGCCGATGAAGCGATCACGGCGGAGAGCAGCGCGAGTCGAGTGAGATTTTTCATGGCGGTGGTCATACCTCGACCTGCAAACACGGCACCGAATTTTGCCCATGGACGACGTCTCGGAACGCGCAAATCGAGCGCCCACGCCGTCATCCGCCGCAAGAAAAGAAGCTCACACCCAGCTGATTTGAAACCGCGCCGAGTGCCCGTTGAACTCGGAGACCCGCACCAGCGGCGACTTCGCGCCGGAGATGATCAACCCCTGCTCCAGCACGCCCGCGATGTAATACGGGTTCCCGTTGCACTCGTTGACGGTGCCCTCCCACGAGTTGGGCCCGGTGGGTGCCAGCGAGGCCTCGATGAAGTTGTTCCCGCTGCGCAGGGTCGAGTTGATCCGCCCGAGGATTCGTTTGGGCCCCATCAAGCGCATCACCGTGATGACCGCCTTGCCCATCACGGTCTCTTCATAGCGGAGCATCACCGAGTGCCCCAGCTGGCGAAAGCGTTCGTCGGTGGAGCCCTCGAACAGCGCGTGGGCGGCCAGCTCGAGCGCGCGCACCCACTGGTCTTGCGGCACGCTCCTGGGTTTTCCCTGCACGTCGATGCCCAGGGCTTTCAGCTTCTGCTCCAGCTCCGGCGTGAGTCGCGCGCGCAGGGCCTTGAAGAAGAGGCCCTCTACGGTGTGTTCATAGACGAACCAGCCTGAAGACCCGTCAGCCATGGCGCTGTTCTACTTCCTTCATGAATGAAGCGTCTTCGTCCGCCCTCACTTCTTCAGGAACGTGCGTTCCCAGTCGATGAGCGCTTTCTCGAGCTTGAGCCTTCGCGCGTTGGAGTCGGCCGCGGCCGCTTCGATGCGGTAGCGCCCCAGGAACTGCAACGCGGTGGGGTCGAGGTCTTTCTTCTTCTTGGCGCGCGCGGTGAGTTTGGCGATGCGCTCCTTGAGCTGCTTCGAGGTGAGCGGCGCCTTGCCTTTGACGGGCTTCACCTCGGTCAGCTCCATCACCTCGAGCAGCATGCCCGCGTCGGCTTCTTCCCCGCCCGCATCGGGCACCTCCACGGCCGCGAGCGCGCCTGCATCGAACGGCTCGCCCGCGTCGATGAACTCACCGGCGTCGGGCTCTTCCATCAACGTGGGTGGATCCACCAGGGCCACCAGCGGCGACATCTCGGGCTTCGGCTCAGGGCGGGTGAAGACCCAGGTGGCACCCGCACCGGCCAGGCCCAGCAGCACCACGAGCCCAATCCACACCCCCACCCGGGAGCGCGGCTGCACCCGCGGCTCGGCCAGCGGCGTGCGGGCCACCGGAGAAGCCGTGTTGGGGGTCTGCGAAAACATGGGCGGCAACGAAGGCGTGCCCGGCTCGGGCACGAAGGCGGGCATCTCGCGCGAGCTGCGCGGCCGGGGGTTGCCCAGGTTCACCACCGCGTCTTCCAGCGCGATGCGCACCTCTTCCACCGTCTGGGGCCGGGCCTCGGGCGCCTTGGCCATCATGCGCAGCACCAGCGCGTCGAGCTCTGCGGGCAACGACGACTCGAGCGACTGCGGTGAAGGCGGGGGCGTGCCCACGTGCGCCACCATCACGTCCATCGGGGTGGCGCCCAGGAACGGCACCCGGCCGGTGAAGAGCTCGAAGGCCATCACCCCCAGCGCGTAGATGTCGCTGCGGGGGGAAATCGAGAGACCGCGCGCCTGCTCGGGGGCCATGTAATCGGGCGTGCCCGAGACCACCGACTGGCTGGTCTGCTTGGTATTGCCGTCGAGGCCCACGGCGCGTTTGGCGAGCCCGAAGTCGAGGATCTTGAGGAACCGGGTGCCGTCGGCCTGCCGGCACAAGAAGACGTTCGAAGGCTTCAGGTCGCGGTGAATGACGTTGGCCCGGTGCGCGGCCGAGAGCGGCGCGCAGACCTCGAGCAACAGCTCCAGCGCGGTGATCAACGGCACCCGCCCACCCGGCTGCTTCTGCAACCACACGTCGAGGGCCTCACCTTCGAGGAACTCCATGACGATGTAGGGCCGGCCATCGCCCAGGGTGCCCAGGCCGAAGATGTCGATGATGCCGCGGTGGCCGATGGCGTTGACCGACTCGGCCTCGGCGATCAGCCTTCGCACCTGCTGCTCGTCACCCGCCACCTGGGGCTTGAGCACCTTGATGGCCACCCGCTTCTTGATGACCGGTTGGATGCCCCGATACACGACCCCCATGCCGCCTTCGCCGACGGGTTCGATGATCTGGTAGTCGCCGACCTGCGCTCCGATGAGCGGATCGAGCGGGGGGATGAGAGGGTCGTCGGACACGGGGGGGATGCCTGCCCCATATTCTCACGGGCCCGGGGTGTTGACTCTTTTTCCCCAGCGAGCCGGAAACCGGAGCGAAGCCGGTCCAGCGGAACGCTGGGCGAGCGCAGCCGAAGCGAAACGGAGGATGCGCCGAGGCGAAGCGACCCAGAAAGTCACGGCATGTCGAACTCGAGCATGGTGACGCCCGAACCCTCTTGCCCGGAGTCGGATTCGCCCGGGCGGAACACGCCGGTGCGCCGGGTCACGGTGCTCCCGTTGCGCACGGTCACCACGAAGGGCACCTCGCGCGCGCTGCCGCACTCGGCCCAATAGTCCACGCGCACGATGTAGTGGCCGCGGGGGGCCGGGCGCCCGGGCGGGTAGATGATGTTTTCGGTGTCTGCCCCCGCGCCCCCACTTCGGTCGGTGTCGACGCAGGCGCCGTTCGCGTCGAGGTCGAGCACGCCCACCGGGGTGCAGCCGAACAACCCGCCGGTGCCGAAGTAGATCTCACAGCTGCCCTGCACCGGGAGCGGCTCCACCAGATGGAGATCGAGATCCTCCGGCGTGCGGGGGTCGTTCTTCCACTGCAGGGTCACCTGCAGCTCACCTTGTTCTCCGTTGAGAATGCAGACGCCCTGTTCGCAATGAAAGCCGCGGGGGCACACCCGCGAGAGGCCCTCACACGCGCCCGCTTCGAAACGTTCTTGCCCTGCATCTGCAAGAATGAACGGGGCCGGCAGGCTGATCTGGTAGCAGTCGACGAGCTCCGTTCGCCCGCAGCCGACGAGCAGTACCACTAGAAATGGGAGCCCGCGGAACATGCAGCCACACTGAGGCGAGCTGGCCGGCCCGGTCAAGTGGGCGACATGAAGATCTAGAAGGGCCCGACGGCCCGTGGTTATCCTCGCCACTTCGATGCGTATTCTGGTGGTCGACGACAACGCCGATGTTCTCGAGTCGATGGCGCTCATGCTTCAGAGCGCCGGGCACGAAACCGAGACCACGAGCGACGGGAAGAAGGCGTTGGCGATGCATGATCGTCAGCCGGTCGATCTGTTGATCACCGATCTCTTCATGCCCGGCACCGACGGTTTCGAGACGATCGCCCAGTTCCGCGCGCGGTGGCCGACGATGAAGATCGTCGCGATGTCGGGTGGTGGGCAGGTGGTGCGCGGCAACTACCTCGGCCTGGCCACCAAGTTCGGCGCTGATGCCACCGTTCGGAAGCCGTTCGATCCCGTCGAGCTCCTGAAGACCCTGGAGGAGCTGGCGGCCCATGAGCCCTGAGCTCGACGCGATCCTCGGGCTGGTTCGACAACGCACCGGCGTCGACTTTTCCCGGTACCGCGAGGCCACCGTCGAGCGCCGGGTGGCGAACCGGATGATCTCGGTCGGCGCGCGCAGCTTCGGCAGCTACCTCGTGATGCTCGAGGCTGATCAAGACGAAGCGCGGCACCTGCTCAGCCGCATCTCGATCAAAGTGAGCCGCTTCTACCGGCACACCCCCACCTTCGATGCGTTGCGCCAGCGCGTGTTGCCCCTGCTCGCGGCGCAAGGCAAACCGCTGCGCATCTGGTCTGCCGGCTGTGGCTGCGGTGAAGAGCCGTACACCCTGGCCCTCCTGCTCGAAGAAGCGAACGTGCCGGGCACGGTGCTGGCCACCGACATCGATCCCCAGGCGCTCGAAGCGGCACAGCTGGGTCTCTATTCCGCCGACGCATTGGCCGAACTCCCCAAAGCGTTGGCCCAACGCGCGTTGCTCGAGCTCGACGACGGCAAACGCCCGATGTTCGCCATGCGCGACGAGGTGCGGGCGCGGGTGCGCTTCATGCGTCACGACCTGCTCTTCGCTTCGGCGCCGGAAGACGGAATGTTCGACCTGGTGTCCTGTCGCAACGTGCTCATCTACTTGCAGCGTGACGTGCGCGAAGAGGTGTTCGGAGCGCTCCGCCGCGCCGTACGCCCCGGCGGCTTCTTGTGCCTGGGGGAAGCCGAGTGGCCTTCGACGCCGATCGATCGCCGGCTGACCGGGTTGTCCCGCCAGAGCCGGGTCTTTCAGGTCGGCCCAGGAGGGCTCGAATGAAACCGGCCCGTGATGTGAGCATCGCGCAGCGCCTCGCGTTGGGCTTCACGTTGATCTTCGTGGTGATCGCCAGCCTGGGCGCTGCCATCGCCCGGTGGACCGCGCACAGCACGCACGGGCAGGAACAGCTGATGACCCGGGTCGCGCCGCTGGGCGACGCGGTCGGCCAGCTCGAGGCCCGGCTGCTCAAGGTGGCCCTCGGGGTGCGCGCGCACCTGTTCAACCCCACCCCCGAGCGGCAGCGCCAGCACACCCTCAACGTGGAAGAGGCGCGGCAGGCGCTGCTCCACCTGGGCAGCCTGCCGATGGATGCCGACGTCGAGGCGCAGGTGATGACGCTGCGGCCCCAGGCGAGCAGCTACCTCGAAGACGCGAACCGGCTGGTGCACAACGCCGATCCCTCCACCGTCCTGGAGAAGGAGTCGGCCCTGGTGGTGTCGCGCGAGCGCATGTTCGAGACCCTTCGGGCGCTGGGCGAGCTGCAGCGCCAGAAACGCACCCAGACCTGGGAGGCGATGGAAGCCGCGCGCCGGCAAGCGGTGGAGGGCACCCTGGTGGGCGTGCCCCTGGCGGTGCTGCTCTTCGTGCTGGTGGCGGTGTTCACCGTGCGCTCGATTCGGGGCCCCGCGCGCGACCTGGTGGAGATCTCCGAGCTGATGGAGAAGGGCGATTGGAAACCGGCGCTCGCCTGGGCCTCCAACGGTTTGGAACGCGCGAAGCACGACGAGATGCTCAAGCTGGGCCACGCGTTCGGTTCGGCCGCCGTCGCCCTCGAGCGCCGTGAACAGCGCCTGCGCGCCGACGGCAAGGTCGCCGCAGCCACCGGCTCGAGCCTCTCGAAAGAAGACATCTCGCACGCGGCGCTGGTGGCCATCTGCGAGCACGTGCACGCCGAAGTGGGAGCGCTCTATTGGCGTGATGATCAACGCCTGGTGCCCATCGCCACCCGGGCCCTCAGTGAGACGTCGGCCGCGGTGAGCCTGGGTGAAGGCATTCCCTGGCAGGCGGTGCGGGAGAAGCGGCCCATCCTGGTGCGCGACATTCCCCCCGACAGCGCGTTCAGCGTGCGGCTCGGTTACGACCACGCGCCGCCGCGCTGCGTGGCGGCCGTGCCCATCACCGTGCACGGCGAAGTGGTCGGCGTGTTGCTGGTGGCTTCGTTGCACGAGCTGGTTGCCGAGCAGCTGACCTTCCTGGAATCGGCGGGCACGCAGCTGGGCATCGGCCTGCAGAACGTCACCGCCTTCGAGAAGATCAAGAAGCTGCTGGCCGAGCTCAACGGCAAGACCGAGCAGATTCAGGCGCAGAACGAAGAGCTGCAGGCCCAGAACGAGGAGCTGCAGGTTCAGAGCGAAGAGATCCAGGCGCAGAACGAAGAGCTGCAGGCGCAAGGCGAAGAGATTCAGGCGCAGAACGAAGATCTCAAGTCGGCGACGGATCAGCTGAGGGAGCAGGCCGTCATCCTCACCGACGTCGATCGCCGCCGGGCCGAGTTCCTGGGGCTGCTGGCGCACGAGCTGCGCAACCCCCTCGCCGCGGTCTCGAACAGCTTGTTCGCGTTGTCCAACGCGGGGGCCAACCTCGCTCTGCGCGCGCGCGCCGAGCAGGTGATCGCCCGGCAGACCCGCGTCCTCGCGAGGCTGGTGGAAGACCTGCTCGACGTGACGCGCATCTCCAACGGCAAGATTCGCCTGGCCAAGGAGAAGATCGACCTGGTCGAGGTGGTGCGCGAGTGCGCTGACGATCACCGCGGCGCGGCAGAGAAGGCGGGCGTGACGCTCGAGGTGTCATTGCCTTCGGCGCCTCAATGGGTGGAAGGCGATCGCATTCGGCTGCACCAGGTGATGGGCAACCTGCTCGACAACGCCTTCAAGTTCGCCGGCGAGAAGAAGCAGGTCGCCGTGACCCTGGCGCCCGGGGCGGATGGTTCGGTGGAGCTCACCGTGGCTGATCAGGGCATCGGCATCGAACCTTCCGTGCTCGAGCGGTTGTTCAAGCCGTTCAGCCAGGCCGACTCCAGCGCGGCGCATCACAAGAGTGGGCTGGGGTTGGGGTTGGCGCTGGTGAGGTCCCTCATCGATCTGCACGGTGGTTCGGTCACGGCGCACAGCGCGGGTCTGGGCCTGGGCGCGTCGTTCACCTTGCGGGTGCCGCTGCTGGGCAGCGTGGCCCCGGTGGCGAGCCCGCCCCGCCGGCAGCCGCGCCGGGTGTTGATCATCGAAGACAACGTCGACGTAGCCACCACCTTGAAGCAGTCGGTGGCCCTGCACGGTCATGAGGTGCGGGTGGCGCACGATGCGCCCGAAGGCTTGCTGGCGGCGCGCGAGTTTTCGCCCGACGTGCTGCTGTGCGACATCGGGTTGCCTTCGATGGATGGCTACCAGGTCGCCCGCCGGTTCCGCGAAGACGAGGCGCTCAAGTCGGTCTTCCTCATCGCGGTGAGCGGCTACGCGGCGCCGGAGGATCAACAGCGCGCGGCGCAGGCGGGTTTCGATCGGCACTTCGGCAAGCCGCCCGACATCGAGCGGCTGCAGAAGATCCTCGACGAACTTCAGGTGAACTGACTCCCTCTCCCCTCTGGGGAGAGGGTTGGGGTGAGGGGCCAGTCACACGCCGAGCACCTTCCGAATCAGCTCGGCCTTCTCGCTCATGCTGAGCCGATCATTCTCAAACACCTTCGCCACCGGCTGCAGCTCATCCGATTCCCCGACGAACCCGGCGAGGGGGCCCGAGAGCACGCGCAACAACACGTCCCCGAACACCACCTCAGGGTCTCTGGCTCCATCGATCTTCGCGACATGCGAATCGACGAGCGAAAGAAAGATCTCCCGCACTCTGGTGAGTGCCGAGAGCGTCTCGAAAAGATCAGTCCCCTCACCTCGCGACGCAATGCGCTCGAGCGCGGCCTTGGGCTCCACGTCGACGAGCACCACGAGATCCGGCACCGGAGCAAACGCGCGGTTCATCTCCAGCAGCGCCTTCGGCTCGAGGCCCCGCGCGCCCTGGTACGCGACGGTCGAATAATAATACCGGTCGATGACCACCAGCGCGCCGCGAGCGAGGGCGGGTTTGATCAACGTCGCGACGTGCTCCTTGCGATCCGCGATGAAGGCGGCGAGCTCATCTTCGGGCGACATGCGCGCCGTGAACCGCGCCTCGCGAATCTTCTTCCCCCACGGACCATCGGTGGGTTCACGAGAGCTGATCACCTCGATGCCGAGCGTCCTGGCCCACGCGACGAACTTCTTGGCCTGGGTCGACTTGCCTGAGCCGTCGATGCCTTCGAACGCGACGAGCACGCCTCTGGGAAGCCGTTGAGTGAACACGGCAGAGCAGTACCAGATTGAAGAGGGGTGAGGGCCATGCCCCTGTAATCACGACGCACTTCCCACAAAACCGGGCTGAGGGAACTCACCTGTATGAACCGAGGTCCTGACGCCGTGCATCCGTCCCCGTTCGCGCTGGAGCAGCTCCTGGCAGGCCAGGCGAGCCGCGAGGTCACGAGCCACCTGCTCACCTGCGAAGCCTGCCGCGAGCAGCTCTCCGAGATGGAACGCACCGCCAGAACCTTCTCGGCCTCACCGCGCAGCCTGCGAGCGAAAGACGCTGCCGCCCGCGCAGATCGCCGCTGGAAACAACGCGCCGCCGCGCTCACCCTGCTCCCCGCCGCATTGATCGCGCTCCTCGTGGTGAGCACGGTGAAGCCCGCCGGACCTGATCAACTGGCAACCAAACCGCTCAAAGAATCCCCGCGCCTGCGGCAAGGCCGCGAGCTGCTCGAGCCCCGCCAACAACCCTGGCGCGCCAACCTCCGCTCGTTGCCGCTGAGGGGACACAACGTGGAGTTCGGCCAGGGCAGCCTGGAGGCAGCCCTCAACGACGGCCCCGCCCGCCCCTTCACGCTGCAGCACACGAAGGTCGACATCGAAGTGACCGGCTTCATGCAGGCGGTCACCGTGACGCAGACCTTCAGCAACCCGTTCACCGCACCGGTCGAAGCCATCTACGTCTTTCCGCTGCCCGACGACTCGGCGGTGCACGACATGACGATGACTGCGGGAAGCAGGGTGATCCGCGCGAACATTCAGAAACGAGCGGTGGCCCGGCAGCAATACGAGCAGGCGAAGGCGCAAGGGCGCCGCGCGGCGCTGCTCGATCAAGAGCGCCCGAACATCTTCACGCAGTCCGTGGCGAACCTGCTCCCCGGTGAGCAGGTGATCATCACGCTGCAATACGTGGCGCCGCTTCGCTACGACGACGGCATCTACACGCTGAACTTTCCGATGGTGGTGGGGCCCCGCTACGTGCCGGGCGCCGCGCTGGCGGGTGAATCCCAGGGCAGTGGCAGCGCGAAAGACACCGACTCGGTCCCCGACGCCTCGCGCATCACGCCGCCGGCCGCGCGCAGTGGCCGGGACATCGAAGTGGCCGTGCGCCTCAACGCCGGCACGGTGATCGAAGATCTCTGGAGCGTCTCCCACCGCCTCGAAGTCGACCGGCCCTCGTCTTCTCAGCTGAGCCTCTCGCTCGACCCGATGGACACCTTGCCCAACAAGGATCTCATCGTGCGTTGGCGAGTCTCGGGCACCCTGGCGCGCGCCGCGGTGCTGGCGGCTGGTGGCGCCTTCGCGCTGATGCTCAACCCCGAGAGCAAGGAGATGCACCAGCCGCCCACGCCGAAGGAGATGGTGTTCGTCATCGACACCTCCTGCTCGATGAACGGCGCGCCGCTCACCGCCGCCAAACGCGCGATGACGCAGGCGCTGGAGCAGATGAACCCCGACGACTCCTTCATGCTGATCGACTTCGCCGACAGCGCGAGCTCGTTCCACGACGCGCCGCTCGCTGCGACGCCGAACGACGTGCGGCGGGCCATCGCGTACCTGAACGCGCTGCCTTCAGGTGGAGGCACCAACCAGCTGGCGGGCATCCGCCGGGCGTTGGCGCGCGCTGAAGACCCGAAGCGGCTGCGCATGGTGCTGCTCATGACCGACGGCTTCATCGGCAACGAAGAGGAGATCCTCGACGAGACGCGCAAGCTGCGCGGTGGCGCGCGGGTGTTCGGCTTCGGCATCGGCAGCTCGGTGAATCACTTCCTGCTCTCGCGGCTGTCGGAGGAGGGCCGCGGCTTCTACCAGTACCTGCGCCCCGACGAAGACGCGGTCGAGGCCGTCAATCGCTTCACCCGGCGCGTGGCGCGGCCGTTGATCACCGACCTCAGCATCGACTGGGGTGGATTGCCGGTGCTCGATCAGACGCCGGCCCAGGTGCCTGATCTCTTCGACGTGCAGCCGCTGATCATCAACGGCCGCTATCGCGCGGCGGGTTCGGGCACGGTGGTGCTGCGAGGCAAACGGGCGGGCATGCCGGTGGTGTTCGAGGTGCCGGTGACGTTGCCGGAGCTCTCCACGAATGGCCATGCGCTGCAGATGGCGTGGGCGCGAAGGCGCATCGAGGCGCTCAGCGCGGTGCAGTACGACGAAACGAAGCCCGAGGTGGTCGAACAGATCACGTCGCTCGGTCTCGAGTTTCACCTGGTCACGAAGTACACCTCGCTCGTCGCGGTGGATGACGCGCGGGTGACCGACCGGGTTGCCGTCACGGTGACCGAGCCCACGCTGCTGCCTGATCAGAACTCCGAACTCGGCGGCCGCTTCAAGTCCAACCTGGGCTCGAAGGGACTCCTCGAGGGAATCCAACAGCTCGACGTGCACGGAGGCTTCTCTGGAGAGACGCGTGGGCAGGGCGGTTTGGGGCTGCGCGGCACGGGCGCGGGTGGTGGCGGCATCGGGTGGGGCAATGGCCGGGGCCGTGGGGCGAACAACGCGCCGGTCACGCCCGACGTCAGCGAGCTGCCGACGACCAAGGCAGGCGGTGAGGATTTTGATCAGGCCTTCGGCAGCCCGGTGACGAAGCCGCCCACCAGGCCGCGCAACGCGGGCTACATCCCCCCGGCGCCTGGTGCGGGCGTTCAGGAGAAGATGACGCTCAGTCAGAGCGACATCATGGAGGCGGTGTTGGCGAAGAAGGGCGCGCTCGGCAAGTGCGTCGAGGCGCAGCGAGTTCGGGATCCGAAGACGACGGGCACGCTGGTGATGAAGTGGATCATCATGAAGAACGGAACGACCCGCAGCGTGGAGGTCGCCTCCCTGGAGTTCCGAGGCACGTACGTCGCGGCCTGCGTGGGCGCGGTGATCAAGGGCATGCAGTTCCCGCGGCATCAGCAGCAAGGCGACGTGGTCACCTTCCCGTTCAAGTTCTGACCGACCCATGGCCCTCGACATCGGCGAACTTTTCGAGCGGTACCACGGCGTCGTCTTTCGGCGCTGTCAGAACCTGCTGCGTGATCCGCACGACGCGGAGGAAGCGGTGCAGGAAGTCTTCGTGGCGGCGATCTCCGGGTTGGGGCGGTTCCGGCTGCGCAGCGCTCCGTTGACGTGGCTGTACTCGGTGGCGACGAGGCATTGCCTGCAGCGGCTGCGCAACCAGAACACGCAGGCGCTCAAGCGGTCTTTGTTCCACGAAGAAGACCCGGTGGAAGTCGACCTCGCCGCGAGAGCGGACCTGGAGAAGGCGCTCTCGAAGATGTCACTGGCAGAGCTGGAGCTGATCACCCTCGCCTACCGGGAGGGTCTCACGCACGAGGAGATCGCCCAGGTGACGCGGCAGTCGCGGAAGACCGTGGGAAAGAAGCTGGCCTCCCTCCTGCTCCCCCTCTCCTCTCGGGAGAGGGTCGGGGTGAGGCCCGTGATCCCCTCTCCCCTTCGGGGAGAGGGTTAGGGTGAGGGGTCAGCAACAGTCCAATCTCATGGTGAATCACCTCGAGAACGGGATGGAGCCTGAGCACCACATCATCATTCCCAAACCTCAAGATCCTCCACCCGAGGCGGCGCAGATACGCATCCCGCGCCGCGTCGTACTCGCGTTGATCAGCGTGGCCGGCCCCATCGGCTTCGATGCCCAGCATGAGCTCGGTGCACGCATAGTCGAGGAAGTACGGGCCGACCGCGTGTTGACGCCGGAACTTGAAGCCGCGCATTCGCCGGTCGCGAAGGTGAGGCCAGAGCGTCTTCTCGGTCCTGGGTGCGGTCTGTCTCAGGCTTCGGGCTCGCGTGGTGCTTTTTCGTCGCATGCCTCGGGTTGAGCAGACGGCGTGCCAGCTCGGCCCCTCACCCCGACCCTCTCCC